>CANRHI010000076.1 GCA_947630365.1 uncultured Clostridia bacterium
GCGCAACCGCTGGGTGTTCGGGGGGAACCGCTCGGGCAAGACGGAGTGCGGCGCCGTGGAGGCGGTGTGGCTGGCGCGGGGAAATCATCCCTACCGCAAAAACCGCAAGAACGTGTTCGGGTGGGTGGTCTCGCTCACCGCGCAGGTGCAGCGCGACGTCGCCCAGCGAAAAATTCTGCATTATCTCCGCCCCGACTATATCGAGGATATCGTCATGTCGAGCGGGCGGAAGGACAACCCCGAGGCGGGCGTCATCGACCAGATCTTCGTGAAGAACGTGTTCGGCGGCACCTCCGTCATCGGCTTTAAGAGCTGCGATCAGGGGCGGGAGCGCTTTCAGGGGAGCTCGCTCGACTTCGTATGGTTCGACGAGGAGCCCCCCGAGGAAGTGTACGACGAGTGCGTGATGCGCGTGCTCGACAGGGAGGGGGACATCTTCGGCACCATGACGCCCCTCAAAGGCCTCACCTTCCTCTACGAGCGCATCTACCTCAACCCCAAGCACGACGAGAACATTTGGTACGAATTCATGGAGTGGAAGGACAACCCCTTCCTCTCCGAAAAGGAGATCGCCCGTATGAGCGCGACGCTCGACGAGGCGACTCTGCAATCCCGCCGCTACGGCAAGTTTTGCACGCGGGAGGGGCTCGTGTACCCCGAATTCGACGAGAGCGTGCACGTTATCGACCCCTTCCCCGTGCCTAAGGAGTGGCAGGATACCATCTCCATCGACCCCGGGCTGAAAAACCCGCTCTCCGCGCACTGGTACTGCGTCGACTTCGACGGAAACGTGTACGTCGTCGCCGAGCACTACGCCGCGGGGCAGGATATCGACTTCCACACCGCCCGCATCAAGGAAATGTGCGACAAGCTCGGTTGGAAACGGGACGGCAGGGGAAGGGTGTGCGCGCTCATCGACTCCGCCGCGGGGCAAAAGACGCTCGCTTCGCAAAAGCCCGTCACCGAGCTCTTCTACGAGCGGGGCATCCTCACCGATCCGCGCGTCGAGAAGGACATGTTCAGCGGCATCGCGCAGGTGAAGAGCTACTTAAAGCGCGGCAACGGTATGCCGGACATCTTCATCTTTTCGAGCTGCCCGAACATGATCCGCGAATTCAAGGGCTACTTTTGGGGGGCGGGCGAGAGCCCCGTAAAGCGGGACGACCACGCCATGGACGAGCTCCGCTACTATCTTCAGACCCGCCCGCACGCCCCGAAGCCCGCACGGGAGAAAACCGAGATCGAGAAGGACAAGGAGCGGCGCATCCGCCGCATCGCAAGGAGGGACCATGGGAGAAGATAAGCTCCGCGAGGCAATTCTCAAGGTGGCGCTCGGCTATTCCCTCGGCGAAGTGACCGAGGAATACGACGCCAAGGACGGCGAGCTGCGGCTCGTCAAACGCAAGGAGACCAAAAAGGACATTCCGCCCGATCTCAAGGCGGTAAAGCTGCTCCTCGAGGGGGATACGGACTACGCCGCCCTCTCGGACGAGGAGCTCGAAAAAGAAAAAAGCAGGCTGCTTGCGCAGCTCAAGGAGGATGAGAATGGATAAAAACGAACGGCAAAAACGGGAGCGGGAGGAGGCGAGAAAGAGGGCGGTCGCCGCGGATGTGAAGGCGGACTTCTTGGCGCGGCAGAGCGCGAGAAAGCTGCTCGAGCGCGGCTGGGAGCTCAACATGAATTTCGTCAGCGGCAACCAGTATTGCGACATTTCCCCCGCCGGGGAGCTCGAGGAGGTGGATAGGGAATTCTATTGGCAGTCGCGCAGGTGCTTCAACCACATCGCGCCCACCATAGATACCCGCCTTGCGAGCCTCTCCAAGGTGCGCCCTTCCCTCGAAGTGCGCGCCTTTTCGGACAGCGAGGACGACATGAAAACCGCCCGCCTGTGCTCCAACATCTTGCGGGCGGTGAAGAGCCGCGTCGACCTCGATAAGGTCATCGACCGCGCCACGCAGTGGGCGGAGGTGTGCGGCACCGCCTTCTACAAGATCGTCTGGAATTTCGGGGACGGGAACGTCATCGGCACCGACGAAAACGGTCACACGGTAAGGGAGGGGGATGTGAACGTCGTCGCCCTCTCGCCCTTTGAGATCTATCCCGACGCCCTCACCGCCGAGGACATGGACGAGGTGAAGAGCATCATCCACGCCAAGGCGGTGCCCGTGCGGGAGATCGAGGAAAAATTCGGCGTGAAGCTGGCGGGGAGGACGCTTTCCCCCCTCGCGCCGTTTGCCTCCGCGGGCGGCTGGAGAAGGGCGACGCAGGGAGAGATCCGGCCGTCGTTGGAAAACGCGGAGATCTTAATGGAACGGCATACCCGCCCCACGGAGGAATTCCCCGAGGGACGGTTGGAGATCGTGGCTGGGGATACGCTCCTCTATGAGGGGCCGCTTCCCTACAAGAACGGGGATCGGGGGGAGAGAACGCTGCCCTTTGTGCGGCAGACGAGCATTCCCCTCGCGGGGTCGTTTTTCGGAACGTCCGTCGTCGACCGCATGATCCCATTGCAGAGGGCGTACAACGCGGTACGAAACCGCAAGCACGAGTTTTTGAATCGCCTCTCGATGGGGGTCATCGCGGTGGAAGATGGGTCGGTGGACGCCGAAGAGCTTGCCGAGGACGGGCTGTATCCCGGGAAGGTGCTCGTCTACCGGCAGGGCGCGGAGAAGCCGAGCTTCCTCGACGTCGGAACGCTCCCGGGCGAATTTGCCGAGGAGGAGGAACGCATCTCGGGCGAGTTTATCCTCGTCTCGGGCATGAGCGAGATCTCCCGCAATTCCGCCAACCCCACCCACGTCATGTCCGCGGTCGGTCTCCAGCTGCTTCTCGACCAGGATACCAACCGCATGCGCATGAGCGTGGAGAGCATGGGACGCGCCGTAAGGGAGACGGGAAAACAGATCCTGCACCTTTACAAGCAGTTCGCCTCCGCAAAGCGCGTTCTTCGCATGACGGGGACGGGCGGGGACGCCGAGCTCTTCTACTTTTCTTCGAGCGATATCTCGGCGGACGACGTGCAGTTCGTCTCGGGATACGACAAGACCCCCGAGCAAGTGAAGGAGGAAATTTTGGACCTCCTTTCCCTCGGGCTTTTGAAGGACGAGAAGGGCGAAATTTCGGACGGGACGAGGAACCGTGTGCTCGAGGCGCTCGGGTACGGCTCGTTCCAGAACGCGCGGGACATTTCCCACCTCCATATCGCGAAGGCGGAGCGGGAAAATACCGAGCTTGCAAGTTGCGAGATAGACGCGGAGCCCTACGACGATCACGCGCTCCACATCGTCGAGCACACACGCTTCCTGCTCTCGGGCGGGGAGAAGGACGAAGCGACGAAGGCGAGGGTATTGCGCCACCTCGAAAGCCATCGCCGCAAGGGAGAATGACATGGAAGAGGAGAACAACACACAGGACCCGAAGCCCCAAGAGGATGTTTGCAAACAAGCCGCGGAGAAAGAGGAGCTCGGAAAATTCAAGAGCGTGGAAGCCCTCCTGCGCGCATACGGGGAGCTTGAAGCCGAATTCACCCGCCGCAGCCAACGCTTGAAGGTCCTCGAGGCCGCCGAGAAGGAACGGGCGGGCGCGCAGCCTGTCGAAGGCGAGGCGCTGTACAGCGCCGTCAAGAAGAACGGGGAAGTCGCGGCGCGCATCATCGGGGACTATCTCGATAGTCTCCACGGCGTGCCCCTTCTCACGGGCGCGGGGGCGGCGGCGACCGCTCCCGCAGCTACGCCCAAGACCATCCGTGAGGCGGGCTCTCTCGCCCTCGGGTACTTCCGCAACCAAAAACAAGGAGGATAATTCATGATCACAACCATTACGGCGGACAACGCGCTCAAATCGTACTATCTCGGCGCGGTCGCCGACCAGCTCAACAAGGGGATCAACCCCTTCCTCGCGCGCATCGCGCAGACGACCTCGGACGTATGGGGCAAGGACGTAAGAAAGGCGGTGCGCTTCGGCGTGAACGGCGGCGTGGGCGCGGGCACGGAGGACGGCGCCCTGCCCACCGCGGGAAGCTCCCACTACGCGCAATTCGTCTCCACCCTCAAAAACCTGTACGGCACGCTCGAGATCTCGGATAAGGCCATCCGCGCCTCCGCAAACAGCGAGGGGGCGTTCGTCGACCTTTTGAACGACGAGATGGATTCCCTCGTCAAGAGCTCTGCCTTCCACTTCGGAAGAATGCTCTTCGGCGACGGCTCGGGCACGCTCGCGACCATCTCTTCGAGCGAGGAGACCAAATACACGGTGGACACCGTGCAAAATCTCGCGGAGGGGATGATCGTCGACGTGTACACCGCCGAGGGCGTCCTCAATAAGGGCGGGCTCATCGTGCAGGCGGTGGACAGGGCGGCAAAGACGGTCGTGCTCTCGGGCGCCGCCATTTCCACTCCCACGGGGTACAAAATTGTATTGCAGGGCTCCAAGGATAAGGAGATCACGGGGCTCGGCGCCATCTTTTCGGACAAGGGGACGCTCTACGGCGTCGACCGCGCCAACAACCCGTGGCTCAAGCCCTACACCAAGACGGTGAGCGAGCTCTCCGAGCTCGAGATGCTCACCGCCATCGACGAGGTGGAGGCCATTTCGGGCGGGAAGATCAACTTCATCGTCTGCTCCTTCGGCGTGCGGCGCGCCCTCATCGAGGCGCTTGCGCCCTTCCGCAACATGGAGACGGTGGAGCTCGAGGGCGGCGTGAAGGCAGTCACCTTCAACGGCATCCCCGTCGTCGCCGACCGGTTCTGCCCGAGCGGCACGATGTACCTTCTCAACACCGACGACTTCGCCCTCCACGAGCTGTGCGATTGGCAGTGGCTCGAGGGGGAGGACGGCGCCATTTTGAAGCAGGTCGCGGGGAAGCCCGTGTTCACGGCGACGCTCGTGAAGTACGCGGAGCTGCTTTGCTACCGCCCCTGCGGACAGGCGATGCTCACGGGCATTACGGAGAAATAAGCATGTCGGTTCAGGACGTTCTCATTCTTGCCGCCTCGCTCTTGGAGCGGGCGGACCTCGAGAAGGAGCTCGGGGAAAAGACAACGGGGCTCTCGCAAGACGCCGAGGCGCTCCTCAAATGCTATAACGTCATCGAGAACGAGGTCGCCCTCGACTACTTTCCCCTCAAGAAGCGGGAGCGGCTGCATGCAGAGGGGGGAACGCTTTCCTATTCGGCGTTCTCCTCGGCTCCCGTGCAGATCCACGCCGTGACGGACGAGACGGGGCGGGCGGTGAATTTCTCCGCCTTCCCCTTGGCGCTCGTCCTTCCCAAGGAGTGCGGCGACGTCGAGGTGACCTATTCCTACTCCCCCGCAAAGAAGCAGGCGGGGGAAGAGACCGAATTCGGGGAGCGCATTCCGGAGAGGCTGCTCGCCTATGGGGTGGCGAGCGAGCACTGCCTTTCCAACCACCGCTATGCGGAGGGGAAGCTGTGGGGGGAGCGGTACCGCGACGCTCTGAAGGCCGCGGGCATTCTGCGCAGACCTCTCTTCCTCCCCTCGAGGAGATGGATATGAACAAGTGCATCCCGCACGACCGCCTCTTCTCCGAGCGCATCCCCGCGCACGAGATCCGGGAGGGGAAAACCTTCCGCAAAGTGCTGCTTTTGCACCTCATGGAGAAGGACGGCGCGCTCGTGCCCTCCTACGGCTTCGATTTCGCCCACGAGCTGCCCGCGGGGTTTTCCCGCATCTATGCCGCGGAAGGGGACGTGTTTGCCTACAACGCCGCCTCGAGGAGGCTGCAATGCCTCACGACGGGCACCCGCTATACGAACATTCCCGAGCCCGCGTTTTTGCTGCCGTTTGAGGACAGCGAGGGAGTCGCGGGGTACTACACGGGCGGGACCAACCGCGTCGCCTACCTCACGGACAGCGGCGTAAGCCTTTTGGGCTCGGGCTTTACCCCGGCGGCGGGCGTCTTGCACCGCGAGCGGCTGTTCGTGGTGAGCGACTACCGCGTCTACTACTCTCCCGCCTTAAAGCGCGACTTCTTCTCCAACTCCGCGCACGACCCCGAGCTTGCGGGCGAGCTCGAAGTGCTCCCGGGGGAGGGGAAGCTCCTCTCCATCGTCTCCTTCCGCGACCGGCTGTATGCCTTCCGCGAGAGGGGGCTGCTTCGGCTGCGTGCGGACGGCGAGGCGCTCAACTTCAAGGCGGAGGAACTTCCCTATAACTGCGGGACGCTCATCGCGGGCACTCTCGCCCTGTGCGGGGACCGCGTCGTGTTCTTCACCGAGAGGGGGCTGTTTCTCTTCGACGGGAACGACTTCACCCGCGTGGAGGACGGCGCGCTCTCCGAGATCGACTTTTCCGCGAAGAAGGTGCCCGAGGTGGGCTATTGCCGCGGCTGCTACTCCCTTCTCGTCACGCTGAAGAGCGGCGAGACCGCCATCTTCCTCTACGACCTCCTCGAACAGCGCGCCTCCTTCGTGCTTGGCGCTCCCGTCTCCTTTGCGGCGGGGGAGAACGGCTTCTTTTCGCTCTCCAACCGCAGCGTGTATGCGTTCACCGATCGGGGGCTCCCCGCGAGCGGAGAGCCGATCTCGCTTCTTCTCGGCTTCTCGGCGGGGGAGAAGCGCGCGCTCGACGGGGTGACGATGCGGGGCACGGGCAACTTCACCCTCCGCGTGGGCGAACGGAGCCTCGAGGGGGCGGCGGGAAAGCGCCTCACCCTCCCTTCTCCCGTCATCGGAGACATCACTCTCACGCTCGAGAGCCTCGACGAGACGTTCGAAATTTCCGACCTCGAGCTGCATTGGAGGAAGTATGACGATTGACATCATCGACCTCACCGACCCCGAGTATGCCGACCTTTCGCCCCTCCAGCTCGCCATGGTGCGCGCCGCGCAGGGGAAGAAAGACCAGATCGTCGACGAAGGGGAAAAGGAGAAGCAGAAGCTCTTCTACATGATGCTCGCGAACAACTTTGTCCGCGCCACCACGCGCACCTTCGAGGAGGAGCGCATCGACAAGGAGACCGCGGCGAAGGTCGAGGTGGTGAAGGAGGACCTCTTGCACCAGCTCGCCTACGAGGCGCTCGGCTCGGAGGGCAACGAAGCGGGCCCCTACCGCTACCCCGAGAACCCCAACTACAACCTGACCCCCGCGCAGAGGTTTCTCGTCGTGCGAAATTACTACATGGAGGTGGAGGACGACCCTTCCGCCCGCCTTGCCGCCTTCTCCGTGGATTCGCTCGCCCGAAGCTATTTGGGGGAGTACTACCAAACGCTGTACGAGCTTTTGGCCTCGTATTGCTGAGCCCGCCTTATAGCCGTCGAAATACCGCGCCTTTCCCGGCTCCGAGGCGAGCTGCCCTCAAGGAAATTCGGGCGAGCCGACAATTACAGATGTTTGGGGGGAGCCGCCGACAAACCGTCGGCGGCTCTTTTGCGTGGGGAAGTATAATTTCCCCCAAAGTGACACAAAAGTAGTGACATGAGAAGGATCAAGACAAATCCGCTCGGAAAGACGCGGGAGGAGCGGGAGAGCTGCATTCCCACCCCGCCCGAGGGAGAAGCGCGCACATGACGGGCCGCTCCAAAGAAAACTACAACCGCAATTACATTGCGTATGTGAATTCCTTCGACCCGCCCACGCAGCACTTCAAGACGTGCTTCCGCGCCTTCATGGTGGGGGGCTTTATCTGCGCCATCGGGCAGTTTTTCCGCTATATGCTCGAATTTGCGGGGCTGACGGGGGATGAGCTCGCGGGGACGGTCTCCGTTCTTCTCATCTTCCTCGGAACGCTCCTTACGGGCATCGGCGTGTACGACCGCATCGGGAAGAACGCGGGCGCGGGGAGCATCGTCCCCATCACGGGATTTGCAAATTCGGTCGCTTCTCCCGCCATCGAATTCAAGACGGAGGGCTTCGTCTATGGCATGGCGGCGAAAATGTTCGTCGTCGCGGGGCCCATCATCGTGTTCGGCGTCTCGGCGGGGGCGGCGGTCGGACTCATCTATTGGCTCATTGCTCTTTGATGCAAAAAAACAGTTGCATGCGGCAAAACATTGTGCTATAATAGGGCAAAGCAAATATAAGGAGATGTAACTATGGCGAAGATCACGGCGGATACGCTCATTGCCGAGTGCCTCGAGCTCAACCCCAACGCGGCGGAAATTTTGCTCGACGCGGGAATGCACTGCTTCGGTTGCGCGCTCGCGCACGGGGAGACCATCGCGGAGGCGGTCGCCGTCCACGGCGAGGACCTCGACGAGCTTCTCAAAAAACTCAACGAAGGCTTGGAGTAAGCGCGAAAGGGGAGCCGCAAGGCTCTTTTTTCATGCGGACGGAAAGGACAGCCGTTGCCCCAAACACAAAAAAATTTCCCCAACCGCTTGACAAACGGAGGAGAATGTGTTAAAATGAAACCACAACAAGGGTTGACCCTGCATAGCGGTCAGCTCCGACGTGATTCTTAAGAATAACCGCCGACGCTTGGCAGCTTAGGGGCGGTTATTTTTTTGCTCGTTTGAATGCTATGTACTCGATCTTGCCGAGCAGCTCGTTGAGCGTTTTGAGAAGCTCTGTGAGCTGCATGAGAAGCTCGTTCCACTCGCACATAACGACCACCTCCTTTGTTGGAAATATCCGAAATATTCCCCCCGAAAGGAGCTAACCGCCGGGCAGGGGCCCTTGTTGCTTGTCTTTAATATAGCACGATTGATTTATATTGTCAACAAAATGGATGAGATTTCTCGACTTCGCTTACGCTCCGCTCGAAATGACAGCTCCTCATACCGAGGCGAAGCCGAGTGTATCTTCCCCGCAATTTTACTTGCAAGAAGATTCACTCACTCCGCCTACGGCTCCGTTCGGAATGAGGGATCGAGCGGGGTGGAATGGGGGTAAAGAGCTGCCCCCTTTGAAGGGGGCGGCTCCCGCGCAAGCGGGTGGTGGGGGTTGCCCCCTGCGCCAT
>CANRHI010000077.1 GCA_947630365.1 uncultured Clostridia bacterium
CGTCATTCTGAGAACGTGAGAAAGAACGAAGTCAGCGGGGCTAACCCGAAGAATCTCGCGGGGCGACCGTAATTTGTGCGGCGAGATGCTTCGGTACAGCTTCCGTAAACTGCGTTTCGCTCTTGTTCTCAGCATGACGCCGCTCCTACGCCCCCGTACTTATAAAGGGATTCGCTACTTCGCGCCAAGGACGGCGCTCGTGCCGCCCTTCGACGCCATAAAGAACGTGCGGGCGGGGCGCCCCCTGCGGGGGTTCGGAATGAGGGAATAGAACCCACCGAGCCCCGCCCCGCGTCATTCTGAGAAACGGAGAAAGAACGAAGTCAAAGGAACATGACACGAAGAATCTCGCGGGGCGACCGTAATTTGTGCGGCGAGATGCTTCGGTACAGCTTCCGTAGACTGCGTTTAACTCCTGTTCTCAGCATGACGCCGCTCCCCGCCCCCCTACCCCCCTCCCCAAGGAGGGGGTATGGCCTTGGATTCCCCTTGAGGGGGCAACTCCTCGGCTCCCCAAGGAGGGGGTATGGCCTTGGATTCCCCTTGAGGGGGCAACTCCTCGGCTCCCCCTCAAGGGGGAGCTGGCAAGGCGTAGCTGAGACTGAGGGGGTGTCATTCCCGATCTCACAAAAACACGCGCTGGGTCGGGTAGAGGGCGGAGGTGCCGTTGCGGGCGCGGAAGGTTTCGGGCGAGCCGCACAAAAGCGTCCTGCTCTCTCCCCCCTTCACCCTGTACTCGTTGCCGCAATCTTGGGGAATGGTCAAAATTTGTCCCGCGGAGGGCTCCCCCGCAAGGCCGTTGTCCCGCGCGAGGCGGCAGAGCGGCACGCGGAAGGCCTCAGCGATACCGAGAAGCGTCTGTCCGTTCTTCACACGGTAAAAAAGAGGCACATATAACTGCAATTTCATGCGATATCTTATGATTTTTTTCATATTTATGTGCCGAAATTCATACAATACGGCATGAACTTGTACCGCACGGCGGCCATCGTGACGATCTTCTCCGCTCTCGAACACGGCCTTGGATTTTTATACCGCATCATCCTCTCCCGCACGCTCGGCAGCGAGGGGCTCGGCGTCTATCAGGTGTCTTTGACCGTCTTTGCGGTCTTTTTGACGATCTGCTCGTCCGGGCTCCCCATCACGCTCTCTCGCGTCATCTCCAAACACAGGGCGCGGAAATACAAAAAAGGCGAGCATGCCGCCACGACTGCCGCCGTTCTCATTACGTTGAGTTTTTCCGTTCCCTTAACAATTCTGCTTTTTCTTCTGCGGAAGCCCTTCTCCGCCGTCTTTTCGGACCCGCGCTGTGCCGATGTGTTCTACATTCTCCTCTTCGGCCTCTCATTTACATCCGTTTATGCGATCATAAGAGGCAGTTTTTGGGGAAATAAGCGCTTCTTCGCCTACTCCCTCATCGAGCTCATCGAGGAGATCGTCATGATCTTTGTGGGCGTTTTGTTGCTTGTCGTCTTTCAGACGGGCGTTGCGGACGTCAACAAAGCGGGCATCGCCGTCGTCGTCAGTTATTTATGTTCCTTCACAATTGCCGCTATCTATTTCTTTGTGCGCGGGGGAAGGCTGCGCTCGCCGAGGGGGGAACTTCTGCCCCTTCTGAAGGCCTCCCTGCCCGTGACGGCGATGCGGACGTCCTCGTCGCTCATGAGTTCCCTCATCTCCGTCCTCTTCCCCATGCGCCTGATGTCGGCGGGATACACCGCCTCGCGCGCCATGAGCGAATACGGTGTCGTGTACGGCATGGTGATGCCCGTGCTCATGATCCCCTCCTCGCTCATCGGCTCCATCGCCCTCGTGCTCGTGCCCGAGCTCTCGGAGTGCTTCTATAAGAGGGAGAAGGAAAAGCTCTCCGCCCTCGTCGAGCGGGCGCTGAATGCGGCGCTCCTCATCGCGGGGATGCTCATCCCCTTCTTCCTCGTGTGCGGCGAAGGCGTGGGCGTGTGGCTGTATGCGAGCGCGGAGAGCGGCAGGCTCATCGAGGCGAGCGCCTTCATCCTCCTTCCCATGAGCCTCACCATGATCTCGACGAGCATTTTGAATTCGCTCGGCTGCGAGAAGCAGACGCTGCTCTTCTTCCTGTTCGGGTCGGCGGCGATGCTGCTCTCCGTGTGGTTTTTGCCGAAATATTTGGGGAGCGGGGCGCTGCTCCTCGGGATGGCGGGCGACTACCTCGTGACCGCCGCCTGCTCGCTCGCCCTCCTCAAGAAAAAGACGGGAAGGCTCTCTTCCCTTCGCTATTTGGGAAAACTCACCCTCGCCCTCGCCCCCGCCGCGATCCTCGGATATGTCGTCCGCGGGCTCTTGATGCATGTGTTGAGCGCCTTCCCCGCCCTGCTTCTCACGGCGATCTTCGTCGCGGGGGTGGAAATTGCCCTGCTCTCTCTTTTCCGCCTCCTCGCCCTCCCCGCCCTCCTGCGCAAATTCCTCCCCTCGCGCAAAAAGGCGGCATAGAGTCTTTCTTAAAAAATCGTTCCCGCCAACGTAAAAGCCCCCATCCGAGCGGGACGAGGGCTTTTCCTCCAAACTTGTTAAATCTGTCTCCCCTGCGAATCGTAATCGCCGTCCGTGCAGTGGAGCGTCGCCTCCGACGGGACCTTGCCCGTGCCGCCGATCTCTTCCCAACGCACGAACGTCCCCGCAAAGCGGATATCCGTGAGCGCTTCGCAGTCGCGGAACAGAGAGCTGCCGAGATGCATCACGCCGTTCCCGATCCGCACCTCCTTCATCGCACGGCAATCGGCGAATGCTCCGTCCCCGATCGAAGTCACGCTGTTCGGAATGATGATGCCGAGCAGGTGATCGCAGGCATTGAACGCTCCGTCTCCGATCGTCTTGACGCCCTCTGCGATCGAAATGCCCGTCAGTTTGTTGCAGAAATAGAACGCCTCTTCCCCGATCGTCTCTACAGTATAGGGAATGCTCAATATGCCCGTGGTCAACGTCCCCTCAAGGGCGCTGCAAGTCCAGAACGCCCGCGCTCCGATCGCGACCACGCCGACGGGGATATTGATGCTCGTCAGACCGGTGTTCTGATAAAATGCGGCATCGGCGATCGTCTTTGTTCCCATGCGGATGCTGTATGTGCCCCGAACGTCCCTCATCGTCACGATCAAATGATTGCCGACATAGAGCACGCCGCTCTCGTCCTGATGGCTGTTATCCTTGTAGTACGCCGTTCTGTAGAAGGCATTCTCTCCGATCGAAGTCACGTTGTCGGTGATGTTGATGGTCGCAAGAGAATCGCAATACTCGAATGCCCCTGCGCCGATTTCGGTGACGCTTTCGGGGATCGTAATGCTCGCGATCTTTGCGCTTGCAAAGAGACGGGGGCAGATCTTTGTGACATGGTCCCCGATCGTGATCGTCATATCGGGCGATTCGTCCGAGTTATTTCCGAGCACCCTGCCATAGAAAGGCTCGGAGAGCCCGTCCATTTCGCACGTCGCATTCCAATCGAGGGTCTTTAACTTCGTGCATCCTGCAAAGAGAAGCCCGTCTGCCCCGATCTTCTTGACCCCTTCGGGAATGGTGATACTTTCCAGCTCGGTGCAATCAGAGAACGCGTAACTGCCGAGATAGGTGACGCTCGAGGGGATCTCGATCGTCGCGATCTTGGTCCCTTCGAACGCACTGAAGCTGATGGTTGAGAGCCCCTGCGGCAGGTTGATATCGGTGAGCTCGGTGCAGGAGCGGAAAGCTGCGTCATAGTCCGTCAACCCCGTTCCGAGCGTGACCGTTTTCAGCTTGGTATTCCATGCAAATGCCTCGAGCTCCATGACTTCCACGCTGTTCGGGATCGTGATCGCTTCGAGCTCCGTCTCCGAAAATGCCTCTCTTCCGATATAGGTGAGAGAAGTGCAGACGCTCAAGTCCGCATCATTCAACTTCGTATTGTAGAAGGTGGAGTCGCCGATGAATGTAAGCGTGCTCGGGAAGGTGACGCTCGTCAGATTTTCGCAACCGTTGAAGGAGCCGAAGCCCGAATAATCCTCGCCCGAGACGCTGAGCCGTTCGAGCCCGTCCTCAAGGACGACGCTCTGCAGCTGCGCGCATTGCTGGAACGCTGCGACGTCAAGATATTCGATGTTCCCGGGAATGGTGAGCTCGACAAAGCCGCAATTCTCAAAGGCGCCCTGCCGGATGGCGGTGATGCTCTGCGGGAAAATCGCTTCGGTGAGCCCCGTGCAGTCCTCGAATGCCCCGCTGCTCACTTCTTCCATGCCCTCGCCAAAGGTCACTTTTTGCAAATGTTCGGAGGTAAACGCTCTCCGCCCAATCGTTTTGAGGCTGCCGGGAAGTTCGATCTGCGTCATGGCGCACCCGTTGAAGGCGACCTCCCCGATCGTTTCGACCGCATCCCCGAAGGTCACGCTGCTCAATTTTGCACAATCCAAGAAAGCGCATTCCCCGATCGAAGTCACGCCGTTCCCGATCGTGACGCTTTCAAGCGCCCTGCAACCCCGAAACGCACTGTCCTCGATCGTGATCACGCTGTCGGGGATCGTGACGCTGCGGACGGGGGTGTCCTCGTGGGCGGTGTTATCCGTGATCAAGGTGACGGGAACGCCCAAATAATCGGCGGCGATCACAACGTCGGCGGCAGACGGATCAAAGATTTCGTTGACGCGCGCAAAGAGGTCGCCGTTTTCATCTTCCTCTATGGAATAGGAGACGCCATCTGTGGGCTGGGGCGTATGACAGACCGAGCATGCGCCGTCGACATAAGTATGTGTGGGAAGATACACTCCGCCGTTTTGTACCGCACGCAGACCCTTGATCGCTTCCAGCGTAGCGTCGCTGTTGAAAAACCACTTGTCGCAATGGCTGCAAGTGTAGTACTCGACGTTCCCGGGCTCCGTGCAAGTGGATCCCTTGGCAGGCACGCGGGTGAGCACGTGCACCATGATCGTATGATGGCAAGTGTCGCATCTGCCGTCGCCATCCGCGTCCACGCACTTCTCCTTGTCGATGATTTTCGCGTCGCACTCGTACCCGTCGGTCATCGAACATTGATGCCAATGATAGGTGCCGTCCGAGAACCAATAGTTCATGTCATAAAAATGCCTGTGTCCCTCGCTCTCTCCGCATGCGGCAAGCCCGAAGCACAGGCAGAGCGCCGCGACGGCAGTGAACAGAACCGCTGCAATTTTCTTCATGTTTTCCACCTCTTTTTCGTTTTATTTTGCTATTCTGTACAGGTCTGTACCTCTAATTATAATAACCCCCCCCATTTGTCAAGCGATTTATCAACATTTCAAATATTTTCACATTGGACCCCAAAAATCATCCGCATCTTTTTTCCCACATCGTTCCGCATCGCAAAAAAAATCCATGGAAATGCGGCGGAAGTATTGTAATTCGGGAAAAAGTGTGGTACAATGTTCGCAAAATGAAATCACGGAGGGAAACTATGAAACTGACCGACGAAATTCGCAAGAGCCTGCGCATCCGCGTCGACTACACCAACATGACCGACAAGTATTTGGGCGAAAAGGGCATCTCGCAAAAGACGCTCGAAGAGCACAAGAAGCTCGCGAAGTCCGCGCACGCCTATGTGAGCGGCAACCGCGGGAGGGACGAGCTCTTCATGGGCTGGACCGAGCTCCCCTACAACCAAGACGAGATCGTGGCGGACATTTTGGAGACCGCGAAATTCATTCGCCGCAAATTCGAATATTTCGTCGTGCTCGGCATCGGCGGCTCGGCGCTCGGCCCCTCGATGGCGTTCTCGGCGCTCTGCCATTTGCACTACAACGACCTTCCCCGTCTCAAGCGCCGCGGGCCCAAATTCTATGTGGAAGATAATGTCGACCCCGTCCGCATGAAGGAGCTTTTGGACGTCATCGACATCAAAAAGACCTGCTTCAACGTCATTTCCAAGTCGGGGGCGACGAGCGAGACGATGACCCAATACCTCATCATTGCCGACCTCCTCGAAAAGGCGGGCGAGAACGTGAAGGATCACGTCGTGTTCACTACAGACGCCTCCCGCGGCAACCTCGTCAAGATCTCGAAGGAGCTCGGCGGCGTCAAGTCCTTCGTCCTCGGCGACGGCGTGGGCGGAAGATTTTCCGAGCTCTCCCCCGTGGGGCTTTTGCCCGCGGCGGTGCTCGGCATCGACATCAAAGCCATGCTCAAGGGCGCGGCGTATATGGACAAGCTGTGCAAGACGCCCGACCTCAAGAAGAATCCCGCCCTGCTCTCCGCGACGCTCCAGTACATCGCGATGAAGGACGGCAAGAACATCGGCGTGATGATGCCCTATTCGGACAACCTCCGCTATCTCTCCGATTGGTACGCCCAGCTGTGGGCGGAGAGCCTCGGCAAGAACGTCACCCTCTCGGGCGAGAGCTGCAACGTCGGGCAGACCCCCGTGAAGGCGCTCGGCGTCACCGACCAGCACTCGCAGGTCCAGCTCTATACCGAGGGGCCGTTCGACAAGGTCGTCACCTTCCTCTCCGTGGAGAGCTATAAGGAGAAGTCCCCCATCCCCCACGGCTGCGAGAGCATTCCCGACGTCTCCTTCCTCGGCGGACACACTATGGAAGAGCTCATTCAGGCGGAAAACCGCGCGACGGCGTTCGCCCTCACCAAGGCGGGCAGGATGAATTACACCATCCTCATTCCCGAGATCAACGCCTTCACCCTCGGCGAGCTCCTCTATTGTTTCGAATTGCAGACGGCTTACGCCGGCGCCATGCTGAATATCGATACCTTCAACCAGCCCGGCGTGGAGGCGGGGAAGAAAGCGACCTTCGCCCTCCTCGGCAAGCCCGGCTACGAAGGGCAGAAAAAGGCGCTCGACGGCGCCGCCCCCGACCCCGAGTACATCGTTTGACCTGAAAGCGGACGGCCTACCTCGTCATGTTGAGGGAGCAAGGGGGCGTGGTTACCGTGTCATTCCGAGGGGCGCCAGCCCCGAGAGAATCCCCTTAAACGAAGTCCGAATTCTCATCCTCGGGATTCTTCGCCCCACAAGGGGGCTCAGAATGACGCGGTAACACAGGGGCAACCCCCACCACCCGCTTACGCGGGAGCCGCCCCCTTCAAAGGGGGCAGCTTTACGACGAATCCCCTTCCTTTGTAAGGAGGGGGCGTTCCACAAACAAAATCCCCTTCCTTTGTAAGGAGGGGGACACAGGGGGAGGTTGCGATCCCCCTCCACATAAAATTACTCCCCCTGCGTTTCCGCAAGGGGAGAATTTTTTACGTTTTCACAAATTTTCGAAATCATCGAAAGTCCTTACTTCTTTTCCACCATACAGTCACCACCACCGGGAATATAGAGGAAATCGCTGTCGAAATAAAGCTGTCCGTGTTCTCCATCTATCACGAAATCCACATGATCTTCGTTGACTGTATAGCTTTCAGCAACTACGTCATCATATGTGACGGAATTCGTCCCAAAAACAATGACATGTCCTCCACCCTCATAAGTCCCCTGCCATTCGGTGGGAATCGCCTCGCCTGTAAAAGGCTCATCGGGTTCGTCGGGTTCTTCGGGCTCTTCGGAAAGCTCTTCTCTCGCGAGCTCAAGAGTGTATGTGATTTCTTCAACCGAGAAACTTACCTGGAAGTAGGGGCCATAGTCGGGATAGTCGGGAACACCGTACACCGTGTACGAATCCTCGCCAACGGTAAACGTTACCCCCGGCATCTCTTCAAGGGCGCTCTCGGAGTAAGTGTACTCCGTGACCTCCGTCGATGTGCCGTTCAATTTGAAGTTGATTTTCTTCTCGTAGATGTCAATTTCAAATTCATACGATACGGAAGTCGACCCTTGCCAAAGCGATTTCGTCCCCGTAAAGTGCCCCTGAAGGTCTGCTGGAATTGCCACAGGTCCTTCAGGCTCCTCGGAAAAATCTTCTCTCGTGAGTTCAAGAGTGTATGTGATTTCTTCAACCGAGAAACTTACCTGGAAGTAGGGGCCATAGTCGGGATAGTCGGGAACACCGTACACCGTGTACGAATCCTCGCCAACGGTAAACGTTACCCCCGGCATCTCTTCAAGGGCGCTCTCGGAGTAAGTGTACTCCGTGACCTCCGTCGATGTGCCGTTCAATTTGAAGTTGATTTTCTTCTCGTAGATGTCAATTTCAAATTCATACGATACGGAAGTCGACCCTTGCCAAAGCGATTTCGTCCCCGTAAAGTGCCCCTGAAGGTCTGCTGGAATTGCCACAGGTCCTTCGGGCTCCTCGGATGTGGTACTCAGGGTAAAGTTGTACTGGCTATCGGGCGTATTGCCGACATAGCAATGCAGCTGTCCGTTCTGCATGAACAGATTGAGGACTTTTCCATCCTTACGGAAGTAAATGGAAGCGTAGTTATAGTAATCCGTTCCAATGGTAAGCAGTTCCATTTCCTCGCCGTTCCATTTGAGGCTCTTGGGGCCGATGACGAGGGTGACGTTGTGCGCGGAATCCACCCAAGTGCCCTGTGCGCTCTCGACGATGTCGTTCTCCAAATCGGCTTCGTAGAAGTTGATCTCCGTCAAACCTTCATCCAAAACATAGGTCAAGCGCAGCACGGCGTAGGAATACGAATCGGGGTTGCGGGTGACGATATAATCGCCCTCGTTCCACGTCGTGTGGTACACGCCGCCCACGGAGGTGATGGGGCACTCCGTCTCGTCGATGAAGAAGCCCTCTTCGTTGATGGTGATGACCTCGCTTCCCGTAGCGCGGTAGTAGGTGCCGTAGTAGCTCGCGGGGAGCTCGGCGGGAATGGGCACAGCGGCGAACGTGACTTCGATGGTCGTAGCTGCCGTAACGGTGAGCTCATAGACGCCCTCGGTGAG
>CANRHI010000078.1 GCA_947630365.1 uncultured Clostridia bacterium
ACGGGCAAATGCTGACCGAACGCGGGGTTCTACCCGCGTGAGAAGGGCTCCCGCGCAAGCGGGTGGTGGGGGTCGTCCACCCTTGATGGTGCGTTCCATAACAAAATCCCCTTCCTTTTTAAGGAGGGGGACACAGGGGGAGGTTCCCGCGTGAGGATGAAATTTCGGACTTCGTACCTCGGGATGTTTCGGTCGCCAAGCTCCCTCAACATGACGCGTTAGGCCTCTTCAAGAAGGCACCCACTCCACCGACCCCGGCGACGGAGGGCGTTTCAAGCCTTCCCTATGAGCGGCAAAAGGACCTTCTCCGCCTCGAAAAGGTCGCGGGCGAAGAAGTCGGGCACGGGCGGGTGCGGGTAGCGGCCGGACTGCTCGGTCTCCAAATACAGGCAACGCATGCCCACGCCGTGCGCGCCGCCCACGTCGTCCTTCAAGTCGTTCCCGACGAAAATGCACTCCTCTTTTCGAAGCCCGAAGCGACGGAACCCCTCTTCGAAAAAGGCAGAAGAGGGCTTTTTCATCCCCGCGTCGGAGGAGAACAGCACGCCGTCGAACGCGTTTTCCAGCCCCAAAAGGCGGAGCTCATCGTGCGTGAAGCACGCCTGCGCGTTGGAGAAGAGGTAGACCCCCGCCCCCGCGCCGTGAAGGGCGGAGAGCAGCTCCTTCGCATGCGGAAACAGCCGCAGCCGCTCCCGCGAGCTCTCCCGAAAGAATTTCGCAAACCGCAAAAGCTCCTCCCCGCGCTTCCCCGTGAGAGACCGAAACACGGCGAGAAGGTCGATCTCTCCCCCTTCGGGAAGCTCCTCCGCCGCCGCGCGGCAACGGGAAAGATACTCCTCGCGGGTAAAACCCGCCCCGTTAAGAAAAAGCCGCTCCCAAAAGGCGGGGCTCTCTTCGTCGGTGCGGATATCCGCCAATGTGCCGTACAAATCGAATAAAACGTTCATAAAATTTCCGTGCGGCGAAGGTCCACTGCCGCCCTTCCTCCGAAAAAGCCCTTTTCGGCGCCCCATGCGCCAAACAAAAAAGGCGCCTTACAAGAGCGCCTCCACCTGCTGCCGCAGCTCGGACATCTTCGCCGTCGGCTCGATGCGCGCCGCCAGATCGCCCTTTCGGTCGATGAGAAATTTGGTGAAATTCCACTTCACCTTGCTGTTATTTCGAAAATCGGCGTCCATTGCCGCCGCTCTCTTTTCGACAAAATTGCCCATCACGCCGCGGAAGCCCGCAAAACGGCTGTTTTCCTCCAACCATTTGTATAGAGGGATTTGATGCTCGCCGACCACTTCCACCCTCGCAAACTGCGGGAACGCGATGGCATATCGACCCCTGCAATAGTCGTGGATGGCGTCGTCGCTGCCGTTGGCAAGCGTTCCGAATTGATTGCAAGGAAAATCGAGGACCTCCAGCCCGTCGCCGCGATGCTCCAAATAGAGCTCTTGAAGAGCGCCGTATTGATACGAAAACACGCTCGCCGTCGCCGTGTTCACGATGAGGAGCACCTTGCCCCGATAGCGGGACAGCGGCACCTGTTCCCCATCCCACGACCGCACCGTGAAATCGTAAACGTTCATCGCTCCCCTCCTTCGCCCCGAACCGTTGGAAGCCCCCATCGCCCCGAACGGACGGAATTTATTTCATTAAATTTATTATACTCCCCTTCCCCCCAAATCGCAACCCCTTTGACGAAATTTTTCCGAAAAATTTTCAGAAACGGGCGGCAAACATGCCGCCCGCTTTTCTTCGTGCAAAATCGGTAGAAATACGGAGTCACTTTAAGAATTTTCCGTACACCTCGTTGGTGGCGGTGAAATAGGCGAAGGTATCGGGATAGGAGCGGATGACGCGCTGCACCTCGGCGATCTGGCGCTTGCGGATAATGCACACGAGCAGGCTCTTGTCCGCATGGGTGTACATGCCCGTGGCGTGCATGAGCGTGACGCCGTGGTGGGTCTTTTCCATGATCTCGCGGGCGATCTCCTCGGGGTGGTCGGTGACGATCTCGAATTTATACGCCGTCTTGAAGCCGTGGAGGATGAGATCGCTCGTCTTGCTCGTGACGAAAAGGGACACGAGGGCGATGAGCACTGGCACGAGATTTTCCGCGAAGCCCAGCGCAGAGTCGCGATAGACGAAGAAAGAGGCGAGGACGACGACGGCGTCGAAGGCGGAAGTCAGCCAGCTCACGCTCACGAATTCCCACTTCTTATTGACGACGGAGGCGAGAATGGCGGTCCCGCCCGCCGTGCCGCAACTCTTGAGCATAATGGCGAGGGCGAGACCCAAAAAGATGCCTCCCGCGACGGCGGCGAGCAGCCCGTGGGCGATGGGCTCGGCGGTACTTTTGCCGTCAAAGACCAAAAAGCCGTCGATCTCCCCGAACACGATGAGCAGAAGGGAAGTGAGAAGCATGGAGCAGGTGGAAAGGATCGCCTCTCTCCTCCCGAGGCAGAAGAACGCCACGAAGAAGAGCGGCACGTTGAACATGAGCAAATACCACCCCGAATTGAGCGGGGTGAGCTCCTCGAGGAGCACCGCAAGCCCGTTGATGCCCCCGGGCGCAAAGCGGTTGGGCGTCACGAAGATGAAGATGCCGATCGCCCGCACGATGCCCGAGACGAGCACGGGCAAAACGGCGAGGAGAACGATGTTTTTGAAGCTGAATTTCGTCTTATCCATGTCCTTGCAGGTATTCTACCATATCGGGCGGCAAAAAGCAACCCTTCCCGTGAAAAAAAGCCGCCCGCAGGCGACCTTTCTCAACGTTTTACGGGCTTGAAATGCAGCTCCTCTTCGGGCTCGAACGCCCCTGTGAGGAGGGTGAAAATCATCCCAAGCACGGAAAGGAGCATCATCGCGGCGCCCGCGAGATACATGGTCGTTTCCCTCGAAAGGGGCGCGGCGACGAGCACGACGGGCATCGCGACGCTTGCGGCAAAGAGCGCCACCCGCACGGCAAAGAGCGCCTTCCCCCGCTCCCTCTCCTTCACCGCGGTAAGGATGTTCTCCCCCGCGAGGAGGGCGAGGAGAATGGCGAGCGCGACCCCGAGAACGCCGACGGGCACGCTTCGCACGGCGAACAGCCACACGGCGACCGAGAGCCTCCCCACGCCCGAAAGCAGCGAGAGGACGTTCTCTGTGAGCCCAAAGAAGAAGGCGACGAGGGTGAGGACGCCCGAGAGCGCGAAGAGCACCCCGAGGGCGATGGCGACGGGCACCGTTCCCGCCGCGGGAAGGCAGAGCGCCGCGATCCCGCCCGCGAAAAAGAGGATATCGGGGCAAAACCGCCACCAGCGAAACCGTTTGATCATGCGTTCCTCCTCAATTGGCGTGCGCGGTGAGCTCGCGCATGCGCTTTGCGTCGATGCGATAGATGAGGTCGACGAGCTCTTCGTCGCCGAAGGAGCTGTTTCTCCCCTCTTCGTACTCCTCGTCCACGATGGCCTTCATGGCGAGGATGAGCGGGTCGTTCTTGTCCACGCGGTCCTCCCCCTCGAGCTCGAAGTAGTCGTTGAGCCAAAAGGCAATGCCCGCGAGCCCGCTCGTCTTGTTCACGGAAACGCGCGCGGGACGGTTGAGGAGCTTCGCCGTGTCGAAAATGTTGTAGATCTCCTCATCCTTGAGCATGCCGTCCGCATGAATGCCCGCACGGGTGGAATTGAACGCCCGCCCGACGAAAGGCGTCTTGGGAGGAATGGCGTAGCCCACCTCCCGCTCGAAGTATTCGGCAATGTCGGTGATGGCGGTAAGGTCCATTCCGTCCGTCGTGCCGCGGAGCGAGGCATACTCCATGACCATCGCCTCCAACGGGCAATTCCCCGTCCGCTCTCCGATGCCGAGCAGCGAGCAATTCACCGCCGAAGCCCCGTACAACCACGCCGTCGAAGCGTTGATGACCGCCTTGTAGAAATCGTTGTGCCCGTGCCATTCGAGCATCGAATGCGGCACGCCTGCATAGTGATGAAGGCCGTACACGATGCCCTGCACGCTGCGCGGTAGGGTGCATCCGGGGAAGGTCACGCCGAAGCCCATCGTGTCGCACATGCGGATCTTTATCGGAATGCCGCTCTCCTCGGAAAGCGCCATGAGCTCGGAGGCAAACGGCACGACAAAGCCGTAAAAATCGGCGCGCGTGATGTCCTCGAAATGACAGCGCGGACGGATCCCGCGCGAAAGGGCGCTCTTCACGATGCCGAGATACTTGTCCACCGCCTGCCGCCGCGTGAGGTGCATTTTTTTGAAGATGTGATAGTCCGAACAGGAGACGAGAATGCCCGTCTCGGGAATTTCAAGCTCCTTCACCAGCGAAAAATCTTTCTCGTCCGCGCGGATCCATGTCGTGATCTCGGGGAATTGTAAGCCCGTTTCGCGGCACGCCAAGAGGGCCTCCTTGTCCTTTTTGGAGTAGACGAAAAATTCGGATTGCCGCACCAGCCCCTTTCCCCCGCCAAGACGGGACATGAGCTTGTACAGATCGACGATCTGCTTCACCGTGAAGGGCGAAGTCGACTGCTGCCCGTCGCGGAAGGTCGTGTCCGTGATCCAGATCTCCTCGGGCATGTTCATGGGGACATGACGGCTGTTGAAGGCGATCTTGGGCACCTCCTCGTAGGAGAAGAGCTCGCGGTAGAGCTTGGGCTCGCGCACGTCTTGCAGCTCGTAATGATAGACGCTGTCCTCCAATAAATTGGATTTGTTGTTGAATGTGATCATATGGCTTCATTCTACCAAATCCCGCCCGTTTTGTCAAACAAATTTCCCTCCCTTTCCCGCCGCGCCCCTTGCCCACCCATTGAGGGAAAGTATCGGTCTGCCATTCCGAGCGGAACCCGCCCCGTCCTCGTCCTCATTCCGAACGAAGCCGCAGGCGGAGTGAGTGAATCTTCCCCGCATGTTGCACC
The DNA here is from genome assembly GCA_947630365.1 of uncultured Clostridia bacterium. GTDB lineage: Bacteria > Bacillota > Clostridia > Christensenellales > Borkfalkiaceae > Gallimonas. The sequence goes on from CANRHI010000078.1 coordinate 4,902, forward strand.
AAGAAGTAGAAGATACACTCGGCTTCGCCTCGGTATGAGGGGCTGTCATTTCGAGCGTAGCGTAAGCGAAGTCGAGAAATCTCATAATAAGGTAAGATGCCTCGACATAGCTCGCGTCTCCTTTATCTCGACACTTTGAAAAAAAGCAGTGGAGATATCCTCTACCCCTCTCAAGCATTCGTGGCAATGGCCTCAACTTTTGCGAAAGAAGTTCAAATTTCTCTTGATTTTTTTCTTCCTCCGTGCTATACTGAATTTGCCACACAATTTCATAATTTTCCCTGTAAATGGCTACACTGGCATTTTGTGTATCCTATTTTCCGTTTACAGGGGAAATTGTGTGGCAACAATGACGGGATACTCAGTGCGGGCGTTCCATCATTGGAATGCCCTTATTTTTTTATCCAAAAACGGAGGAAGAAGATGGAAAATAAAGAACGCACCCAAAAGCACCTTTCCCCCGCCGTGAGATCTATTTTGAAGAAAATCGTTACAGGCTCCTTCATTATGTTGATGCTTGCGGTCGTCTCATTCATGATCCTCTTACTGCTTATGTTGACCATGTGAAAAACAATTATAAAGGAGAAATACACATGAAAAAGAAAGTTTTGTTTCTTGTTGCGGCTATCGTAACACTGGCGATTGTTGTCGGAATGATCGTTTTCCTCGTCTTGACCAAATGGAAAGATGACGACGCTTCCAATACGGATCTATCCTTGGTCGGGACATGGAAAGTCGTATGCATCGAGGACGACATGGATGGCTCTGTCACCTTTATTTCCAATGAATTCGCCGTATTCGACGAAGCCTCCATGAAGTATTACCGCCAAGGCGTCGAGGTAGAGTCGATGGCAAGCAAGTACCGGATCGAAGAGGATGGCTTCGTTTCTTTCGAGGATCTGAATACGGGGTACTTCATGGCGGTAAAGACGGAGAATTATTTCAAATTTTGGGAATCGGAAACGAGGTGCCGCGCCTTCGTCAAGTATCCGAATGCAGACATGTCGGCGACGAGCTTCTCCAAAGAAGCGATCACGGGGCGCTGGAACGTTTCCTTCCACGATAAGGTGACCGATCTCGAAAATGAGTATTGGGTCTTTGAGAACGGAACGATCCGCCAATTTGTCGACGGGAATGAGACCGCCCTTTCCACCACGACATACGCATGGGAAGAAAACGACCTTCTCTCCACACCCGACTGGACAACGAAAAAATATGTGCTGAATTTCCTTGCGGAGGATAAGATCCTCGTTGTTGCGACCGATACGGGAGCGATCGTGGAATTGAATAAAGCATAACAGGATAACGGAGCATGTCACGCAAAAAGGGAGGAATGCTCAAGTTCCTGTTCAAGTACAAGGGATTTGTCGTGATAATGGCGGCCATTATCATAGGCATCCCCGTTCTCGATTCGCTCATGAGCTTTTGGCTGCAAAAGCTCTTCAACATGGTGGAGCCGGGGGCAAATCTGCTGTTTATATATCGGACGCTCGTTGCGGGCTTTCTCGTTTGGATACTCAAAAAGATCCTCTATTATATCCTTGCACTTATGCGGGAACGGGTCATCTGCAATGCCAAGCACGATGTCAAGCACAACATGTTTGTTTCCCTCATGCACCAAGACACCTCCAATATTTCACAGGTAGCTTCGAGCGGAGAATACATTTCCATTTTCACAAACGATATCAGTCTATTGGAAATGCGCTTCTATGGAGCCGCCATCAGCTTGGTATCCGATATTTGCTCGATCCTCATCTTGGGGTCCTCCTTTCTGATCCTCAACCCCAAGCTCGCGGCTGCGGTCATCGTGTTCGGTATATGTACCATGATCGTCCCCATGCTATTCTCGAAAAAGTTGAACAGCACGAGTCTCGCATACTCCAACGGGATCTCCAGATTCACCCAAAAGATAAAGGAATACGTCATAGCGTACCCGACCATCAAGAATTATTCGATCGAGCACACCATTGAGAAAAAGTTCGATGCGGTCAGTATGGAAACGGAGGACGCCAAATTCGAAGCGGAGAATCAATTGGTCCTCGCAAACAACACGGGCTCCATGCTTTCATGGTTTATGCAATTCTTTGCCATTGGTCTTGGGGTGTTGCTCGTCGTCCACGGAGAAGTCTTGCTCGGAACGGTCATCGCCGCAAAACAATTCGCCTCCGATCTTGCAGACCCCCTGCAAAATGTGATTTACGATGTCAACGCAATACGCTCCGTAAAGGATGTGGTAAAACGGCTCGATCGGCTTTCCTGCGTCGATACACGTGAGGAGCGACACGAAAATGCGCTTCCCGCGCCTTCCCCCGTCGATGTTTCTTTGAAGAGCGAGCACGGCTGCGACATTACCTTCCGCGACGTTTCCCTTCGCTTGGGAGAGAATGTTTTGATCGATCACTTTTCCTTTCGCTTCGAAAGCGGGAAAAAATATTTGATGGTCGGCTTAAACGGTGCGGGAAAAAGTTCCGTTTTCAAAACTTTGAAAAAATGGTACGGCGCCTTCCCGGGAGGGATCTATATCGACCAAACAAATATCGGCGAGATCGATAACGATTCTTTGAGCCATATCGTTTCCTACATGAACGAAAATGTTTCGTTCTTCTCGGGATCGGTGCGGGACAATATCACTTTATTTCGGGACTGTGAAAGCGAATTTTTGGATCGGGCCGTCAGCGGCGCGCAGGTGCGGCTGGACCTTGAACGAGAAATCAAGGGGGACGGCACGAATATTTCGAGCGGCGAACAGAGAAGGATCGAGATCGCAAGGAGCCTCCTCTCCTCCGTGAAAGTGTTGATCTTCGACGAAGTCGTCTCTACGCTCGATATCGAAACGGCATATGAGATCGAAAAGCTGGCTCTCGGATTTCAGGATAAAACCGTCATCTTCATCTCGCATAACTTTTCGGGCAAGCTGATGCATGAATACGATGAGATCTTGGTCATGGAGCACGGAACGCTTCTCGCGCACGGTCCCTATGAACGGCTTCTTCGGGAATGCGAGTATTTCAAGAAGATCTGCGAAATAAAATTCGGAAATATTTGATTTCTTCGGAAATATATTTTCCCCGCGGCGCTCGCCGCGCGCGGGGGGGCGAAGAATCCCGAGGATGAAAATTCGGACTTCGTACTTCGGGATGTTTCGGTCGCTCCGCTCCCTCAACATGACGCGGTAGGCGATAAGGGAGCGGCGTTGTCATTTCGAGCGGAGCGTAAGCGAAGTCGAGAAATCTCATAATAAGGTAGAGATGCCTCGACTACACTACTTCGCCCTGTGGGCTCGTGCCGCGCTTCGATAGGAATAGAATGCGCGCGGGGCGGCATGACATAAAGCCCCCCTTCCCCTGCGTCATTCTGCCCGCGCCCTACCCCCCCCGCGTCATTCTGTCCCGCCCGAGCTTCTATTGTATTCCAAGGGCGGCACGAGCGCGTAGCGCGAAGTAGCACCGCGAAGAATCCTGCCACGTCCCAACGCGTCATTCTGAACGTAGCGAAGAATCCCGAGGATGAAAATTCGGACTTCGTTTCAGAGGATACACTCGGCCCTTACGGGCCTCGGTATGACAGGTTCATCCTATGTCCTCATATATCTCACTTCGCTCCCTCAACATGACGCGGTGGCCCCTGCGGGGGGTACTCCCCCCTCCCCGAAAAATTGACCCCGAGGGGTGCCTCGGGGTCGGGTCGGAAACATGTGCCGTATTTCGCGGATGGTTTCTCAATACGCGAATGTGGTTTGGACGAGGACGGAATAGTCGCCCGAGGTGAAACTCACCTTGAGGGAGACGAGCTTTCCCTCCGAAAGGGAGAGCACGAGCGTCGTCCCCTGCATGGGTGCGTGCCCTTC
>CANRHI010000079.1 GCA_947630365.1 uncultured Clostridia bacterium
AGTTCCTTTGTCATCCTTATCGGCTTAGCCTTACCTGAACCCCCCGGACTATCCGGGGGTTTTCTTTATACAAAAAAGGGGAGCGAACGGATCGCTCCCCCCATGCGCATTATAGGTCGTCTGCGTCCTGCACGGGCGCGTCTCCCTTCTCGGGGACGCCCGTATAGCTTCCCAATACGTCGTCCTCCGAGCGCATGTTTGCACCGCTTTTCAAGCGTTTTCGGCTCACTTGCAGTCCTTCGTGCCGCAATTCTTACCGCAGCCGCTCTCCTTGGAGCCGCTTTCCTTCACGTTCTTCACGCTCTTGGCGTTCTTCACGTTCTTGGTCTCGTTCGTCTTGGTCTTTTTCATATATTCTCCTTTTTGAAGGGAAGGTGCAGCTCGACTTCCCCTTGCGACGCGCCGCAAAGAGGGCAAATATTCCACGCCTCGTTGGAAGTGTGCATATACCCGCATTCACCGCAGATCCAAAGCATCGGCCGCTGCGTAGCATAGAGGGAGCCGTCCTTGAACGCCTCGTGCAGGTAGCCGAAGATGATCTTGTGGTTTTCTTCTACCTTTGCGACCTGCTCGAATTTGAGCGCGATCTGCCCAAACCCCTCTTCTTTCGCGATGCGTGCAAATTCGGGATAGAGGTTTTCCGCCTCGTCCTGTTCGTCGATCGCCGCAAAGCGCAAGTTGTCCTCGAGGGTCCCCGCGTGGAAGGGGAAGCTCGCGTCGATACGGATATCGTCTCTGCTCCCCGCGTTCTCCAATAGGGTCTTGAAAAACACTCTTGCGTGATTGGTCTCATTCTTCGCGATGGTGCGAATGGTGTTCGCCAAAGCCTCGTAGCCCTGCTGCATCGCCATTTTTGCCGTGAGCTGGTAGCGCATTCCTGCCTGACATTCCCCTGCAAAGCCTCTGGCGAGGTTGAGGTATGTCTGCGTGCCGCTGAAGTCCATGCTGTTTCCTCCCTTACGACACTATCTTGCGCAAGACGCGCCCGCCTTATACCCGCCCGCCGAAATTTTTCCACCCTTTTGCGAACGGAAAAACGGGCGAGACGAAAACAAGCGAGCCGCGGCTCGCTTGCTTTTTTACGGATCGTCTTTGGGCGGCTCCTCGGAAGAAGGCTCGTCCGCGGGAGGTTCTTCGGAGGAAGGCTCCGCGGGCGGCGCTTCGGCGGAGGCGGGGAGGAGCTCGCCGGCGGTGGAGGAGAGGGCGCGAAGGAATTCCTCCCGCTCGACGGGCGTGCCCTCGATGAGGAGGATGTCCCCCTCCTTCAAGACGGTCTCGCCGGTGGGGGCGAAGCTGTGCCCTTCCCTCTCCACGCCCTTGACGAGGGCGGAAAACGGCCAAAGCACGTCTCGGACCGTCCTCTCCGCCGCGGGGGCGTCGGCAAGCACCCGCACGCGCGCCTCGACCTTTTCCCCCTCTTCGCCCTGCTCTTCGAGAATGCCCTCGAGAAGTTTCTCGTACAGGGGCATGGTGTGGAACACGTCCCCGACGAGGTAGGCGATCGCCGAGCAGACGACCGCGGGCAGGAGGAAGGAAAAATTCCATGTGAGCTCGACCGTCATGATGATGCCCGTGATGGGCGCCTTGACCACCGAGGTGAAGAAGGTCACCATGCACAGCACCATGAGGGCGTCCGTGAACGCGGGGTCCATGCCCATTTTCCCGAAGAGCATGGCAAGCAGCCTTCCGAGGATGGCGCCCATCGCCAGCATGGGAATGGAGGCGCAGCAGGGAAGCTCCGCGCCCGTGTTGACGGCGGTCGCAATAAACTTCAGCAATAAAACAATGAAAAGGGAAGCGATGAGCGGCGCGCCGAACACCGAGACGGGCTCTCCCCCGCTCCCGAGCATGGAAATGAGCTCCTCGCCGCTGCCCATATAGAGCACGGTGACGAGCCCGAACGCCCCCGCAAGCAGGAAGGGAATGGTGCACTTGCCCATGTTTTTCCAAAAGGTGATGCGGGAAAACAGCCGCTTCACGAGAAGAAGCAGGCGGTAAAACCCGACGCCGACGAGGGAGACGACGAGCGCCGCACCGAGCGCGAACAGGCAGAAAATGAGCCCCGCGTCGGCGGGAAGGGAGACGGTGGGAAGGAATGCCCCGACGGACAGCCCCATCGCCCCGCGGAGGAGGTTTCGCACGACGACGGCGAAGATGACCGAGGTGAACGAGCAAACGAACACTTCGGGCGTGAAGCGCTTGTGGGCTTCCTCATACGCGAAGATGATGCCCGTGAGCGGCGCATTCAGCCCGATGGCGAGCCCCGCGCAAGCACCGCCCGTGATCTGGTACCGCCGCACGGTGGGGTCGCGCCGCAAAAGGTCGCTCACCCCGCTTCCGCACGCGCCGCCGATGAACACGCTCGGGCCCTCCGCGCCCGCCGAGAGCCCCATAAAGATGGTGAAGAGGCTCGCCGCGAACATGGAGGTGATATCTCTGTACCACTTGAAGCGCAGACGGCCGCTCGTGGCGCCCTCCGTTTGGGCGAAGCCGCTTCCCCGCAGCATGGGAAGAAAGCGCAGCACGCCGCCGATGACGATGCCCCCCGAAAAGAGGGCGAGGAAGAGAAGGGGAATAAAGGCGGGGTGGTCTGCAATGTACCCGAAGTAGCCGCGGGCGAATTCCTCCGTCATGGTGACGAGCACGTTGAAGAGCGTGACGACGGTGCCCGCGAACAGCCCCGTGAGCGCGCCGACCGCGACGGTCTGCGCCCCCTGCCCGAGCTTGAATTGAATGCCCTTTGCGCCTCTCATTTGTTCTCCTCCGAAGCGGTCTCCGCTCCCTGAAATTGCGCCGCATACAGCGCGGCGTAGAAGCCGCCCTTTCGCAGGAGCTCCTCATGCTTTCCTTGCTCGACGATGTGCCCGTCCCGCATCACGAGAATGCGGTCTGCCGTCTCGATGGTCGAGAGCCTGTGGGCGACGATGAAGCACGTCCTTCCCTCCATGAGGCGGACGAAGGCGTCCTGCACCAGCCGCTCGGTGCGGGTGTCGATGGAGCTCGTCGCCTCGTCCAAGATGAGCATGGTCGGCAGCGAGATCATCGCCCGCGCAATGCAGAGGAGCTGTTTTTGCCCCTCCGAGAGCGCCCCCTCGCCCCCGATGACGGTATCGTACCCCTCGGGCAGCTTTTCCACAAAGGCGTGGACATGGGTGGCACGCGCGGCCGAAAGCATATCCTCCTCCGCGCAATTCGGGGCACCCATGCACAAATTCTCCCGCACGGTGCCGCGTTGGATCCACGTCTCCTGCAAGACCATGCCGTAGCTCTTCCGAAGGCTGCCCCGCGTGACGGTGCGGATATCCCTCCCGTCCACGGTCACCCTGCCTCCCTTCACGTCGTAAAAGCGCATGAGGAGGTTGATGAGCGTCGTTTTCCCGCAGCCCGTGGGCCCGACGATGGCGATGCGCTCCCCCGCGTGTGCGGTGAGCGAAAAGTGCTCGATGAGCGGGCGATCTTCCTCGTAGGAGAAGCAAACGTCCTCCATGGCGACCTCGCCTTGCACCGAGGAGAGCTCTTCGGCGCCCTCGTCCGAGGGCTCTTCTTCCTCGTTTATGAGGGCAAGGAGCCGCCCCGCGCAGGCGAGCGCGTTCTGGAATTCGGCGAGCACCTCGGAAATTTCGTTGAAGGGCTTGGTGTATTGGGTGGAGTAGGAGAGGAAGGTGGTGAGGCTCCCGACCGAAAATGCCCCCACCATGCCCGCTTCCGCGATGACGAAAAGCGCCCCCACGCCCGCGACGAGGGCATAGACGACGGCGTTCACGAACCGCGTGACGGGGTTGGTCGTCGAGGAGAAGAACACCGCCTTTAGAGACTTCCCCTTGAGCTCCCCGTCGATCTTTGCGAACGCCTCCTCGTTTTCGTCCTCGTGGGTGTACGCCTTCACCGTCTTGAGGTTGCCCACCATCTCCTCCACGAAGGCGGTCTCCTCCGCCTGCGTCTCCACCTGCGCCTTGAACATGCGGTAGGTGCGGGAGGCGATGATCTTCGCCGCGAAGAGCGAAAGCGGGGTGACGAGCAGCACGATGAGGGCGATCTGCCACTTCATGACGAGCATCACGACGAGCACGCCCATAATGGTCGCCGCGCCCGTGAAGAGCTGGGTGAAGCCCAAAAGCAGCCCCTCGGAGAGCTGTTCGGAATCCGAGAGCAGCACGGACATCACCTCGCCATACGGGCGGGCGTCGATGTACTTCAAAGGAAGCGCGCCTATCTTGCGGAAGCCGTCCTCCCGCATGTCGGCGAGCATACGGTAGGCGATGCGGTCGTTAGAGAGGCTGACAAGGTATTGCGCCGCCGCCCCCACCGCAAGGCAGACGCCGATAAAGAGCAGATATTTGTTCAGGGCAGAGAAGTGCACGTCGCCCTTCCCCACGATCTCGTCGATGGCCTTTCCCACGAAGTAGGGCACGAGCAGCTGCGCCGCGACGGTGAGAACGGCGCACACCATCGTGACGGCGACCCAAAACATGTGCCTCTTCGCATAGCGGAGAATGCCCTTTAAGGCTTCGCGGCGGCTCATGAGACACCTCCCTGCGAAGCGTCGATCTCCCGATAGAGCGGGCAGGAGGAGAGGAGCTCCTCGTGCGTGCCGAGGCCCGCCATCTTCCCGTTGTCGAGCACCAAAATTTGGTCCGCGTGGCGCACCGAGGCGGTGCGCTGGGAGACGATGACGACGGTGCGCCCCAGCATTTTGAGGGCGGCGCGAAGGCGGGCGTCCGTCGCGTAGTCGAGGGCGGAAGAGCTGTCGTCCAAGATGAGGATCTTGGGGTCCCGCACGAGGGCGCGGGCGATGGAGAGCCTTTGCCGCTGCCCGCCCGAGAGGTTTTTCCCCTCCTGCGCGATCTCGCCGTCCAAGCCGCCTTTTGCGTCCACGACGTCCTCCGCCTGCGCGATTTTGAGGGCGGAGAGAAGGCGTTCCTCCGTGGCGTTCGGGTTGCCCCAAAGCAGGTTGGAGCGGATGCTCCCGCGGAAGAGAACGCTCTTTTGGGGCACGACGCCCACCGTTTCGCGCAGCGTTTCGAAGTCGATGCCGTCCACATTCTTGCCGAGCACCCGCACCGCGCCCTCGCTCGCGCGGTAGAAGCGGGGGATGAGGTCGATGAGCGTCGTCTTTCCCGCGCCCGTCCCGCCGACGATGCCGAGCGTCTCCCCCGCCTTCACCTTTACGTCGATGTGCGAAAGCGCGGGTGCGCCCCCGCCCGCGTAGGTGAAGGAGACGTCCGAGAAGGAGAGGGCGTACCCGTCCGTCTCCCCGTCCTCGGCATACGCCCGCGGCTCGCCCTCCATGCGGAGCACCTTCTCCACCCGCTTTTCGGAGGAGATGGCCTTGCTCACGGTGAACACGAGGTTGGCGAGCTTCACGAGCTCCACGAGAATAAGGGAGAGGTAGCTGTAAAGGGCGAGCACATCCCCCTGCTCGAGCGCGCCCGAGTCCACCCGCAGCGCCCCCACATACACGAGGACGATGACGGCGAGGTTGATGAGCACATAGGTGAGCGGGTTGGTAAGGGCGGAGATCCGCCCCGCCCGCCTCTGCTCGCGGCAAAGGGAAGCGTTGCGCTCCGTAAAGGCGGCGCGCTCTTCCTCCTCGCGGCAAAAGGCGCGGATGACGCGGACGCCCTGCAAATTCTCCCGCACGGAGAGCTGCACGCCGTCCAATCTTTCCTGTACTTTTTTGTAGAGCGGGATGCTCGCCGCCATCACGGCGACGACCGCGACGGCGAGAAGGGGGATGACGGCGACGAACACGAGCGCCGCCTTCCCGTCTACGACGAACGCCATCGCCGCCGCACCGAACACCACGATGGGCGAACGGAGAAGGAGGCGGAGCGTCATGTTCACCCCCGTCTGTACCTGACGGCAATCGCTCGTGAGGCGGGTGATCATGGCGGAAGTGCCGAGCTCGTCGATCTGTGCATAGGAAAGCGATTGGAGCTTGCAAAAGAGCCTCGTGCGGAGCTCGGAAGAGGTGCCGACCGCCGCCTTCGCCGCAAAGTACTGCGCCGTGAGCGCGAAGCCGAGCCCCGCCGCCCCCAAGCCGATGAGGAGGAGGCACGCCCAAAGCAAATACATCTTGTCCCCGTTCGCGATGCCATCGTCCACGATGCTCGCGACGACGAGCGGGACGAGCAGCTCCATCCCTGCTTCGAACAGCTTAAAGAGGGGGGCGAGAACGGCCTCCCTACGGTAGTGTTTCAAGCAGGAAAAGAGATGTTTCAAAGTACGCTCCCGCGCCTACAGCGCCAAAAAGAGGTAAATATAGTATCCGAGAAAGCAGCAAAGAAGCACGCCCCCCGCGACCCTTCCGAGCTTTTTCCGCCCGACAAGGGCGCAGATCGCAAGCAGAGCCGCCGCGCCGAAGGCGACGAGGGCGTCGATGAGGTTGGTCTCGACGGAGAAGGCGAGCGGGTAGAAAAGGGAAGCGACGCCCGCCACGAGGAAGATGTTGAAGATGTTGCTGCCGATGATGTTCCCGACGGCGATATCCGTCTCCCCCTTCGCCGAGGCGACGACGGAAGTGACGAGCTCGGGAAGGGACGTCCCGATGGCGACCACGGTGAGCCCGATGATGCGCTGCGGCACTCCCAAATAGTTTGCGACATACTTCGCGCCCTCGACGAGGAGCGTTCCCCCGCCCACGACCATGCCGAGCCCGACGAGCGTCAGCGTGATAAGAAACCATAGCGCGTTCTTATGTTTTGCGAAGAAGCCCTGCTTTTCGTGCCCCTCCGCGGGGGCCTCGGTGTTTTCGGCGCTTTCGGAAGAAGCATCGCCCGCGGGGGCGCTTGTCCCATTGGAAGGCGCCGCCTTCGCCCCTTCGGCGAGGGGCTTCAAGAGCGCATGTTCGCGCTTGGCGCTCCGGAAGAGAAAGACGAGATAGACCGAGAACACCGCGAGCAAAATGAGCCCGTCCCACCAATTCAGGGCATTCCCCCACACGCCGAGCCCGATAAGCAGCCCGCTCGCAATGAGGAGCACGGGCAGATCGAGCACGAGGGAATTTCTCTGCACGGGAAGCGGGTGCACGAGGGCGGAGAGCCCCAAGATGAGAAGGATGTTGCAAATATTGCTGCCGACGACGTTGCCGATGGCGATGTCCGTCGAGTGCGAAATGGCGGAGGCGACAGAGACGGCGAGCTCGGGCGCGCTCGTGCCGAACGCGACGACGGTCAGCCCCACGACGAGAGGCGAGACCCCGCAGCGGTGCGCGATGCCCGCCGCGCCGTCCACAAAGAAGTCTGCCCCCTTCACGAGCATTCCGAGCCCCAAGATGAGCAAAACGATCCAAAGAATGAGCATTCCGTCCATTGCCTTTTTTCCTTCGCAAGGAGTATGACACATTCGGCGGAAAAAGTCAAGCGCGTTGGACGTATCCCGCCGTTTTTGTGAGGCTACAGGAGCCCTTCGACGAGGATCTTCACCCCGATGGCGATGAGAACGGCGCCGCCGAGGAGCCCCGCTTTGTCTGCAAATCTATCGCCGATCTTCCTTCCCGCCCACACCGCGGGGTAGGAGAGGGCGAAGGTGATCCCCCCGATGAGCGCGGCACACCAAAGGACATGGAAGGGGATCCCGACGGTGGTCTCCGCCGCAAGGAGAGTGACGCCGACGGCGAGCGCGTCCAAAGAAGTCGCAACGCCCTGCAAGAGGAGCTTCCCCGCCCCCGTCTTTGCATCGCGCTTTTTGCCCGCGCTCTCCCCCGCTCCGCCCGCTTGCACGGCGGAGGCGCGCTTGCGCTTTTCCGAAATTTCCAAAATGCTGTCCAAGATCATCTTGCCGCCGATAAAGAGGAGAAGTGCAAAGGAAAGGTAGGGCGCGATCTTCTTCACGAGGGAGGAAAAGGCGTACCCGCAATAATAGCCCAAAAGGGGCATGGCGGCCTGAAAGAGGGCGAACGTCCCCGCAATGCAAACGGGCTTCCACGCGGGCATCTTGGGCTCGGTCATGCCGTCCGTCAAAGAGACCGCGAGCGCGTCCATGGCGAGCGCGACGCCGATGAGAAAAAGCTCCCAAAGCTGCATAAATGCTCCTCACATATGTCTATTTCCGAGGGGTAGAAAAAAGACTCATGCGCGAAAAGAACGCGCATAAGTCTCGTCGTTTCATGTGATACCCGCGGCACCGCCGCAATATGTGGATAGGACACCTCGAAAGAGCCGACTACTCCCCTATGACAAAAGTATTGTAGCACGGGGGAATTCCCCTGTCAAGCGTTTTTTCCGAGAATGCAGAGAATGCGCTTGGCGCGGCGGGGAGAGACGGGCGCGGTGAACGTATCGCACCGCTCGATGCGCTCGATGACGCCCTCCCTCGTCCCGCCCCCGAAGGGCACGAGGACCTTGTCCCCCTCCTTCGCCTCGGGCAAAGACAGATACCACGCGGGCACATCTCCGACCTTTACTTTGGCGAAGTCGTTTACCTTGTTTTCGGCGAGCACCCCGCCGCTCATGGAATGGATCATAGTACTCCTTTTCGCGCGGAACAAATCCGCGCGAGGAAACAAGCGTTTCCGTTCTCTTGGGGTGAGGGACCTGCCCCTATTTATGGGGGCGGGTGGCGAGCGTAGCGAGACAGGTGGGGGCAAAATTCCCACCGCTCACTCGGGG
>CANRHI010000080.1 GCA_947630365.1 uncultured Clostridia bacterium
GCAGGCGGTCCGCATCGAGGAGCAGGAGATAGTCGATCTCCTTCTCAAGCCCGTTTACGGCGTAGGGGTCGAGGATCTCCGCCTCGTCGAGCGGAATGTAATTCAAGGCGGAAAGCTCGTCCTTTTGCTCCGATTGTTTCATGGTCCCCTCCGTGGGCGTATCCTGCGGCGTTTCTTGCGGCGTTTGTTGCTCAGACCCGTCGGGGTCCTTTCCTCCCGCTGCGCCATCTTCTCCGCACCCGCTCAAGATCCCGAGCCCGAGCGGCACACAAAGTAAGACGGCAAGAGCCGCGCGCCATTTCCCCAAAGCGCGTTTTTGTGACATCTGTTCTTTTCCCCCTATCTTTTTTTCGATTTATGAGAAAGACTTGCTTCTTTCCCGCACTTATAGTATAATAAACGCGGAAGGCATGCAATCGCCAAATTCCATATAAGGGTATCAAAAAGTAAGATGTTGCACTTCAATTTGGAGGAGCCCGTCCGCCTCCTGTGGTTTGGGGAATTCATTTCGCCCGAGAAGGGCTGGCGGCACCTCACGCGGCGGCTGTTCGAGTACGAGATGATGGTCGTCACCGAGGGCGAGCTCTATATCGCCGACGCGGACAGGGAATACCGCGTTCGCGCGGGGGAATATCTCATCATGTCCCCCACCCGTTTGCAGCACGGGACGAGGGAATGCCGCTGCCGCTTCTACTGGATGCACTTCCGCGCGAGCGCCATGCCCGTCTCCCTTTCCCTGCCCCCCGTCGGGAGCTATAAAAGCCGCGAGGCGGTGGAAGGGCTCGCCGCGCTTCTCCTCTCCTCCGAGGCGGAGGAGCCGAGAAGTTTCAAATCGAGATACCTTGCGACCGCCCTTCTCATCGAGCTTGCGGGCGGCGGGAGCGAGGAAAAGGAACGGCTGTTGCCGCGGGAGGCGCTCTGCGCTTCGGTGAAGGAGTACATCACCTTCCACCGCTTCTCGGATATCAAGGTGCGGGACATTGCGGAGGGGCTCGGCTACCACGAGAAGTACCTCTCGGCGGTGTTCCACAAGACGGAAGGCGTCACGCTCAAGCGGTACCTCATCGGCGCGCGGCTCGCCGAGGCGAAGCGGCTGCTCTCTGAAACGGACTACACCGTCGCGGAAGTGGCGTACTTCCTCAACTTCGAGAGCCCGCACAACTTCTCGCGTTTCTTCAAGACGGAAACGGGCATCTCCGCGGGAGAATTCCGCAAACAGGCCGCCCAAAAGGCGTAAAGCCGAAAACTTTTGTGGGGAAAAGGTATGATATTGAATTTAGGGCTTCGCACGGACGTCGTGCAATACTACTCCGAATGGTTTTTCCGCCGCCTCGAAGAGGGCTTCCTCTACTCGAGAAATCCCCTCTTCCCCAACAAGGTGACGAAATACCTTCTTTCGCCCGATAAGGTAGACGCCATCGTGCTCTGCTCCAAGAATTATGCGCCTATGCTGCCGCGCGTCCATGAGCTGTGCGAGCGCTACAACACCATGTTCTACTACACCATCACCGCCTACGGGACGGACGTGGAGCCCCGCGTGCCCTCCATCGACGAGAGCATCCGAACGCTCAAGCAGCTCTCCAAGATCGTGGGGCGGGAACGGCTCGTTTGGCGCTTCGACCCCGTCCTTCTCACCGACAAATACACCGAGCAAACGCTGTTCGACGCCTTCGAGCACATCGCCGCCGAAGTCACGCCCTACGTGAGCTTTTGTATTTTTTCCTTTGTCGAGATGTTTATCCGCATTCGGTCGTATATGCCCGAGATCATCCCCCTGACGCGGGAGGAAAAACGCTTTCTCGCGTCGGGCTTCGGCGCCATTGCGCGGAAGTACAATTTGCCCCTTCAGGCGTGCGGCGACGGCGAAGATTACAGCCGTTTCGGCGTGAAACGGGCGGCTTGCACCACCCTCGAGATGTTGGGAAAGGCGAACGGCTGCCTCTTCCGCGACGTTCCCCACAACGGAAATAAGCGCGGCTGCCACTGCATCACCTCGCGGGATGTGGGCTGGTACGACTCCTGCCCCAACGGCTGCCGATACTGCAACGCCAACCACAACGGCGAATCCGTCGAGGAGAACATCAAGCGGCACGACCCTTCCTCTCCCCTCCTCATCGGCACCCTCGGCAAGGACGACCAGCTGCTCATGGGCAACCAGCGCGACAGCCTCATCGTCAACGACGGCCGCCAGCTCTCCCTCTTCGATTTTTGAGAACGCCCGACCTTATTCGAAACAAATCTCCCCGACATTCCGCCGAGGAGATTTTGTTCTGTAAGGGAAGTCGGTTTTGGGGTAGCCGAGAAACATTTCGCCTATCGGCCGTTCCCGATCCAGCTGAGCGTGCCGAAGCGGGGACTGATATTGAAATTATTCATATTCAGCGGCACACCGTCTTTCTTGACGCCCTCGACTTCGAAATAGTTATCCTTCATCAGCTCTTCATCGGTAAGTACGGAGAGCTCAGAGTCGAATCTTACCACGAATTCGAACATGCCGCCGTTCCTGCTGTCGAGCTCTTCGGGAAGGACGAGGTAGCTCTCGTACCGAAGCGTCGGGTGCTCGTTCGCCGAAGTGTAGCTCAGCACCGCCGAGTAGGACTCCGAGACGATGACGACGTTGCACTGCTCCACTTCGATCAAGGGCTCCGAGAAGGTCTCCGGCAAATATTCCTCGTCCGCCGTGAATTTGTATTGCACATCCGGATGCCCCTCTGCCACCACATAGGTATAGCTTGTAAACGTCGCAAAGGGAATGGAGTCGACGTCCACGGGATGCGTCCACGGATATCCCTCCTCGCGATAGGCGAGCGAGATCTCTTCGAGCGCGATCTCCGGCTCCTTTTGAAGGATCTCGTAGTCCTCCTCGGTGTAGTAGAGCTCCGTCCCGTCGTACTCCTTGATGAGCGGATAGAGATACACCACGATCGGCGATTTCACCCTGAGCTTCCCTTCGTTTACCACCGTGACCTCGTAATTGTCCGTGACGTCGGTCTCCTCTTCGTCGAGACGAAGAATGCGCCACTTCTTTAAGACGTTCGCAACATACCCCTGTTGGCTATAATACGTCTCGCCCTCGTCCATGGTATCGGTGATGCCCGTGAGTATGGAGCTCTCTTCCACCTCGTCGACGACAATTTTATGCTTCCGATCCAGCAAGCCGCTCTCCTCTGCGTCGACGACTTCCTCCCCGTGCGCGGAAAGCAGGAAGTAGGTCTCTTGGTCCTCGTCGAAGTACCACACCGCGCCGTCGGAAACGATCTTCACGGGGCGCTTGCGGATGGTCACTTCGCCGTACTTGTAGGTAATGATGTAATTCTTGGAGACGTCCTCCCGCGAATCGGTGAACACCGAATATTCGACGACATTCTTCGCCTCCTCGATGGCGTTATGGAACACCGTGTAGCTCTTATCGACGGGACGAAGGTTTTGATCGGGGGCAAGCCCGTCGCCTTCGGGCGCATAGCCCAACGGAAGCTCGCTCAGGTCCACATCCTCATCGCGGTAGTACCCCAAATAGCCGTTCGTTTGGATCTCGATCTTGCGTTTTTGAATGACGATCTTGCCGTTGTTTTGCGTGAGCTCGTAATTCTTGAGGACGGAAACGCCGTTTTCGTCCAAAATATCGAGAACGGGAGCGTTTTCATACTCGCCTGCATCGCGGAAGGAGAGCGTCTTGCCCTCTGCGGGCGTCAAGGAGATGGAGTGATTGGGGATAAGTCCGCGATCCTTATCGGAATCGTTTTGTACATGCGGCTTGCCGACTATGTACGAAAGCGTCGATTGCACGTTGTAGTTGTGCCAATCCCCGTCGTAGAGGACATCCTCTTTTGCCGCCGTGATTTCGATGGGGCGCTTTTTGATCGTTACATGCCCCACTTCTTTCGTGATGGCATAATTCTTCGTAACGTCGTTCTCCGCGGCGTCGAAAATGCGATATTCAACGTTATTGTCGAACGGCACTACAACACCTCGTTCGTTTATTGTGACGTCCTTAAATACTGTCCAGCTTCCCTCGACAGCGCGGATATTGTGTCCGTCGACGAGCTTGCTTTCCTGTACCTCGTTATTCCTGTAGTCATGCAAATTGTGCTCGGAACCGTCGTAGGTCCATTCGCCGCTCTTCGTGATGATTTTGATGGGACGCTTTTGGATCTCGACCGTGCCGTAGGTATAGTTGATATCGTAATTGTCCGTCATATCCCTATCCCACGCCGTGGAGCGAATGCTGTAGCTCACCTCATTTTGGAGTCTTCCCGCGGTGGCATTGCGGCAATCTTCGATGGTATGCTCTTTGACTTGGAGGATGTCGTTTTCGGCAAGCCCCATGTTCTTCGAGGAGGTCTCGTTAACGACGCCGTCTACAGAGCTCCAAATATCTTTCTCGTGAGATCCGCCGTCGTAGAGCTCCGAATAGCTCTTGGTGGTGATGGAAATGGGACGTTTTTGGATCTCGACCGTGCCGTAGGTATAGTGGATCTCGTAATTGTCCGTCACATCCCCCGCCGTGGAGTGAATGGTGTAGCTCACCTCATTTTGGAGTATTTTCTCGGTGGCATTGCGGCAATCCGTTATGGTATGCGATCCCACTTCAAGATGGTCTCCGGGGGCAAGCCCTTCGTTCGCGTTCGAGGTCGCAACGATCACGTCTACCCTGTTCCAAATATCCACATCGTGGGATAAGCCGTCGTAAACTCCTTCGTACCCCTTCGTCTCAATGTATATGACCCGCTTGTGGATGGTCACGTCGCCGTAGTCGTACTCGATATCGTAATCGTCGGTGATGTTGTTCCCGTCCTCATCGAAAATCGAAAAGTCGGTTTTATTCTCTCCGCTGTCGTTCGCGTCGAGGAACGGCTGGTCGCCGCTTCCCGGCGTCCTTTCGACATGATGCCCGAGATCTTCCAAAAGTCCGTCGTTCCCATCGCCTTCCGCCGGGGAGACATTCTTTGGCGAGTACATATCGTCAAGCGCGCCGTGGTCCGTTCCGTCGTAGGTCCATTTCCCGCCTTTTGTCTCGATTTTGACTTTGCGCTTTTCGATTATTAGCTTACCGAGGATGTTTTCATCGAAATCATAGGCGTAATTCTCCGTCACGTCCTCGTTTCCTTCGCCGAGGATGGTGATCTTCGGTCTCAAAACATTGTCGCGCGGCGTTCCCGCATGGATGATCGTTGTATAATACTCCGCCGCCGTGGGATATTCGAAGCTGAAATTCTGCGCCTTCCCGTTGAGAACGACGAGCCCAAAGTGCGTCTTTCCGTCGCCTTCCTCCACGGATATTTCTTGATTGAAGTGCTCCTTTCCGTCGTAGACCCAAGTCCCGCTGCTTGTGCGGAGCTTGATATGCCTCTTGGAAACGGTCAGCGTGCCCCATTCGAAATTTTTCCAATCGTAGTTGGAGGTGACTTCGACTTCTTTGCCGTCCTCCTTCGCATAGATCCGAAGAGAGATATCGAATTCGTTCTCGCAGGTATCCTTTACGTTTTTCACGGACTTGACATGTTGCTTGTCGATATCCCTGAGCTCGTGCCCTTCCACAAGCGTGAAGAATTCCTTATTGTCTACGCCCGCGCTGCCAAGCGGTACCGCGGTGACCTCGTCGTTTTTGTGCTCCAAACCGTCGTAGATCCCGCTGTAGCTGCCCGTTTGGAGCTTGATGCTGCGAACGCGGACGGTGAGCGTCCCGTAAATGCGCACTTCCTTGTAGTTGGCGTTCACGTTCTCGCCTTTCGCATCGGTGATCGTATAGGAATAACCGAACTCGTTCTTCTCGCCCGAGATCACGTTCCTGACCGAAGGGGCATCCTCTGTCAATTTGAAATCGAAACCGTGCCGCGCTACAAGTGGGAAGTAATTCTTGTTGTCGATCGACCTGTCTCCCTCGAAGCTCTCCCCGGATGCAAGCGCGCGCAGCGTTTGCATCGTGTGCGAAAGGCCGTCGTACACATCGTCGTAACTGCCCGTGAGGAGCACGATCGTGCGCTGAAGTATTTTAACGTCGCCTTGCACGGGTGTGATCTCGTAATTGTTCGTTACGTTGACCGCTCCGAAGTAAATATCGTATTCGGCATCGTTGACGCCGGTATCGGAGACATTCAGGAAGCGGAATATCTTGTCCTTTTCTTGTCTCAACACGAAGGAATGCCCGGAGATCAATCCGCTGTCCACTCCCAAAGCATAGCTCGACTCATCGGGCAGATCGCAAAGCTTTCCGCTATGGTCGGTGCCGTCGTAGACCCATTTGCCGCTCTGCGCCGTGACCGTGATGGGACGGCGTTTGATTCGAATGGAGCCGACCGCGGTCGTGATCTTATAATTCGCCGAAACGGAGTCATTCTGCGAATCCAAAATTTCATAGTGCGGCGAATTCTCGTAGGCATCGTCGCGCGCATCCGTAAAGGTAGGGATCTCCCCCGGCGCGATGTAAAAACGATGACCCTCTGCAAGGCTATTGACGACGTAGTCAAAAGTTTCCACATCGTACTTGTGAGGTTGCCCGTCGTAGAAAAATTCATCCGATTTGATGGTGACATCGATGGGACGGTAAAGCACAGTGACTTCGGCGCCCGTATAGTCGATTTGGTAATTGTCGGAAACATTCTCGCTCCCCGCGCGGATCTCGAAAGTGGGCTTGTTGGTATATGCCTCTCCTTCCTTTACGTCGCGGAACGCATAGGTTTGGTAGTCGCTCGTGATGACGATTTGGTGCCCACCGATCAGCCCTTCCTTCGCGAGTGTTTCTTCCCTGAATTCATGCCATGTCCCGTCGTAGGTCCACGAGCCGCCCGCCGCTTGAATGGAGATCGGCTTCTTCTTTATTTTGACGGTGCCATACTGCGGTTTGATCTTGTAATTTTCGCTCTTCTCGCCCACGCCGCTCGGATTTTCCGTCACATAGATGGTCGGATGATTTTCGTACCCTTTTTCGTTTGCATTCTTGAAGATATACGTCCCCTCTGCCGAGGAGCCGAGCACGAAGGAGTGCCCGCTTACGAGCTTCGTGTCGCCAAGGGCGAACGTTTCCGCACCGTATGCGTGCTCTGCTCCGTCGTAGGTGATTTGATCCGTCTGCGTGGTGACTTCGATGAAACGGATGGTTATGGAAACGTGGGAGAACGACAGTTGAATATCGTAATTGTCCGTCACCGCTTCTCCGCCGCTGTAAATATCGAATTCCGTTTTATTATCGGAGGAATCGGAAACGTTCAAAAACCGCTTTACCGTCGATTGGATCGCCTTAAAGGTGTGCCCCGCAAGAAGCCCTTTCTTCTCCTCGAGTCGCGTCCAATCGGCGGGCCGGTCGCAAAGCTCGCCGCTGTGGTCTATGCCGTCGTAGACTTTGTTGTATCCCTTGGTCGTGATCGAGATGGGGCGCTTTTGAATAGTGACGGTGCCGTATGTGTAGTACTCCGCTCCTTCGAGGACGTACTGCCCCGCCTCCTCTTGAAGGAGGTAATTCTCCGTGACGTCTATATCGCCCTCTAAAATGACAAACGCGACCCGATAGACGTTATTCTGTTGCTGGTCCTTTGTGTCCGCAAAATTCGTGAATGCGGGAACGCCGAGGCTCGTGAGGGTCACCTTGTGCCCCTCGAGGATGCCCTGGCCATTCATTTTGTCGGAAACGGTTTTCTTGATGTCGTCCGCGGAAAGCGGAAGGCTGTGCGGCTTCGCGTCGTAAACGATCTCGGTATCGCTCGGCGTGGTGACAAAGATGGGGCGGTTGCGGATGGTGACTTGCCCTTTCTCGGGCGCAATCTCGTAGTTGCGCGTAACATCTACTTCGCCGTGGAAGATGTTGAATTGGACGGCATTCTCCCCGCTATCCTTCACGAATTCGAAGTGCTTGACCGTCTCCTCTCTTGCGGCAAAAACATGACCTTCGATGAGCCCGACCCCATCGCCGAATTCCGTATATGTTTCGGGCTGGGTGTACACATCCTCGTGCTCATGCCCGTCGTAGACCCATTCGTCGCTCTTTGCGGTGACGGTGATGGGACGTTTCCTTACCTGAAGCGTCCCGAAGAGGCGCTCCTCGATGTAATTTTCCGTTACGGGCGTATTCTCCCCGTCGAGAATTTCGTAGGTGTATTCAAATTGATTGGCGACGATTTCCTGCCAAACGTTGGTTACGGAGGGAAGGTCGCCCGTGATCTCCGTCGTCAGCCTGTGCCCTTCGACGAGCGGGAAATAGTCCACGCCGTCTATGCCATCGTCGCCCGTTCCGAGCGCCCTCACCGCATTGACGGTATGTTCGGCTCCGTTGTAGATCTCGTTATAGCTGCCCGTGAGGAGCTTGATCTTGCGCTTGAAAATGGTTACGGCACTGTAGTCGGGCGTGATCTCGTAATTCTTCGTGACCTTGTTTTCCTCGGTCTGCTCGGAGGAGAGGAAAATATCGAAATCCGTTACATTTTCGCCCCCGTCGGTAACATTCTTATACTGCTTGACCGACGATTCGACCGCCTTGAATGTGTGCCCCGCGAGAAGCCCTTCCTCCTCCCCGAGCGGGGTAGAAGTCGAGGGCTGGTCGCAGAGCTCTCCGCTGTGGTCTACGCCGTCGTAGACCGCAGTATATCCTTTGGTCGTGATGGTGATGG
>CANRHI010000081.1 GCA_947630365.1 uncultured Clostridia bacterium
CGAAACATCCCGAAGTACGAAGTCCGAATTTTCATCTTCGGGATTCTTCGCCCCACAAGGGGGCTCAGAATGACGCGGGAACCTCCCCCTGTGTCCCCCTCCTTAAAAAGGAAGGGGATATGTTGATGGTCTCGCTCCTTAAAAAGGAAGGGGATTTTCGAATAATCATCCCCCGCTCCTTTGGGGTGGACGCCGCTATCGAATCCCCCTCCCCTTTGGGGTGGGGGACGCAGGGGGAGGGGTAGGCGGCGCGGGACGGAATGAGGGGCGGCTCTGCCTATCGGGCGGCGAGTGGGCCGCGTTTCCGACTGAAAATGGCACATAGGACAAATTCTCTGCCTCATACAATAGTGCGAGGTGAGAAATGCTCGAGCTGTTTTTTGCCGTCTTGGGGCGGCTTTTCTTTTTTACGGGCGGGGTCAACTACAATAGCTCCTATCCCAAGCCTCTTTCCAAGGAGGAGGAAGCCAAATATCTTCGCCTTGCGAAGGAAGGCGACGCGCACGCCAAGGAGATGCTCATCCGCCACAACATGCGTCTCGTGGCGCACATCGTGAAGAAGTACACGGGCGCGGCGGAGACGGACGACATGATCTCGGTGGGCTCCATCGGGCTCATCAAGGCCATCAATACCTTCGAAGAGGGGCACGGCACGCGGCTTGCGACCTACACGGCGCGGTGCATCGAAAACGAAATTTTAATGCTCATCCGCGCGGGGAAGAAGCACCGCGGCAACGTCTCCCTCTCCGACCCCGTGGGCACGGACAAGGACGGGAACGAGCTCACCATCATGGACCTCCTCTTCGAGAAGGAGGATAAAATTTTCGGCAGCGTAGATAGAAGCCTCATGCAGGAAAAATTCCTTGCCGCCATCGAGGCGCTCCTCACCGAGCGGGAGACGGAAATTTTGTGCATGCGGTATGCGTTGAAGGGCGGCGTTCCCATGGCGCAGCGCGAGGTGGCGCAGCGGCTGAAGATCTCCCGTTCCTATGTGAGCCGCATCGAAAAGCACGCCCTCGAAAAACTCCGCGCGGGGCTTCGCCGCGAGGATTTCCTCGGCGAATAGCGCATTTTCCCCCAAAATACTCGTTCATATCTCTGCGCCGCCCTCACACGGCGGCTTTTTGTTGACTTTTTTCAAGCGATATTCTATAATGAACGTATGAAATACTTGGAGCTTACCGTTCACACGACGAGCGAGGCGAGCGAGCTCGTTTCGGACATCCTTTGGGAATACACCGAGGGCGGCGTCGCCACCCTCGACACGGCGGACGTCGCCGCTTTGCAATCGGGCAAGACGGGCGTCTATTGGGACTATCTCGACGAAAGTTTGCAGGCCGAGCGCACGGACGTGCTCGTGAAGGCGTTTTTGCCCATGGAGCGTGCGGGCGCGGTGCCCGAGATCATGCAAAAAATTTACGCCTGCCGCGAGCGGGCGGAGGGCGCCATCGGCTTCGGCACGCTCGAAGAGACGCAGCGCGTCATCGACGGCGACGATTGGATCGACATCTGGAGAAAGCACTTCCGCCCCATCCACCTCGGGAAGATCGTTGTTGTGCCCGAGTGGATCGAATACAAAAAGGCGGATGGCGAGGAGGTCGTCCTTCTCGATTCCAACATGGCGTTCGGCACGGGCGAGCACGAGACGACGGCGATGTGCGTCGAGCTCATGCAGGAGTACTTAAAGGAGGGCGATACCGTCCTCGACGTCGGCTGCGGGAGCGGCATTTTGGGCATTTCCGCCGCCAAGCTCGGGGCGCGGCTTTGCTATCTCACCGACATCGACCCCATCGCCGTCGCAAGCAGCAAGCACAACGCCGCCAAAAACGGCGTGGGGGAGAAGGTCGTCGTCGCCGAGAGCAACCTCGTGGACGATACTTCGATGAAGGCGGACGTGATCCTCGCCAACATCACGGCGGAGATCCTCGTCTTTCTCGCCCCCGCCGTCCCCGCGCACCTGAAGGAGGGCGGCACCGTCGTCCTCTCGGGCATTTTGCCTGACCGCATGGACAAGGTGAAGGCGGCGTTTTCTGCCGCGGGGCTTCGCCCCTTGCGGGAAGAGCGGCGCGGCGAGTGGTGCGCGCTCGTTCTGAAGGAGGCATAATGTCTACGCCCCGTCGGTTTTTCGTGGAGAATATCGCGGAGGAAGTCGCCCTCACGGGGGACGAATTCCGCCACGCCAAAAATGTGCTCCGCATGCGCGAGGGGGAGGAAGCGACGCTTCTCGACGGGAGCGGGAAGGAATTCTCCGCCATCCTCGTCCGCAGCGAGAAGAACGCGCTCTTTTTCCACGTCGTCGGGGAGAAGCCCTCGGACCGGGAGCCGAAGGCGGACGTGCTCCTCCTCGTCGGGGCGCTCAAGGGGGACAAGACCGAGCTCGTCGTGCAAAAGGCGGTGGAGCTCGGGGCGAACAAGATCGGCGTGTTCTTCTCCCGCTACTCCTCCGCCTATCTGAACGAGAATAAGCTCGAGCGGCTCTCCCGCGTCTCCAAGGAGGCCGCCAAGCAGTGCCTCCGCGCCCGCGCGCCCGAAGTGCTGCTCTTTTCCACGCTCGAGGAGGCGCTCTCCTTCGGCGAGACCTACGAACATAAGCTCTTCGCCTGTGAATTTCTTCCCCAAGGCGAGGGGGGGATCCCCGCGGGCAATTCCTATTGCCTCGTCGTGGGGAGCGAGGGGGGCTTCACCGAGGAGGAATTCGCCCTTGCAAAGGGGAAGGGCTATGCGGGCGTTTCGCTCGGAAAGCGCATCTTGCGCGCCGAGACGGCCGCCATCGCCCTCCTCTCCGTCGCCATGTACCGCGCGGGGGAGCTCCAATGAAGGCGTGCGTGTTCACCCTCGGGTGCAAGCTGAACGAGGTCGAGAGCGCCTCCCTGATGCGCGGGCTGGAGGAGCGCGGCTTCGAGGTGACGGACGAGCCCTCCTTTGCCGACCTCTACCTCATCAACACCTGCGCCGTGACGGCGGAGGCGGAGAAAAAGAGCCGTCAGGCGGTCGCGCGGATGCGCAAATTCAACCCCGCGGCGCGCATCATCGTGTGCGGGTGCGCCTCGGAAAAGGACGCCGCCGCCTTCGGAAAGCGGGAGGGAGTGACCGTCGTCTCGGGCGCCATGCGCAAGGATAAACTTCTCTCCCTTTTGGACGAGCACGGCGTATTCCTCGAAACGGAGAGCGAATTTTCCGAACTTCCCGCCCCCAAGCGCAACCGCACCCGCGCTTTTTTGCGCATTCAGGACGGATGCAACCGCTTCTGCTCCTATTGCATTATTCCCTATCTCCGGGGAAGGACGCGTTCGCGGAGCCTTTCGGGCATTCTTGCCGAGGCGAAAAGCTGCGGCGCGAAGGAGATCGTGCTCACGGGCGTAGACATCTCCTCCTATCGGGACGGGGATCGGGGGCTTCCCGCGCTCGTTTCCGCCCTCTCGGAGGTGCCCGCGCGCATTCGGCTGGGCTCCTTGGAGGTGAGCGCCGTCACCGAGGAATTTCTCCTCGCCGCCAAAGAGGCGGGGAACGTCTGCCCCCACTTTCACCTGTGCCTGCAGAGCGGCTCGACGCGCGTCCTCAAGGATATGAACCGCAAATATACGCGGGAGGAGTACCTCTCCGCCTGCGCGCGCATCCGCAAGTACTTTCCCGACGCCGCCATCACGACGGACATCATCGTCGGCTTTCCCACCGAGACGGAGGAGGACTTCCTCCTCTCCCTCTCCATGGTGGAGGAAGCGGGGCTCGCGCGGGTGCACGCCTTTCCCTTCTCCCCGAGGAGCGGAACGCGGGCGGCGAAGTTGCCCGATCTGCCTTCTTCGGTGAAAAAAGAGCGCATGGAGCGCATGCTCGCGGCGGCGGCGAAGGCGCAGCGGAGCTTTCTCACCGCCTCGTTGGGGAGGGAGGAAGTCGCCCTGTTCGAGGAGGACGGCGGCTACACCGAGCGCTATATCCGCGTTTTTGCCGAGGGCGCGAAGGAGGGCGCAATGTACCGCGTGCGGCTCTCGGGCGTGCGCGGCGACGGAATGAATGTCACTCTATCGGAGGAATTATAAACATGGAAAACTGCATTTTTTGTAAGATCGTCGCGGGGGAAATTCCCTCCGCAAAGGTGTATGAGGACGAGGAGATGGTCATCTTCAAGGACATCGCCCCCATCGCGAACATTCACCTTCTCTGCGTGCCCAAGGAGCACTTCAAGCTGCTTTCCGAGGTGGAGGAAACGCGTGCCGCACTGCTCGGGCGCATGCTGCAAAAGATCGGGCGGCTCGCCCCCTCTTTGGGGCTTGCGGAGGGCTATCGGCTCGTCGTCAACCAAGGGGAGAACGCGGGACAGACGGTGCCACACCTGCATATCCACCTTCTCGGCGGGCAAGTTTTGCCGTGGGCATGAGCGAGGTATAAAATTTCCCAAATCGGTCAAAGATCCTTCCGTTCAACGGGAGGGTCTTTTTTATGCGAAGGATCTGTGCCGCGCTTCGGGCGGTCGTTATAGTTTGCCTCGTGCTCCTTTGCGGCGGGCTGTTTCTCTGCCTGCGCCTTTCCCCGCGCTTCGAAAGGGGGGAGGGCTACGAGCTATATAGCGGCACCTCCTCCGCGCTCATCGTGCAAACGGGCACGCCCTTCCTCGACAAGATACGGCTGAAGGGGGCGGCGGGCGAGAGCGTCCGCTACGAAGGCGACCGCTACGAGGAGCTCAAAGAACAATTTCGCGCAACGCTGCTCTTCACGGAGGAGGCGGGCGGCGCCGTCAACTACTACCTGTATTCCCCCTTGCTCGGCGCGGGGGTGGAAGTGAACGGCGTTCCCGTAAACCTGCACATCGCCGTGCGGGCGGGAAGGACGGCGGCGGGAAGCCCCATCATCTTCGGCGGGATCTAAAAAATTTTGCGTGGCAGGTATAAGCCGAGCGAGTTTCGGCAACAACTTGCCTACCATATTTCGGAGGAATGTTATGAAAGAGGAAAAGAGCAGATCCAAAAGAAAACTTGTGTACTACTTGGCGCTCGCGTTCGGCGTACTACTACTCGCCGCCGCAACCATTCTCACCGTGTACTTCGTCACCGATCGGAGCAGCACGCTCGCGGAGGAGCCGCCCGTCGAGGACCCTTCCGAGCCCTCGGGGCCTTCCGACCCTTCGGACTCCACCGAGCCCTCGGGACCTTCCGATCCTTCCGTGCCCGACCAGCCCGGGGAGCCCTCCTCGGGAGAGACGGAGAAGTTTGTCGCGCCCGTAAATGCGCCCTCCTGCACCGTGACCTACAACGAGATCTACCACAACAAGACGGTGGGCTGGATCTATCGGCATAAGGCGGTGGACTTCTTGGCGGAGGCGGGAGCCGAAGTCGTGAGCATGGCAGACGGCGTGGTGGAGAGCGTCTCCTACAGCGAGGAGACGGGCAACCTTGTCGTCGTCGACCACGGCGGAGCGCTCAAGAGCTACTACCGCTTCGTGGAGCCGGACGCCGCCCTCCACGCGGGTATGACGATTTCCAAGGGGCAGAAGATCGGCACCGTCGCCGAGGCCTACGGAAGCGAACGCGCCGACGGCACCCATTTGCACTTTGAGATCAAACTGAATGAGGATCCCGAGGACCCTGCAAAATACCTCGAAAGCCTTTTGCAGGACAAGTGATCTTCCGCCCGCCCGTCCCCCCTCGGGCGGGCGTTTCTCTTTTTGCTTGACGCCACCTACCCCTCCCCCTGCGTCCCAGCCAAGGCACGCCCTACGGGTGCCTCCCCAGAGGGGCGGGGGATAAAAGGCAAAATCCCCTTCCTTTTTCACGAGCGAGACCCCCAAACATATCCCCTTCCTTTTTAAGGAGGGGGACACAGGGGGAGGTTCCCGTGTCATTCTAAACGCAGTGAAGAATCCCGAAGATGAAAATTCGGACTTCGTACCTCGTGATGTTTCGCTCGCTTCGTCTCCCCGTCATAATCGCGGCGGGATTCGCATACAATAGCCTGTCGGCGCAAGCCGCGGGAGGTATTCATGCGAAAAATTGCCCTTGTGCTCTCCACAGCCTTGCTCCTCGGAGGCGTGCCCGTATTCTCCGCCTGCGGAGAGAGTGCGGAGCGCACCCACTACACCATTCGCGGCGAATTCCTTCCCGACGAGAGCGTTTTTGCCGCTACCATGTCCGTGGATGTGCTCAACAAAACCGATGCCGCGCTCGACATGCTCTCCTTCGAGCTGTACCCGAACGCCTACCGCGAGGGGGCGAAATACGACCCCATTCCCGACCTGTACGAGCCCGTCTGCTACTACGCGGGCAAGAGCTACGGCGGCATCGAGATCGAGAGCGTCGAGGGGGGCGCCTTCGAGGTGGCGGGGGAGGACGAAAATATTTTGCACGTCTCCCTTCCCGAGGCCCTCTATCCCGACGAGCATGCCGCTCTCACCGTGCGCTTCCGCGTGCTCTTGCCCCATGTCAACCACCGCCTCGGCGTCGGCGAACACGCCGTCAACCTCGCCAACTTCTACCCCGTTTTGTGCGCGTACAACGGCGGATTTTCGGAGAATGTATACAGCGAGTACGGCGACCCGTTCGTGAGCGAGTGCGCCGATTACGACGTGGAAATTTCCGTCCCCGCGCCTCTCGAGGTGCTGGGCGCGACGCTTTCTTCCGAGGGCGAGAAGCGCGTCTATACATACTCTATAAGGAACGCGCGCGATGTGGCGTTCGTCCTCGGGGAAGGCTTTCAAACGGCGAGCGGGGAGGCGTGCGGCGTGCCCGTCGTGTACCGCTACTTTGCGGACGACGACCCGAACGTCGTCCTCACCGCGGCAAAGGAGAGCCTCGAGGGCTTTTCCGAGCTCTTCACACCCTACGAATATCCCTCCTACACGGTGGTGCAGACGGACTTCCCCTACGGCGGAATGGAGTACCCCGCCCTCGCCATGATCTCCTCCCTTCTCCGCGAGGAAGAAAAGCCGCACGTCGTCGCCCACGAGACGGCGCACCAGTGGTGGTATGCGATGGTGGGAAGCGACCAATTTCGCGAGGCTTGGCAAGACGAGGGACTGGCGGAGTGGTCGGTCGCCCTCCTCTCCGAGAAATCTCCCGCCTTCGGCAACTACCGCGCCGCCGTGAATGCCTCGGAGAAGGCGTACCGCGCGTTCTTTTCCGTCCTCTCGCAGGTCAACGGAGCGGCGGATACCCGCATGAGCCGTCCGCTCACCGAGTATTCGGGGCTGTACGAGTACCGCAGCGTCGCCTACGACAAGGGCGTCATCCTCTTCGACCGCCTTCGGGATGTCGCGGGGGAGAAGCTCATAAAGGGCCTCAAAAATTATGCCGAGGAGTACAGCGGGAAGATCGCCACGCCCGCCGACCTTTCCGCCTGCCTCGCCCGCGCGGGTGCGAACACGGAGGAGCTCCTCTTCTCCTTCACCGAAGGAAGGTGCGTCATCTGAAATTTTTTCGAAATTCCTTGCATAACCCAAAAAAATCGCGTATAATAGGGGCAAAGGCTTTTGGAGGAAGCTATGCCCCTTTATGAATATCGTTGCCCCGCGTGCGGCGAGGCGTTTGAAGAGCTCGTAAAGAGCCACGAGGAGGAGGTGCTCTGCCCGAACTGCGGCAAGGCGGCGCAGCGCGTTTGGTCGGGCTGCATGTATTCTTCCACGGGCAAGCCCGTAAAAAAGTGCTCGGGAAAGTGCAGCGAGTGTTCGGGGTGCAAGTAATTTTCGGACCACATAGGAGGGAAAAATGAAAAAGAAAGTTTTGGCAGTACTTTTGCTCATCGCTTGCGTTTGCCTCTTTGCCGGGTGCGACAAGGTGCGCTACAACGCCGTAATTTACAACGGCGCGGAGAGTGAGATCTCGGAAACGTATAAGGAGAACAACAAGCCTTCGCAATTCGGCGGGAAGTGCTTTCTCATCCGCACTGCGGAAGAATACAACGCCGTGTTTACCGAGAGCAGCAAGGTGAAGGCGGACTTTTCCAAAGAAATGCTCGTCGTCTACGCTTTCCTCTCGTCTGCGCCGCGGGAATTTTCCCTCGTGAACGTCGATGTCGAGAATAAGATCCTCGAGATCGAACTTCTCGAAACGGCGACGGCGGGCGTGCTCGGGGGTGAGAAGGGCGATGGCGTTCGTTTTACCGTGATCAAGCTCGATGCGGTAGAAGGGGTCGTCTCGGTGGAAGTGGATATCGACGGAGATTGAGCTCCCCCTATATCTTGTGGCTCGCCGCTTTCCTTACAATATATATAAGGTGGGGCGGTGCGGGCGCCGAAATTTCCCGAATTTTCCGCAAAAAAATCGTAAAATAGCTTTCAAAAACGCTTGACGAAACAAATTTCAAGTGTTATGATAGGTAAGCTATTGCGGAGAAGCGAGCGCGTGCGCAAACTTCCTGCAAAGCGCCGCTCCTGTCGGAGCGTGTTCCGCAGATTGACAACTGCATAGCAAGAAGAAGAAAGTAAAGGCAAAGAAAATTCGAAAAGAAAGGTTAATAC
>CANRHI010000082.1 GCA_947630365.1 uncultured Clostridia bacterium
CTCGCCATCGAGCTCTATCTGGAAGCGGGCATCCGCGCGTGCGACATCGGCTCCTACATGCTCGGCAACGACCCCGACACGGGCAAGCAGCTCGAGGCGGAATTCGAATTCACCCGCCTCGCCATCCCCCGCCGCGTGTACACGCAATCGCATCTCGACGTCATTGCCGACGCCCTCATCAACATCAAGGAGCGCGCAAAGGATGTGAAGGGCTACCGCATCGTGGAAGAGCCGCCCATCCTCCGCCACTTCACCGCAAAACTTGCCCCGCTTTCGTAAGGAGAACAAATGAGACCGACAAAAGATTTTTGGTTGGACTGTGCAAGCAAAGTGCTCGAAGGCGTGCTCGCGGGGGTGCTCATCTCCCTCGGCGGGGCGGTGTTTCTCGCCTGCTACGCCCATGCGCCGTATGGGAAATACATCGGCGCCATGCTCTTCCCCCTCGCGCTCATCTGCATCTGTATGCGGGGATACGCCCTCTACACGGGGAAGATCGGGCTCATCTACGAGAAGCATTCCAAGGACGACGTCTCCATGCTCCTCTTGTGCCTCCTCGGGAACGTTCTCGGAACGACGGCGTGCGGCTACCTGATCGCCTTCGCCGTCCCCAACCTCAAGGAGACCGCGCTCGCGCTCTGCACGGGAAAACTCGCCCAAGCCGAGGGCGGCATGCTCTATCTCATCGGGTTTTTGCGCGCCGTCCTTTGCGGCATCCTCGTCTATTTGTCGGTGGATACCTATCGGAACAACAAGACGGTCGTCGGCATCATGCTGTGCATCCCCGCCTTCATCCTGAGCGGCTTCGAGCACTCCATTGCGGACATGTTCTACTTCGCCGCCTCGGGCATCGTGTCGGGGCAGGCATTCTTGTACCTTCTCATGATCGTCCTCGGCAACTCGGTGGGCGGACTGTTCATCCCGACGCTCCGCCTCGTCCATCCCCGCAAAGATCCCACCCCTCCCGCGGAGGAACGGAGGGAAGAAACGCCCGAAGCCTCAACGGAAGAACAATAAACCGCATGAAAAAAGAGGAGACGGCGTCTCCTCTTTTTCGCTCCATGGGCGAAATCACCCCTGCAGTTTTTGCATCATGTCGACGATGTCCTGCACCGTCTTGAGCTTTTCGACCTCGTCGTCGGGCAAGGTGATGCCGTGCTCGTCCTCGAGCGCCATCAAAAGTTCCACCACGTCGATGGAGTCGGCGCCGAGATCTTTCACGACTTCGGACTCGGGGCGGATAGTGCTCTCGTCTATCCCGAGCTGCTCGGCGAGCATTTTACAAACCTTTTCAAACATACGATCCTCCGTCCGCCGCCCGAAAAGCGGCGGGTTTTTTCTTTATTGTACCCCTTTTGTCTGCGCTTGTCAACCGCTTAAGCGAATTTCCTTGCATTTTCGGGGGTTCAAAGGGAAATGCCCTTTTCGAGGTTGCCGACGGTGGCAAACGCGGCGCGGGAGAAATCCAGCCCCTCCGCCGCCTTCATCACATCCTCCCGCTTGAGGGCGGCGATCTCCGCCATGCGCTGTTCGAAGTCGTACACCTCCCCCTTGTAGAGCATCTGCTTGCCGTAGAGGAGCATCTGCGAGGCGGTGCTCTCCTGCGCGAAGATGCTCGAAGAGCGCAGCTGTTCCCTTCCGCGCACGAATTCCTCCTCCGAGACGCCCTCCTTACAAAATCCCTCGATGACCTCCCGCACGGCGCTCGCCGCCGCCTCCGCCTTCTTGGGATTCACGCCCGCGTACACCGTGAACGTGCCCGTCTCCAAATAGTGGGTGGTGTACGAAAAGACGGAATAGGCGAGCCCGAGCTCCTCGCGGATGCGCTTGAAGAGGCGGGAGCTCATGTTTCCGCCGAGCACGGCGGAGAGGAGCTGCACGGCGGGAAAGAGCGCATCGTCCCGCGGGACGGTGGGAAAGCACAGCGCAAAGTGCGCCTGCTCGATGGGCTTCTTCTTGAAAATGCTGTCCGTATGAAAGACGACCTGCTTGTCCCTCTTTTCGAACGTCCCCTTCTCCATTCCGCCGAAATACCGCTCGGCGAGCGCGCGCCCCTCTTTTGCGGAGATGTTTCCCGCAAACGAGAGCACGATATTCTCGGGGCAATACCGCTTTTTCTTGTACGAGAACATCTGCTCGCGGGTGAACGAGCGCACGTTCTCCGCCGTGCCCAAGATGTTCCTGCCGTAATTTTCCGTTCCGAACGCCGCGCGGGCGAGAAGGTCGAGGCAAAGATCGTCGGGCGTATCCTCGTTCATGTTGATCTCTTCGACGACGACGCCCTTCTCCCGCTCCATCTCCTCCTCGGGGAAGGTGGAATTGAGGAAGAGGTCGGCAAGCAGCCCAAAGGCTTCGGCGGCGTGGTCGGAAGTCGCCTTTGCGTAGAAGCAGGTGAGGTCCTTCCCCGTGAAGGCGTTCACCTGTGCGCCGAGCGCGTCGAACGCGTCCGAAATTTCGAACGCCGTGCGCGACGAGGTGCCCTTATATTGCATGTGTTCGATGAAGTGGGAGATGCCGTCCTCCTCCGCCGTTTCGAAGGCGGCGCCCGTGCCTACGAGCACCCCCATGGTGACGGAGAGCAAGCCCTCCATGCGCTTGACGACGACGCGCACGCCGTTTTCCAAGACAAAACTTTCTGCCATTTGTATCTCCTTATTGCAGGTTCTCCCCCACGGTGACGGCGGAGAGCCCGTGTGTTTCATAATATGTAAGAATGCGCGGGAGCGCCTTCACGGTGTGCGGCATGGGGTGCAGGAGGATGAGCTCTCCCCCCTTTACCCCCTCCGTCGCACGGGAAAAGACGAGCCCTTCGTCCTTGTCCCGCCAATCGACGGTATCCCTGCTCCAGAGCACGGTCTTGAGCCCCAAGGCTTCGGCGGCGGAGAGCGTGTCGTCCGAATACGCCCCCGCGGGCGGCGCGAAGAGAAGGATGCTCTGCCCCGCGGCGAGGGACAAAAACTCCGCGCTCGTGCGGATCTCCTGGAAGTTTTCGGAGAGGGTCAGCTTGTCGTGCTCGCGGTGGAAATAGCCGTGCGAGCCCACCTCGTGCCCGCGCAGAACGATCTCCTTCACGCAGGCAACGTTGTCGTCCGCCCAGCAGCCGCCGAGGAAGAAGGTCGCCTTGGCGCCGTGTTCTCCGAGAATGTCCAAGAGGGAATACACCTCCTCGGTGCCCCAATAGACGTTGAACATGAGCGAGACGCCCGTTTCGCTGTTTCCGCGGGAGACGACCCTCTCATCCACCCCTACCGCCGGGGAGGCGGAGGGCAGAAAGCACACGACGGAGACGGCGGCAAGCACGAGCACGAGCACCCCGTTGGTGATGGCGGCGACGATGCGGCTCCTTTTCAATCAGTTTACCTCAACCATACGATTTCAAACGTATTGTATGGGGCAAACGGTGTTTTTATGTCATTTGAGGGTGACGATGGTCACGCCGCTCTCCCCCTCGCCGTACACGCCCGCGCGGAAGCTCTCCACCCGCGGGTGCCGCTTTAAGGCGTCCCGCACGGCGGCGCGCAGCTTGCCCGAGCCCATTCCGTGCACCACGCGCACCTCTTTCAAGCCCGCGAGCACCGCCCCGTCGAGAAAGTTTTCGAGCTCGGGAAGCGCCTCGAGCACCGTCATGCCGATGAGGTTGCATTCCCGCTTCTCCTCGTGCGGCTGCAGATCGCGCACCACGCGCACCTCGGCGGGCTTTTCCTGCTTGAAAGGGGTGAAGAGGTCGGAAAGTTTCGCCGTCACGCGGAGGCTCCCGACGCGCACCTCCGCCGTGCCCTTCTCCCGTTTGAGGGACAGAATTTCCCCCTCCGCACCGATGGCGCCCACATACACCTTGTCGCCCGCCGAGAGCGTTTCCTTCTCCACGGGAAGGCGGCGGGGCGGCTCCTTTTCTTCCGTCTCCTCCTGCCCCATCTTGTTCTTGAGGGTGCGGGCGCGGATGAGGTCGGCTTCGGAGAGCGTCTCCTTTCGGAAGAGGGCTTCTATCTCGGAAAGCAGCTCCTCCGCCCGTGCGGTGCGCTCGGTGACGATGCGCCTTGCCTCCGCCTTGGAGGAATAGAGAAATCTCTCCCGCTCGCGCTTCAGCTTCTCCTCATCCCTTTCGAGGGAAGTAAGCCGCTTGTTCCACTCGGCTTTGAGCGCCTCCGCCTCCTCGCGGGCGGCCTCCGCCGCGATGCGCCCTTCCTCCGCCGCGCGAAGGGTGCGTTCGAAGGAGCGCGCCCCCTCCGAAAGGTACCCCCTCGCCCGCTCGACGACCTCCTCGGGCACGCCGAGCCGTGTGCAGATGGCGAGCGCGTTGGAGGAGCCCGGGGCGCCGATCTTCAGGCGGAACAGGGGGCGGAAGTCCTCGGCGTCGAATTCCATGCAGCCGTTTTCCATGCGCGGCTGTTCATATGCGAATTCCTTCAAAGCGGAGTAGTGCGTCGTGACGATGCCGCGGCAGCCCTTCTCCTTTAGGGTGACGAGCACGGCGCGCGCAAGGGCTTGCCCCTCCTCGGGGTCGGTGCCGCCGCCCGGCTCGTCGATGAGCACAAAGCACCCCTTCCCCGCCGATGAGAGGATCTCTTCGAGATTTTTCACATGGGAGGAGAAGGTGGAGAGGTTTTCCTCGATGGACTGGCTATCGCCGATGTCGCAGAATACCCCTTCAAAGACGGGGATGCGCGCCTCCTCGGCGGGGACGAAAAAGCCGCACGCCGCCATGAGGCAGAACAGCCCGCACATTTTGAGCGTGACCGTCTTTCCGCCCGTGTTCGCGCCGCTGATGAGGAGGAAGTCGTAGCTCTCCCCCACCCCGACCGAGACGGGCACGGCGATCTTCGCGTCGAGCAGCGGGTGCCGCCCCCGCACGATGTGCAAGACGCCCTTTCTGTCGAGCACGGGCCGCACGCCCTTTTGGCGGTAGCAATACTCGGCGCGGGCGAAGAAGCTATCCGCTTCGTATAAAATTTCCTCGTCGCGAAGGAGGGCGTCCTTCAATTTCCCGACTCCCTTGGAGAGCTCGGAGAGGATGCGCTCTTCCTCCTCCTTTTCGTCGAGGGTGAGGGATTTCAATTCGTTGTTCATCTCGAGCACCTGCTCGGGCTCGATGAACACCGTCGCGCCGCTCTGGCTCCTGTCGTGCACGAAGCCCTTCACCGCGCGCTTGTATTCCGCCTTCACGGGGATGACGTACCGATCCCCCCGCACGGTGACGATGCCCTCCTGCAGATACTTCTTTTCGTCGCCCGTGAGATACTCGGCAAGGCGGGCGCGGATGCGCTCCCCGAGGAGCGCGATCTCCCTCCGGATGGAGAAGAGCTTTTCGCTCGCCGTATCCGCGATGGTATCCTCGGAGAGGATCTTGGAGGAGATGTCCTCCTCGAGGCGCTTGTCGAAGATGAGCGGCTCCGCAAGGGCGCGCATGCGCGAGATGCGGCCGTCCGAATAGGTATTCACGCCCGAGAAGAAGAGGCGGGCGGAGCGCAGAAGGCGGGAGACGGCAAGCAGCTCTTTGCAGGAGAGCGTCGCCCCCTTTTCGGCGCGCCCCGCGGCGTCCGCGATGGGGTCGAATTGCTCCACCCGCCCCGCGCCGAGCTCGAAGAGGAGAAGTTTCGCCTCCTCCGTCTTGGAGAGAAGCTCCTCCGCCTCGAGAAGGGAGCTCGTGGGCTCCAAGGAGAGGATGCGCGCACGCGCCCCCTCGAGCACGGCATGGCTCGCCGCCGCCGCCAAAATTTTATCGAGCTCCAAGCGCTCATAGTGCCTGTTCATAGCATGCTCCTTTCCGAATGTCCCCGCGTGGCGGGAAGGGGCGCCTTCACGCTCCCGTCCGCAATGGGGGAAGCCGCCGCGGGACAAGAAAGCGCGGCGCAGTTGTACACTTCGAAGCGGCAGCCCTCCGCCGCCCGATACCGCCGAAGGGGGAACTTCCGCCCGTCCTCGTCCGTGAGGGTGTACTCCCTCCTCTTGTCGCACCTTTCGCAGGTACGCTCGAACGGGCAATAGCAAAGGTCCATCACCTTGATGGCGCCCTCCGCAAGGAGAAACGCCTTATCTCCCGCAAGGGCGCGCTGCTCGGCGAGGGAAATTTCCTTGGAGAGGGTGAAATAGTCCGCATTCTTCCCCGCCTCGTCCGCCGCGAAGCGGTTGGTGACGGGCACGCCGAAGCCCGCAAAGAGGGAGACGCCGTACTTCTTCGCGAGCGCGAAGCCGTAGTACCCCTCCGCAAAGACGCCCTTATACTCCTTGAAATGCGGGGCGACGAGGGCTTCGTCCGCCGCCGTGAAGAGGGGCGGGAGGTACAAATACGCCTCTTTGTTCCCCTTCAAATCGCGGTAGTCCGCGGGCTTGCAGATGAAAATTTCCCCCTTTTTTCTCGGCGCCTCGCCGATGTAGGCGGAAAGGGAAGCCGTGCCCTTTTGCGGGGCGGGCTCTTGCAGTTTCTTTGCGGGAAGAGCTTCCCGCGCGGGGGCAAGGGAAGCGGCGAGCGCGGCGTAAAATTCCCGCCGCAGGGCGTTGAGCGCGGACTTCGGCACAAACACCCCGTTTGTCCGCACGGTCACTTCGGGGAAGATGGGCAGCCCATCCGTCTTTTGCAGGCATTCGGTGATCCCTTCCTCCGTGAGGGGCGCGTTCTTCGCCGCGGCGAGCGGCGCTTCGCTCTCCACGCAAACCTCCCCGCACGAAATTTTCGCCCGCTCCCCCTGCATAAACGCCGCCTCGACGGAAATTTTTCGTTTCACGGGCGGGAGAACGGGCGCATTCGCCCATGTGGTGAGGCGCACCCTGTCGCCCGTGCGCAGCTGTTCGGAGGAGGAGAGGAAGAAGCCGCCCTTCACCGCTTGCGCAAACGCCGCGCCGCCGACTTCCCTTCCGCCGCGGAGCAGCTTGAATCCATCCCCCGCCGCCGCGGGATAGGCGCTTTTGCAAAAATATTTGCCGCGGACGAGGGAAATTTCCCCCACGTCCTCGCCGATATGCCCCTGCACGAGGCGGGACAGGAGGCTCTTCGTCTGCCCGAAGCCGAGCCCCTCGGTATAGTCCCCGCGGTTGTAGGCGCGCCTCAAGGCGGAGAGCTCCGCCGCGCCCTCTTTCCCCTCCGAAATCGCGCGGTAGTACCGCACGGCGGCTTCGCAATAGGCGGGGCGGCGCATCCTTCCTTCGATCTTGAGCGAGCTCACCCCCGCCGCGAGAAGTTCTTTTATCTTCCCGCCGAGGGAGAGGTCGGAAAGGGAGAGGCTGTAGGCGTAGTCCTCATACCCCTCCCTGTCGATCTTATACTTTTTCCGGCAGGGCTGTTTGCATCTGCCGCGGTTGCCGCTGTTGTTCCCCGCGAAGGAGGAAAGAAAGCACTGCCCCGAGAAGCAGGTGCAAAGCGCCCCCTGCACGAATACTTCGGTCTCGATGATTTGAGAGATGGCGGGAATGTCCCCGATCGGCGTCTCCCGCGCGAGCACGACGCGCGAAAAGCCGTACTTTTTGGCAAGCTCCGCGCCGTGCACGTTGCAGCACCCCGCCTGCGTGGAGAGGTGCAAAATAACTTCGGGGTAGAGCTCCTTCACCCTTCCCCCGAGGAACATATCCTGCATGAGGATGGCGTCCGCGCCCTGTTCCCACGCCGTGCGGAGGGAGGAAAGAAAGTCCTCTGTTTCGCCATCCTTTATGAGCGTGTTGAGGGCGACGTACACCTTCGCCCCCAAAAGATGGGCATACCTCGCCACGCGGGAGAGGGCGGACCCGTCCAAATTGGCGGCTCCTTCGCGCGCGGAGAAGCGGGACAGCCCCAAATACACGGCGTCCGCGCCCGCATTCAGGGCGGCGTAGGCGGTGGCTTCGTCCCCCGCGGGGGCGAGGATCTCCGCGCTCATCTGCCGATGGTGCGCTGGATGAGCTCCTGCGCTGCGTCGTACCCCATGCCCTTGAGCCTTTGGTTGCGCGCCGCCACCTCGATGAGAATGGCAAGGTTGCGCCCGGGGCTCACGGGGACGGTGAGCTTGGGGATCTTGAGCCCGAGAATCTCCTCCACGAGCTCGACTTCCTTCTCGCCGATGCGGTCGTATTC
>CANRHI010000083.1 GCA_947630365.1 uncultured Clostridia bacterium
AATGCCAAGAAAATTTTGCGCCAAAGATTATCAACCTTTGGCAGAATGCAAAATTTTCCCCTTCAACGGGGGCAGCTCTATGGCGTCCCCCTCCCCGTTTGCGGGGAGGGGGATACAGGGGGAGGGGGTGCCATCCCAATTGTCATGCCGCCCCGCGCTTCTGAATATGTCATGCCGAGCCGTGTCGAGGCATCTCTACCTTATTATGAGATTTCTCGACTTCGCTTACGCTCTGCTCGAAATGACAGTCCCTCATACCGAGGCGAAGCCGAGCGTATCTTCTACGTATTTCGTTCCTTATTCGTGTTGTTTATAGACGTTGCCGCCGTGGGCGTCCATGGCGACGACGAGGGGGAAGCCCTCGATCTCCATGCGGTAGACGGCCTCGCTCAAAAGGTCGGGAAACGCCACGAGGTCGCACTTTTTCACCGCATTCCCATAGAATGCACCCGCGCCGCCGATGGCGGCAAAGTATACTCCGCCGCATTCTTTCAATGCGCGCGCCGTCTCCTCGTTCATTTCGCCCTTGCCGATCATGCCGCCCAATCCGAGGCGCAAAAGCTGCGGGGCGAAGGCGTTCATGCGGGCGGAAGTGGTCGGTCCGCAGCTGCCGCATGCCTTTCCCTCGGGGGCGGGGCAGGGACCCGCGTAGTATAAAAAGGCATTCTCGAGCGGGAAGGGGAGGGGTTTGCCTTGCTCCAACAGCTCGAAAAGCCGCCGATGGGCGCAGTCTCGCGCGGTGTAGATGACGCCCGAGAGGAGCACTTCGTCCCCCGCGTGGAGGGAGAGACGTTCTTCCCGCGAAAGGGGCAATGTGAGCCTTTTCATAGCACCACCTCCTCGCGGCGCACGCAGTGGCATTGCATGTTGACGGCGACGGGCAGCCCCGCAATGTGGGTGGGGGCGACCTCGCAGCTCACGCCGATGGCGGTCACCTTGCCGCCGAAGCCCTGTGCGCCGATCCCGAGGGCGTTGATGCGGGTAAGGAGCTGCTCTTCGAGCGCGGCGACGTCCTCCCGCGGGTTTCGGCTCCCCACTTCGCGGAGGAGCGCCTTCTTCGCAAGGAGAGCGCAGCCGTCGAACGAGCTTCCCACGCCCACGCCCACATACACGGGCGGGCAGGGGCGGGAGCCCGCGTTTTTCACCGCCTCGACCACGGTGTTTACGACGCCCTCCCTTCCCTCGGCGGGGGTGAGCATTTTGAGAACGCTCATGTTCTCGCTCCCGAATCCCTTGGGGAGGAAAGAGAGTTTCACCTTGTCGCCCTCCGTAATTTCCGTATGCAGAAGGGCGGGGGTGTTGTCGCCCGTGTTCTTTCGGGTGAACGGGTCGCAAATGCTCTTGCGGAAGGGGATATACGCCCGCCGCACGCCCGCGTCCACCGCCTCTTTGAGGGGTTTTCCCGTGAGAAGGACCTCCTGCCCGAGCCATAGGAACACGACGCTCATGCCCGTATCCTGACAGACGGGCATGCGTTCCTCCCTTGCGATGCGCTCGTTTTCGAGCACGGTCGAGAGGGCAAATTTTGCGACGCCCGTCTCCTTGTTCTCGGCTTCCCCGAGGGCGATGCGGCAATCGTCCGCAATGCGGAGGCATGCCCGCGAGGCGAGCGCAAAGACGGCTTCCTCAATTTCGAGGGTATTCAACGTTCTCATGCCTCTATTATAGGAAGTTTTTTGCGAAAAGGCAAGGCATTTTTTGACTTTTGCCGTTTTTCCTGTTATAATGAACGCATGGAGAAAAAAATTTACGAGGCACGCGCCGATTTGAGGGAGACGGGCATCGCCTATTCCCTCGCGACGCTGCTCCCCGCCTTCCTCTCGCTCGTGGTGCTCGTCCTTTTGGAGCTCGCCGCGGAGGGGTACGAGGACGCCGAATGGTACCTATACCTTTCCTTCCTCTTGCCGCAAATTTGTTTGGCGGCGACGGCGCTCGTCTATTTTCGTAGGGGAAAGCGCACCCCGCGCGAGGTGTATTCTCCCTGCAAGCCGCGGTATTTCGTTCTCGCCTTTTTGGTGCAATTCGGGCTGCTTTGCGCCCTCTCCGAGCTCAATTCGCTCTTTCTCGCCCTTCTCGAACGCATCGGCTACAAGCCCTACATGGACGAAATGCTCCCGTCCCTTGCGGGGTGGAATTTGCTCCCCGCCATTCTCGTCATCGCCCTTCTTCCCGCTCTCTTTGAGGAAACGCTCTTTCGCGGAATCCTCACGGGCGGCATGCAGAGGGCGGGCTGGGGCACGGCGGCGACCGTTCTCATCTCGGGCGCGCTGTTTTCCCTCTTCCACCACAACCCCGAACAGACCATCTACCAATTCGTCTGCGGCGCTTGTTTCGCGCTCCTGATGTTGCGCGCGGGCAGCCCCTTCCCCACGATGGCGGCGCACTTTCTCAACAATGCCGCCGTGCTCGTCTTTACCTCGCTGGGCATAGACTCCTTCTATGCCGCCCTCCCGCTGTGGGGGTATATCGTGCTCGTCTCGGCCGCGGGGCTCGTCCTTGCCGGCTCTCTCGTCTATCTCATCTTCTTGGATAAGAAGGAGGGGGAAAAGCCCAAGGGCGTGAAGGAGGGGAAGATCTTCTTCCTCGCCGCCGCGGTCGGCATCGCCCTCTGCGCGGTGGACTGGATCGCCGTTCTCGTCGAGAGGTGTCTATGATCAAAATTCACATCGTGTGCGTGGGCAAGCTGAAGGAGAGCTTTTGGAGGGAGGCGGTCGCCGAATACGAGAAGCGCCTTTCCCGCTTTTGCAAGGTGGAAGTGCATGAGCTGCCCGAGAAGGCGACCATCTCCGCCGAAGCGGAGGGCATCCTTCGCGCGTGCAGGGGATATACCTTCGCCCTCGCCATCGAGGGAAGGGCGTATTCCTCCGAAAAATTCGCCGAAAAGCTCGCGGCGCTCGCGGACAGAGGGGAAGAAATTACCTTCGTCATCGGCTCCTCGTGCGGGCTGGACAGGGAGGTGAAGGAGGCGGCGGACGAACTTCTCTCCTTTTCCGCCTTCACCCTGCCCCACCAGCTCATGCGCGTGGTGCTCTTCGAACAAATTTACCGCGCGTTTATGATACGGTCGGGCGCGGAATACCACAAATAGACCCGTAAAAAAGCCCGCTGTCGCCCGAAGGCGCGCCCGCCGCATACACTGCGGCATGGATATCTATGAAGAGACGGCGGCGTTTTACGAGGGTTTTGTCGGCGAAAAACGGGTCATCGGGGAGAGCGAGGAGGGGCGGAAGCTCTTCGCCGTAAAGATCGGGGAAGGGGAGCCCGTCGGCGTCTCCCAATACGCCATCCACGCGAGGGAATGGATCACCGCCCGCCTTGCCTTTTTCCATGCGGGAAGAGGTGTGAAGGGCAGCGTTTGGCTCGTCCCCCTCATGGACCCCGACGGGGCCCTGTTGGTGCAGCGGGGCGTCGGAGCGGCCTCCTCTGCGCGAAGGGAAAAACTTCTCGCGTTGAGCGGCGGCGACTTCTCCCTGTGGAAGGCGAATGCGGACGGCGTGGACCTCAACGTGAATTTCGACGCCCGCTGGGGGACGGGCAGGCAGAATGTGTTTTCGCCCGCCGCGGAGAGCTATGTGGGCAGCCGCCCCTTCTCGGCCGCCGAAACGCGGGCGCTGGGCGACTTCACCCTTTCTCTCTCCCCATCGTACACGGTGAGCTGGCACACCAAGGGCGAGGAGATCTACTGGCGGTTTTTTCAGGACGAAGAGAGGGCAAAACGCGACATTCGCCTTGCGAAGGCGCTGTCCCGTGCGACGGGGTACCCCCTGCGCGAGGCGGAGGGCTCGGTCGGCGGGTACAAGGATTGGTGCATCGAGAAGCTCAATATCCCCGCCTTCACGGTGGAGGCGGGAAAGAGCAGGGAGCCCCACCCGCTCGGGGAACGGGCGCTTGCGGACATTTTGAAACGGTGCGGAGACGCGCTCACCATTCTTTCGGGCGCGGTGTAGAATATGGAAGAGAAGTTTATGCGCGAGGCGCTCCGCCTTGCGAGAAAGGCAAAATTTTCGGGCGAGGTGCCCATCGGCGCGGTCGTCGTGGTGGACGGGAAGGTCGTGGGGAGGGGGTATAATCTCCGCACGAAATTGCAGATGGCGACCCAGCACGCCGAGGTGCGCGCCATCGACAGAGCGTGCAGAAAGCTCGGCTCGTGGCGGCTGGAGGGTGCGGAGATGTACGTTACCTTGGAGCCCTGCCCCATGTGCATGGGCGCGGCGCTCAACGCCCGCATCGATAAGATCTACTTCGGCGCCTATGAGCAAAAGGGGAGAAGCCTCACTTTGGAGCTCGCCTCCGCCAACCTTCTCAACCACAAGATCGAGGTGGAAGGGGGTGTTTTGGAGAAGGAATGTGCGGAAGTGTTAACTTCTTTCTTCTCCGAGATGCGGGAGCGCGAAAGGCGGAAATAAGCGAAAAAAGCGGGAGGATCTCCCGCTTTTTGCTTGTTTGCAGAGTACTATGTCACACATAATCCACAAAATATGGGGTGTTTATGTCACACATACTACGAGATGAGCGCCTCATATTCCTCGTACAGCGCGTCGCTCTCCTCTTGGAGGGCGGCTTGTTTTTCGGAAATTTCCCGCACCTTTTTGTAGTCTGCGGCGTTTTCCGCGAGGGCGAGGTCGAGCTCCTTGAGGAGCCCTTCGATCTCCTCGAGCCGCGCCTCGATTTTTTTCGTGCGCTCTCTTCTCTGCGCCTCCTTCGCCCGTTCCTCCTTGGAACGGTACCCTTCCGTTTTGGGTTTTGGCTCGGGCGCGGGCTTTGCCGCGGGCTCTTTTTTTGTTTGGAGGAATTCTTCGTAGCTCCCGAAAAACCGCGTGAGCGCTTTGCCCTCGATGCAGGCGATGGAGGTCGCGATGCGCTCGATGAACCGCCTGTCGTGCGAGACGAAAAGAAGGGTCCCGTCGAAAGCGCGAAGCGCCTCTTCGAGCGATTCTCTCGCCTCGAGGTCGAGGTGGTTTGTGGGCTCGTCGAGAAGGAGCACATTCGCCCGCCGCGCCTCGAGAAGGGCGAGGGAGAGCTTGGCTTTGAGCCCGCCGGAGAGCTCTCTCACCTTCTTTTGCACGTCCTCGGCGGTAAGCCCTGCCTGCGCCAAAATCGCACGCGCTTCGGTCTGCGAGAGCGCAACGTTCTTCCCCCAAAATGCGTCGAGCACCCGCTCGCCTTCGTCGAGCTCGGCGTTCTCCTGGTCGTAGTAGCCGACGCGCGTGTACTTTCCCCACACGGCGCGCGGGGAGGAGAGGAGGTACTTGAGAAGGGTGGTCTTTCCCGTGCCGTTGTCGCCGACGAGCG
The DNA here is from genome assembly GCA_947630365.1 of uncultured Clostridia bacterium. Taxonomy (GTDB): domain Bacteria; phylum Bacillota; class Clostridia; order Christensenellales; family Borkfalkiaceae; genus Gallimonas. The sequence goes on from CANRHI010000083.1 coordinate 5,293, forward strand.
CGCACTTCTCGCCCCGAAGGAGGGTGAATTCGGCGCCTTTTAATAGCGTCTTTCCGCCCACGCTCAAATCGAAATTTGCGGCTTCCAGCACTTTCTCGTGCGGCTTTTCGCCATAGAGGAAGCGGAAGCGCGGCGGGGCGGGGGGAGCGAGCGGCTTTTCGAGAAGCTCCATGCGCTCCAACTTGTTCACGCGGGAGAGCGCGCTCTTCGCCGTCGTCGCGCGGACAATGTTCTTGTCCACATACTCTTGGAGCTTGGCGATCTCCTCCTGTTGCTTCTCGTAGGCGCGAAGGAGGCTCTCGTACCGTTCCTTTTTGAGCACGCGGTATTTGCTGTAATTTCCCTTGTAGGAGACGAGCTCGCCCCCCTGCAGCTCGAGCGTGCGGGAGGTGAGGCGGTCGAGAAAGTAGCGGTCGTGCGAGACGACGAGGAGCGCCCCCTTGAAGGAAGAGAGGTATTCCTCCAGCCAAAAGAGCGTTTTGATGTCGAGATGGTTGGTGGGCTCGTCGAGGACGAGCAGCTCGGGGGTTTCGAGAAGCAGGCGGCAGAGCTTCAACTTGGTCTTTTCGCCGCCGCTCATCGAGCGCACCTCCTGCCCGTAGACGTCTTCGAACCCCATGCCGTTGAGAATGGTGGAGATGCGCACGGGGTAGGAATAGCTGTCCCGCGCGGCAATGCGCTTTTCGAGCGCTTCGCAGCGGGCGGAGAGGATGCGGAAGGCATTTTCGTCCGCTTTTGCCATGGCGGCTTGGGCTTCTTCGAGGCGGGCGATGAGCTCCTTGTCCTCTTCGAACACCTCCTCCATGGCGCCGTAGACGGTGCTCTCGGACTCGAATCCGCCGCTCTGCTCGAGGTAGCCGATCTTCAGCTTGGAGCGCCGCACCACCTCGCCCCGTTCGGGGTCGAGCTCGCCCACGAGAAGTTTGATCGCCGTCGTCTTGCCCTCGCCGTTTCCGCCGAGAAAGCCCACGCGCTCGCCTTCGTCGATCTGAAAGGAGGCGCCGCGGAGCACGGGCTCCCCGGTATAGGAAAATGTCACGTTGTCGAAGCGGACAAGCATAGTTTCCTCCCTGTGCCGCATGCTGTTCGTATGAAGAGCAAGCAGCTTGCTGCGGTGCGGCTGCTCGAGGCGAAGCTCAAGGCGGCGTCTCCCGCAGATTGCGCCAAAATTACCAAACAGCTCGTCAAATTAAAGGACGAGTGGATCCATCAATAGTCCCATTTCGGGATGAAAGCGGGGTCGGCGCTCTCCTTCTCCTGCGTATAGAGGGGGAAGGAAAGGGCGAGCGCGTACTCCACAACGCGCGAATACTCGCGGTCGGTCACGCGGCGGGCAAGCTCGGGGAATGCGGCAATTTCCCCCATGGGCGTGTATTGGCGCATGAGCGAGAGGGGAGCGGCTTCGGGAAGGATGCCCCGCAAAATGTCGAGCACCCGCTTGCTGTCCTCCGTGTGCGAGGGGAGCACGAGGTGCCGCACCAAAATGCCCGATCTGAGCGTTTCCCCCTCCCAAACGACGGGCGTTTGTGCCATGAAGGAGACCGCTTCCCGTGCGATGGAGGGGTAGTTTTTCCTCCCCGTCAGCCGCGCCGCGAGCGCCTCGGAGGCAAACTTAAAATCGGGCATCCAAATGTCGATAAAGGGGGCGATGAGGGAAAGCGCCTCCGTTTTCACATACCCGCCCGAATTGAAGACGACGGGCACCTTGGGGCGATAGAACGTAAACGCTTCTACGATCTCGGGAATGAAATGGTCGGGCGTGACGAGGTCGATATTCTCCGCGCCCTCTTCTTCCAGCCGAAGAAAAATTTCCGCAAGCTCTTTGGGGAAGATGCGCTTCCCCCGCGCCGCATGCGAAAGCTCGAAGTTTTGGCAGAACACGCAACGCAGCGAGCAGCCCGAAAAGAACACCGCGCCGCTCTTCCCGCCGGGGGAGAGGCACGGCTCCTCGAAGGGATGAAGGTACGCCTTCGCAAGAGAAAGCCCCTTCACGCCGCACGCCCCCGCCCGAATTTTTCTGTCCGCCCCGCACTCCACGGGACACAACCTGCATTGCATAGGGGAAGTATAGCATAAAGGGGAGAAAAATGCAAACCTTTCGCACCCTAAAAGCCCTACCCTTCTTGGAAGGGGAGGGGTAGGGGAGGGGCAGCACACCCGCACGGACTACTGCGTCATGTTGAGGGAGCGGAGCGACCGAAACATCCCGAAGAACGAAGTCCGAATTTTCATCTTCGGGATTCTTCGCTTCGCTTCAGAATGACGCGGTAACACGGGGCGGGTTGACGCGGGTGCCCCCTTCCTACCGCGTCATGTTGAGGGAGCAAAGCGACCGAAACATCCCGAAGAACGAAGTTCGAATTTTCATCCTCGGGATTCTTCACTACGCTACTTCGCGCTACGCGCTCGTGCCGCCCTTGGAATACAAAAGAAGCTCGGGCGGGGCAGAATGACACGGGAACCTCCCCCTGTATCCCCTTCCTTAAAAAGGAAGGGGATTCTTGTTTTGTTGTCCGCAGCATTCTTGCTTCCCCTGAGAGGGGAAGTACCCGCGAAGCGGGGGATAGGGTTAAGAAACCCCTCAGTCGCGCAAAGTCAGCGCGCCAGCTGTCTCACGCGGGTAGAGTCCCGCGTTCGGTCAGCATTTGCCCGTGCATATGGGCAAAT
>CANRHI010000084.1 GCA_947630365.1 uncultured Clostridia bacterium
GGAAAAGCCCCGCATCGCAACAACAAAAAAAGAACAACCTTGGAGTAGGCTATGTTACATCTCGAAATGGGGGGGGTGCACTATCCGATACAGACCTTTCCCTTCGCATTCAACGGGTCGGGCAGGAGCACTGCGATCCCAAAAAGAAGCACGAGGTGCGCAATTGGCACTTGGATTCCTCGCTGCATTTTGTCCTCTACGGCAGCGGCGTGCTCATCGCCAACGGGAAAAAAGTGGTGCTCTCCAAGGGGGATGTGTTCCTGCTCTTTGCGGATAGCGAGTACGAGTATTACCCCGTCTCGCACGATCCGTGGTCGTACATTTGGGTGGATCTCCGCTGCGACCGCGTCGACGAGCTCTTCGAACAATGCGGCATCACGCGGGAGAAGCCTTACCTGCACCTCACAGAGCTCTCTGCCTATATCGACGTGCTGAAGGACCTCTACGAGGCATACGACGCGAGCTATGTGCAGGACGTGAAGTGCTCCGCGTACCTTCTCCTCATCTTGGGCGAGCTCATAAAGCGCACGGAGAGGAAGCGGATCGATCGGGGGGAATCCTCCGTAAAGCACCGCCATGTACGCGAGATCATCATCTACATGAACAACAATTTCCGCTTGCAGCTCACCGTGCAGGAGATCGCGACGAACAACCACATCTCCGTCGGCAGAATGATGACGCTCTTTTCCGAGCTCGTCGGCATGCCGCCGCTCGCGTATCTCAACCGATACCGCGTTTCGGTCGCCTGCGAGATGCTGCAAAAGACGAACGCGCCGATCGGGGAGATCTCCTACGCCGTCGGCGTGGAGGACAGATTGTATTTCTCACGCCTCTTCAAAAAGTATAAGGGCGTGAGCCCGCGGGAATACCGCATGAATCGGGAGAAGGAAGATCCATACGCATGGCTCAAAGAGCACGGCGTGGACTTCAGATGAAAAAGAGAACCAAAAAGGAGGAATCTTTATGAAAAAATTGGCAGGAGTGGCGGTAAGCACGCTGCTCATTGCGTCCGTACTTGCGGGATCGACGGTCGTCTCCGCGACGGAAAGCACAAAGAGCGCCGAGCCCGCCCCGCAGACCGCGGCGGCCCCGCTCGATGCAGCCGCCCCGCAGGAAGGCTCCGCCGCGACGCCCGACGAGACCCCCGCGCAGGACCCCTACGCGGCGTACCTCTTCGTGCACTTTGTCGATACGGAGCAGGATGCGAGTAAGGAGCAGATCTATTTCTCCGTCTCCGAGGACGGCACCGATTGGACGACGCTCAACGGCAGACAGCCCGTTCTGACGAGCACCGTCGGCGAAAAGGGCGTGCGCGACCCGCACATTGTCCGCACCCCCGAGGGCAAATTCGTCATCATCGCGACCGACCTCTCCATGTTTAACATTAACCAAGATTGGGGCAAGGCGCAAAAGGATGGCAGCCAAAATATTGTCGTTTGGAAAAGCGACACGCTCACCGGTTTTACGGGCGGCGGCACATTGACGCACGTTGGCACGTCCGACGCCCTGACTGTTTGGGCGCCCGAATCCATTTGGGACGTCGATAAAAAGCAGTACATGGTGACGTGGGCGTCTATCGTTGGCGACACTGTGAAAAATGAATGCTACAATTGGAAATTCCGCATCTACCGCAGCTACACCAAGGATTTCGAGAATTTTAGCGAGCCCGAAGTGTACATGGAACGGGAAGATAACATCATCGATACCACGTTCTATTACAACGAAGCCAACAAAATGTATTACCGTTTCACCAAGGATGAGGACGACGGCAAGAAGTGGGTGTTCATGGAACAGGGCGCGCACCTCGACGGCGACTTCGAGCTTGTTGCCACCTATTCGCTCGACGGCAAACACTATACCGAGACGACGGGCGTCGAAGGCCCTACGGTCTATAAGGACAACGAGACGGACAAATGGTACCTCCTTCTCGATAACTGGACGTATATCCCCTACGAAACGGATGACATCACCAAGGGCGTATTCACTCAGGCAGGTTCGTTTACATACAACGGAAAAACGAGAAGTGAATTGCAAGCGGGGGGAACAGGGCTTCCTCAATTCCGTCATGGCTCGGTAATTCCGATCACGAAGGCGGAGTACGACGCACTTTTGGAGAAATATCCCACCACAGCCACGCCTTCCACCGATGAGCCCGATCCCGACGGCAAACTCATTTACAGCCTCGACTTTGAAGATGATCTTACGCCGGCTACGGGCAAAGAAATCGGCGACGCAACGGCGCACGGCACCCCGACTTTCATTGCTCGCGGGACCAAAGGCAAGAAGGCTTTGCAGTTTGACAAGGATACGAAGAGCTATCTCTCCATCCCCGGCTCTTTGTTCGCAAATCGCGATTGCTTCTCCGTTTCGTTCATGGCAAAGATCCCCGATAAGGATACCAAGCAGGACGGCGACAAACACGTTAACTGGCTGTTCCTTGTGCAAGCGGACGACAGCGGCTGCACGTGGCAGAACGAAAAGTATTTGAGCGTTTTGTGGCAAAAGGGCGACAACAACATCGTTGCCCAGCGTTTCAACATCACGAACGGCGGCCGTCCCGATGTCCCGAGCGATACTACGCACAAAACGTCGTTCGGCAAGTGGGTAATGATCTCGGTCGTCTACGGCAAGGCTACGACCAAGCTCTATATCAATGCAGAGCTGAAATCGACCGTTGCTACCACTGTAAACATCAAGACGCTTCTTGGCAGCAACCCCGTTGCCTATCTCGGCTACGCGACGTGGGACAGTGGCGAATATTCGTATGCCGCGATCGATAGCTTCAAAGTGTACGACGGTGCCATGACGCAAGCAGCGATGCAAAGCCTCTTGACCAACGAGTCCTTGGTCGGATTGGAATAAGGAGAAACAGCAATGAAACATATCAAGAAAATTCTTGCGATAGTGGCAATGACGTCGGCGGCGGTCATGTCGTTTGCGGCGTGCGGCGGCGAGGGGGATGTTCCCGACGAGCACGAGCACACGTTCAAGACGACGTGGGAGTACGACGAGCAGACGCACTGGCACGCGGCGAGCTGCGAGCACGATTGGCTCAAGAGCGGCGAGGCGGCGCACGTATTCACCGAGACGAAGGAAGGCGAGGAGACCTGCACCGAGGGTGCGACGGTCACCCGCACCTGCTCTTGCGGCTACAGCTATACCTATCAAACCGAGCCCCTCGGGCACAACTACCAGCCCGTGGAGGGCACGGCGGCGAGCTGCGAAGAGGGCGGCGTTTCGGACTATCAACAGTGCACCCGCTGCCACGACATCATCGGGAAGAAGGATATCGAGCCCCTCGGGCACAACTATCATTTAGAGCCCATCTTGGACGAACAGGGCAAGGAGACCGACCAACACCACGAAGTCTGCGGCATTTGCGGCGACGTGAAGGAAGGCTCCGAGGCCGACCATGAGTATGCCGAGGACGTCTACGAGCACGACGCCAAGGGGCATTGGCAGGTCTGCGCCTGCGGGCACAAGACCGAGGTCCAAAACCACAATACCGAGGGCGACGTGAAATTCGACGAGACCCATCACTGGGCGACTTGCCAAGTCTGCGGCGAAGCGGCGGCGGATAAGACCGAGCACAATTGGGCGGACGTGGTCGAAGAGCAAGCGGCGACATGTACGGAAGCAGGGCATTCGGAATATAAGGAATGCCTCGACTGCGGCTACAAACTCGGCTACGAGGAATATCCCGCCCTCGGGCACGACTATCAGGTCATGAGCGACGACGAGGGCCATCACTGGCAGCATTGCGACCACGAGAATTGCTCCGCGCCCGATACCGAAAAAGTCCCTCATAACTTCGGCACTGAATACCTTTCGGACGGCACCCAACATTGGCAGAAGTGCACCGTCTGCGGCAAAGAGGGCGAAAAGGCCGCTCACACCCACAACGAAGAGATCTACGACCACGACGGCACGCAGCACTGGCTGCTTTGCGACGTCTGCGGCGAACCTTCCGCGACCAAAACCAACCACAGCTTCGACCCGACCACCGGTCAATGCGCTTGCGGCGCCGTCACGTCGGAGACGAAGGACTTCTTCACCTACGAACAACAGGGCACTTCGTACATCGTGACGGGCTTGGATGAGGACGCCATCAAGGCGGAAGCTACGGCTCCCACGGCGTTCGCCATTCCCGCACAGCGCGCGGGGCGCGACGTCGTCGCCATTGCGGCGGGCGCCTTCATGGGCAACACGACCATGACCCAGATCGCCATCCCCGCGTCTGTCACGACCATCGGCGACTTCGCCTTCCAGGGCTGCACCGCGCTCACCAAGGTGACCTTTGCGGCGGGGAGCAAGCTCGCAGAGCTCGGCACCTTCGATTATCAAGTGTTCAACGGCTGCACGAATTTGAAGGAGATCGCTCTCCCCGCGGGCGTGACCGTCCTCGGCGGCAACACGTTCAAGGGCTGCGCCAAGCTCGATACCGTCACCCTTGCGGGCAACATGACGAAGATCGACACGCAGGCGTTCTACGGCTGCACCGCCCTTACGGCGCTCACCGTGAAAGGAGAACTTTCCTACATCGGGCAGAAGGCGTTTGCGAACAGCGGCATCGAGACTCTTACCTTCGCCATTGCGCAGGGCGGCCGCATCGCGCAGGGCGCGTTCGAAGGCTGCGCTTCGCTCACCGCGCTCACCGTCACGGGCGGCATCACCTACTTTGCGTCGCCCATCCTCGCGGGGTGCAGCAAGCTCACTACGCTCACCCTTCCCTTCGTCGGCGACAATGTCGACCCCGCCAAGGGCACCGATTTCCACTTCGGCTACATCTTCGGCAAGAAAGCGGAGGGCGGCTACAACATCCCCACGACCCTTACGACCCTTACGGTCAACGGCGGCGTTGTGAAGAGCGGCGCATTCGATAACTGCGGCAAGCTCAACATTACGGCTGCCGACGATGTCGACGTCGAGACCAAGAAGTTCGAGGACTACACGGGTACCTTCACTTGGAACGGTACCTTCCCCAAACCCGAGCTTACCGATGTAACCGTCGATAAGAATTCGGGCGAGTACGAATTGACCGTTGAGCTCACCTACACCGCGGGCGCGAACGCCGAAAGCGTTTCCGTCAAAGTGATGAAGGGCGATGCGGAAGCCGCGAGGGATACCGACTACACCGTCGTGGAAGAGGGGAAGAAGTACACCCTCAAGACGGACGGCACCTTCACCTTCGTCGTCACCGCGACGGGCGAAGGCGGGGATACCGCAAAGAAGTCTCCCGCCGTCACCGTCACCAAGCCCGCGCCTCACTTCGAGAAAGTGGAAGTGACGGGCGAGACCTATGCGGACGGCAAGTGCGAGCTGAACAAGGAGCTCACCCTCACCGCGACCGTGCAGGGCGACGATACCGCGCTCACCTACACCGTGAAGAAGGGCGGCGAGGACGCCACCGCAAACACCGATTACACGGCAAGCGTCAATAAGAACGTCATCACCATCACCTTCGAGACGGCGGGCAATTACACCGTCACCGTGACCGCAACGCGCAACGGGCTCCAAGAGACCAAGTCGGTGGAGATCCAAGTCACCGACCCGTCGGCGGCGAAGCCCGTCATCACCGAATTCAAGCTCGGCGAGGGCACGACGGAGCTCACCGAGGGCGACGCGGCGCAAAACCTCAACGTCACGGCGACCTACGAAGGCACCGCAGCGGACACCATGGAATTCAAGGTCCTCGTGAAGAACGGCGGGAACTTCGAGGATGCCCCCGAGGCAAACTACAAGGTAGAAGGCGATGCGACCAAGACGTTCCGCGCTCTCCTTGCGGGCGAGTATAAGATCGAAGTCACCGTCACCGCCGAAAACGGCAACAGCGTCAATGGCGAGATCACCGTGAACGTCAAGCCCGTGGAGCTCGAGCTCGCGCTCGCTGCCCAGCAGACCGCCACCCAAACCAACGGTTGGTACCGCGTGGCAAAGAACACGGAGACGACCTTCACCTATACCGTCGGCACCGCGACCTATCTCGACGGCTACAATGTGACCTACGGCAAGACCATCGACACGGCGAATATCGAGGCGGGCGCGGAGAAGTCCGTGAAAGTCAACCTCGACGACGTGAACACCGTCACCTATACCGTTGTCTATACCCACAAGACGGTGGTCGATAAGTCGTTCACGCTCTCTATCCCCGTGAGCTATGTCTCCGACCTTGCGAATTCGCCAGTCCTCGGCGAGGATCCCTTCGGCGGTACGTATGGAGAATTGATTTCCGCAACAGCTTTGCAGCTCTATTGGAATGTCACCGATAAAGCAACGGAAGGCACGCAGCTTCCGCTTGCGGATATCTCCTATGAAATTGTCGACGGCTCCAACACAACGGGGGTGAGCGCAACCACGGCGCACATTGCAGATAACGCGCAGTTCCCTTACTATGTCCTTATTGAGGACTGGGTTGCAGGGAATGCAACGGGCGAAGTTGCTGTGAAGCTTACCGCGACGAAGGACGGGCAGACTGCCGCCGCAACCAAGGTATTTAAGGTCAACACGCTTGCCGACCCCAATAACCCGAAGGGTGTGAATGAGTACGCGCAAAAGGTGATGGGCGAAAAGAGCAAGGACATGAATTTCGATATCATCATGGAACGCGGAAATCGTGAAAACATTGCGTTCACGAAGGACGGAATTGTCGAACACCGCTCGGGAGCCGGCGGTTGGGGACCTCAAGCTAATATTTTCTGCGCGGAGCCTCATCTTGCGGATAATTTCCAGATTGATTTCGATTTCACGATTTATGGTAGAGACAACGGCGGAAAGGTTGCTTTGACGGTCAACTTTAGGACCGGGAATTTCAACGGTTGGAGCAATGACTTCTATCTTGAATCCAACAATAATGCCGCAAACATTTCCATATATGGTGGCGGAAATGGATACGGCACTCAGAGTTGGGAAAATAACAGCTACGGCGTGGATGGAAAGCCCGGCGCAACCGTTGGAAGCGTGACTCATGTACGCATGAAGCATTCCGTCGCAGAAGGAAATGTTACCTTTGAGTGCACATGGTCTACCGATGGTGAAAACTATTATCCTTGGTGGACATTTGTGACCGCAAGCAGCACCGACCAAGGAAATGTAGCTTCGCCTGTTGAAGCAATTCAATTTAGGCACAACGCAGGCTGCTTTGGCATCACGAACTTCACGCTCACTGTAAACAACTAACCCAAGTCAGCAGACCCTCGACGACGCAAAATACATTTTCCCCCATGATAAAAAAATCGTGTCGGCGAGGCGTTAGCGCACGACCCCCCGCCTTTCGGCGGGGGGTCCACTTTTCGGGGGGAATGCCACCGGAGGAAAAAAGCCCTACCCTTCCGGGAAGGGGAGGGTGGCTGCCGTACAGGCAGACGGATGGGGATGGGAGTATGTTGTACGAATAGCAATCCCCACCACCCGCTACGCGGGAGCCTCCCCTTTACAAAAGGGTAGGCCTTTGGCCGCTGCTCCCGTCTTACGCCCTCATACCGAGCCCCGTAGGGGGCGAGAGTATCCTCTACTCCGTGGTACAACTTGCGGGGAAGATTCGCTCACTCCGCCTACGGCTTCGTAACTTCGCCCTACGGGCTCGTGCCGCCCTTGGAATACAAAAAAAGCTCGGGCGGGACGGAATGAGGGTCCCCCTCAAGTAGGGGAGCCAAGGGAGCCCTCCCCCTTATACTTGAGGGGTAGAGCGGCGCACTATGCTCAACAGCCCTGTGGGCTGTGAGCGCGCCGCGAT
>CANRHI010000085.1 GCA_947630365.1 uncultured Clostridia bacterium
AGGGCGATGGAGCCGATGAGCGAGGAGGGGATCATGAGCACGGGCATCACCATGCCGTAGACGACGCCGTATTCGCTCATCGCGCGGGAGGAGGAGACGCCCGCCGCCATCAGCCGCATGGGGAAGAGCACGGAGATGAGAGAGCTCATGAGAGATGAGGAGGTCCGCATGGCGGTGACGGGCAGGGAGGACTTCAAAAGCGGGAGGAATTCCCCCTTGGGAGAGCGCAGCCTTCCGCCCCGCGCGAAGAAATACACGGCGGCGAGCGCGAAACTGCACACATAGGAGATGAGCACGGCGATGGCGGCCTTGTTCACGTCCGCAACGCCCGTTTGGAACACGACGAGCAGGAGCACGCCGAAGAGGATCATGACGAATTCCTCGATGAGCTCGATGAGAGAATAGGCGAAGAAGCGCTTGTTCCCCCAAAAACAGCCGCGGATGATGGCGTAGAGCGAGGTAAACGAGAGCGAAAAGAGGAGAATGTAGAAAACGTCCGCGCAGCGGGGGTCGGAAAAGATCTCGGAGAAGGGCGCACGGAACAGGAAAAGAAGAAGGGTGATGGGCACGCTGAAGAGAAGGGAGATGAGCATTGCCGCGGTGGTGGCGGCGTGCTCTCCCCGCTTGTAGCCGTGGGCGCGGTGCTTGGAGATGACGCGGGAGAGGGTGATGGGCAGCCCCGAGGAGCACGCGGTGAGAAAGACGGCGAACACCGTAAGGGAAACTTGGTACACGCCGAGCCCCTCCGCGCCGAGCGTGCGGGAGAGGATGATGCGATACAGAAAGCCGAGCCCGTGCTCGAGGGCGGAAAAAATCGTCACGACGGCGGCGGTGCGGTACAGGTCCATACGGTATTGTATTCCTTTTCCGCACGCATTTATGTTTTTGCGGCATACAATGGCGCATGAAGCTCTTTCTCCATACGCCGAGGCTGTACCGCGTAAAGCGGGGGCAGACCTTGGAGGAAATCGCCGCCGCCTTCCGCCTTCCCCCCGCCCTCATCGTCAAAAAGAACGCCCTCACTTCCCCCTTGAAAGAGGGGCAGGTGCTCGTCATCCCGAGCGAAAAGGGCAACCTCTACACCGTGCGGGGCGGGGAGAGCAAGACGCTCCTTTGCGGCTCGCCCGAGGCATTCGAAAAAAAGAACGGCACGCGGTGCTTGTATATCGGGCAGACGGTCTTTTTGCAGTAGCGGTGCACACGGAACGGCCCGCGCCGCATACAATGCAGTAAACCGATACGGTTTACGGAGGAAACAAATGTCATTCTTTTCGAATTTCTCATCGGATCATTGCCCCGGCACCATCTCGGGCAATCCGCTCAACGGGCTGTGTGAGAAGGTGTGTATTCAGGCGGAGAAGATCTTCGACGCGGGAATTATCCAGACCCGTCTCGAAAACTACGCCGTCGTACCCGAAAACCCCGTGCCCGCCGCGCCTACATATCCGCTCACCTTTGTGAGCGCCCGCTCCGTCGCCTCCGAGGGCACCGTCTCCAACGTCAACGTGGAACGGCAGCCCGAGGGCAATTGCGCCCGCATTCAGGCGACCGTCTCCATCCCCATCGAGATCGTCTACCTCGACGCAAACGGCGTGGAGGGCAAGGCGACTTCTTCCATCACGCTCAACGAGGACGTGCTCATGTATGTGCCTTCGGCTTCCGTGATGCCCTTCACCGTGACGAGCGTCGCCTCCTGCGTCTCGCCCGAGGGCACCTTCGACGCCGCCACGGGCACCTTCTCCATCAGCGCCTGCGTGACGTGCATTCTGAAGGTCGCCATGCAGGTGGAGCTGCTCGTCCCCAGCTACGGCTATTGCGCCATCCCGCCCGCACAGGAGTACTCGCAGGAGGTCTGCTCGGGCTTCTTCGAGCTGCCCCTCTACCCGCAGGGCAGGGCTTGCAGCAAGAAGTAGCGAAAACGCGCCCGTCGTTTGCCTTTTGGGAGCCCACGGGACCTCGCCGCTGTTCGAAACTGTTTTTCAAGACCGCAAAAACGACCCCGCGGGGTCGTTTTTGCTTGGGGGCGGTGGGTGCTTTGCCCCTCCCCCTGCGTCCCCCTCCCCACGCGTGGGGAGGGGGATAGAAACAAGGTGCGTCTCCCGATGGCGCGCCCCACGCCAAAATCCCCTTCCTTTTTAAGGAGGGGGATACAGGGGGAGGTTCCCGTGTGAGGATGAAAATTCGGACTTCGTACCTCGGGATGTTTCGGTCGCTTCGCTCCCTCAACATGACGCGGTTGAGCGCCAAGTTGCGCCGAGAAAGAATCCCCTTCCTTTTTAAGGAGGGGGATACAGGGGGAGGTTTCCGTGGAGGGGCTTCGATGGCTGCCCTCCGCCCCAAAAAGGCGGTGGAGTCACGCCAAACTCCTATTCCTTTATGCCCTCGGGGTTTCCGAGGAGGGTGGAAAAGTCGGTATAGGTGACGAAGCCCGCCTTGGCGCCCTTGGGCTTTTTCACATACTTCAAAAGGGTATAGTCGACGGGCAGCTTGTCGCCGCCGCCGTCCGAGTGCGCCGCGCACAGGTCCGCAGCAAATTGGAGAACGCTCTTTGGGGGCGTTTTCCCTTCCGTTTTTACGAGCACATGGCAGGAGTGGTACTTTTGGGCGTGCAGCCAGATGTCGTCGGGCGCGCCCGTGCGGACGAGGCGGTCGTTCTGCAAATTGTTCCTCCCCGCAAGGATGCGAAATCCCTCCCTCTCGTAGCTGCGGAAGGGGAGCGCCTGCTCGGTCTTTTTGCGCGCCTTGGGGGCGGGGAGAAGCCCGGCGTTCGCACATTCCTCCTCGGCGCACTTCAAATCGAGCTCGTCCGCGGCGGAGACCACGGCGGCGCGGAGGGCGGAGAGATAGTCGAGCTCGGAAAGGAGCGCCTCTTCCTGCGGGCCGAGCACGGCGAGCGTGCGCTGCTGCTTTCGGTACCGCTTAAAGTAGCTCTGCGCGTTCTCGGAGGGGGAAAGCGCGGGGTCGAGGGCGATTTCAAGCGTCCCGCCCGCTTCGTCGTAATAATTGGGGAGCACGCATTTTTTCTGCCCCGCGGGGACGGCATAGAGGCTCGCGATGAGAAGCTCGCCCTTGAGGCGCAGCGTCTCGGTGTCGGCGCAGGCAAGCCGCTTTTCCCGCACGAGCGCGAGCCGCTTTTCGTGCTTTTTGATGGCGCCGTCCACGGCGGAAAGCAGTTTTCTCGTGGCAGCCTCCCGCGTGCCCTTCTGCCGTTTTTTGGCATAGAAGGCGCTTTCCGCCTCCATGAGCGTGGGGAAGGGGGTGCCGAGGCTCCCGCGGGCAACGAAGTCCACGGGCGCGCCGCCGCTCTCCAAAAGGCGGGGGGAAATGTCGTCCGAGAAAATGTACGAATGGACATGGCGGGCGAAATCGCCGCCGCGGTAGCTCTCCGCAATGCTCTCCGCGGTGCAGGGCGCGAGCCCCATCACGCCGAGGAAGAGCGTTCGGGCGGACACGGGGGAGGGGAACGCCGCCTCGAGGGCGGGAAGGTCTCTCGGGTCGATTTTTTCCTGCGGGGCGGGGAAGGCGTACTTCGCCCCCGCAAAGATGATGCGCTTTGTGCTCTCCCCGAGGGGCGCCGTCTTGAGGGCGCCGAGGATGACGCCGTTTTCGGTGAGGATGAGGTTGGAGTACTTTCCCATGATCTCGGCGTAGAGCACGCGCTCGCAGGAGGAAAAGTCCGAGGAGCAGAGCAAGCGGAAGGCAAGGATGCGCTCGAAGCCGCACATCTCCACGCCGAGGATCTGCGCGCCCTGAACGTGCTTCCGGAGGAGCATGCAAAAATTGGGGGCGACGAGGGGGTTTTCCCGCTCTTCCTCATAAAAATACGCGCCCGAAAGGGAGGCATTTGCGCTCAAAAGAAGTTTTAACGTGCGGTTTCCCGTGTATATAAGAAGGGAGACCTCCTCCTTGGCGGGCTGGTTGATGCGGTTGATGCGCCCGCCCTTGAGGCAAGTGTTCAATTCCTTCGCGGCGAGGCGAAGCGTAAAAGCATCCTGCGGCATGAAATTCCCTCTGCGGTTTGTCCCGCGCGACAAAATTCGTGCTTCCATTATAGCCGAAAAAACCAAAATTGTAAATAAAAACGCTTTCCTTTTATCCGCCGATATGCTAAAATGTTCGGTGAGCAAGGTTGTAAATTTTAATTCAGGAGAATACAGAATCATGAAGTACGAAGCGATCCCCGCGGAAAAAAGCACCGTCAAGATCACCATGACCTTTACGGCAGAAGAGTGGTCGGAGGCGAACGACAAGGCGTATCTCGCTAACCGTAAGAAGTATGCCGTCAACGGCTTCCGCAAGGGAAAGGTCCCCAAGCACGTCTTGGAGCTCTACTACGGCAAGGGGCTGTTCTATGAGGACGCGCTCAACATGCTCTTCTCCGAGCACTACGAAAAGACGCTCGAAGAGGGGAAGATCGACGCGGTGGGCCAGCCTTCCGTTTCCCTCGGAGACGATTTCTCGGAGGAGAACATCGTGCTCGTCGCGACGGTGCCCGTCAAGCCCGACGTGCAGATCGAGAAATACACGGGTATAAAAGTCAACAAGTTTGAATATACTGTTACGGACGCCGACGTGGAGGCGGACATCGCTTCCACCCAGCTGCATGCCGCAGAGAACGTCGAAGTGACGGATAGGCCCGCCCAAAACGGCGACATCGTGCATATCGACTTCGAGGGCAAGGTAGACGGCGTCGCATTCGAAGGCGGCACCGCGCAGGGCTTCGATTTAGAGCTCGGCTCCCACCGCTTTATCCCGGGCTTCGAAGAGGGCGTCGTCGGCATGGCCGTCGGCGAGACGAAGGATATCGGCGTCACCTTCCCCGAGGACTATCAGGCGGAAGAGCTCAAGGGCAAGCCCGCCGTATTCACCGTCACACTTCATAAAATTACAGGCAAAAAGCTGCCCGAGCTCGACGACGAATTCGCCAAGAAGTACGGCAGCGAGACCATGGAAAAGTACCGCGCCGCGGTGAGAGAGCGCCTCGAGAAGAACGCCGAGACCCGCTCCCGCAACGAAACGGAGAATTCCATCATCACCGAAATCGCCAAGGGCGCGACCGCGGAAATTCCCGACGCGATGATCGAGCAGCGCGAGGAGGACAACCTCCGCCGCCTCGAGTACAACCTCATGTCGCAGGGGATCCGCCCCGAGGATTACTATTCGTATATCGGGACGACGCGGGACGAGTATAAGAAGAACTTTGAAGAGGATGCCCGCCGCACGGTGCTGCACCAGCTCATCGTCGAAAAGATCATCGCCCTCGAGAAGATCGAGGCGACCAAGGAGGAAGTGGACGCCCGCGTCGCCGAGCAGGCGGCGAGCGTCGGCAAGGAGCCCGAGGTGTACCGCGCCTCCATGGATCCCCGCCAATTCGAGTATATCGAGGCGGATATCAAGGTCGGCAAGCTCTTCGACTTCCTCACAAAGAACAACGAGCTCGTCCTCTTCACCGAGGAGAAGCCCGCGGCGGAAGAGAGCGCAGAGCCCGCAGAGGCCGCACAGCCCGCGCCCGCGAAAAAGCCGAGAAAAACCAAGAAGGAGAGCGAATAAATGAAAAACGTCCTCATTCCCTATGTCGTGGAGCGCGGCTCGAACGGAGAGAGAAGCTACGACCTCTATTCCCGCCTCCTCGAGGACCGCATCATCTTTTTGAGCGGGGAGATCGACGACGCGGTCGCCAACACCGTGGTCGCGCAGCTCATCTACCTCGAGGCACGCGATTCCACCAAGGACATCAGTCTCTATATCAACAGCCCGGGCGGCTCGGTCTCGGCGGGCATGGCCATCTACGACACGATGAATTATATCAAGTGCGACGTTTCGACCATCTGCATCGGGCTCGCCGCGTCCATGGGGGCGTTCCTCCTTTCGGCGGGCGCCAAGGGCAAGCGGTATGCGCTCAAAAACAGCGAGATCATGATCCACCAGCCCCTCGGCGGCGCACAGGGGCAGGCGAGCGACATTCAGATCCAGGCCGAGCACATCCTCAAGATCAAGGAAAAGATGACGCGCATTCTCGCCGAGAACACGGGAAAGCCGTTCGATACCGTCGCAAAGGATACCGATCGCGACAACTATCTCACCGCCGACGAGGCGAAAGAGTACGGGCTCATCGACGCAGTGTACGACAAGCGTTGAGCCCCGCACGGGGACATTCCCCGAGGGAGGCAAGCATGGCGAAATACGAACAGCGTTGTTCCTTCTGCGGGAAGGAAAAGGCAAAGACCAAGAAGCTCATCGCGGGGCCGGAAGGCATCTTCATTTGCGATGAGTGCGTCGAAGTCTGCCGCGAAATGCTGGACAAGACCCCCGCACAGGCGCCCGAAAAGGTCGAGCTGAAGAAGCCTGCGGAGATCAAGGAGGAGCTCGACCGCTATATCATCGGGCAGGAGAAGGCAAAGCGCGTGCTCTCCGTCGCCGTCTACAACCACTACAAGCGCATCAACGCGATGGCAGAGGGCAACGCGGAGGACGATATCGAGATCGAGAAGAGCAACATCTTGCTCCTCGGCCCCACGGGCAGCGGAAAGACGCTGCTCGCCCGCACGCTCGCCAAAATTCTGAACGTGCCCTTCGCCACTTCGGACGCGACGACGCTCACCGAGGCGGGGTATGTCGGCGAGGACGTCGAGAATATCCTTCTTAAGCTCATCCAAAACGCCGATTACGACATCGAGAAGGCCCAGCGCGGCATCATCTATATCGACGAGATCGACAAGATCGCAAGGAAGGGGGAGAACGTCTCCATCACGCGGGACGTCTCGGGCGAGGGCGTGCAGCAGGCGCTTCTCAAAATTATCGAGAGCACCGTCGCCAACGTTCCCCCGCAGGGCGGCAGAAAGCACCCCCAGCAGGATTGCATGCGCATCGACACGACGAACATCCTCTTCATCTGCGGCGGCGCGTTTGTCGGGCTCGACCGTATCGTGAGCGCGCGGAAGGACGACTCCGGCCTCGGCTTCGGAGGCAAGGTCAAGCTCGGCGCGCAGGAGGTCGATTATACCCTCCTCGAGGACGTGAAACCGCAGGATCTCACCAAATTCGGGCTCATTCCCGAATTCGTCGGGCGCATTCCCATCGTCGTGAGCCTGCAGGCGCTCGACGAGAACGCCCTCGTGCGCATCCTCACCCAGCCGCGGAACGCCATCATCAAACAGTACCAAAAGCTCGTGGGGTTAGACGGCGTGAAGCTCACCGTGGAGGATGAGGCCGTGCGCGAGATCGCGAGCACCGCCATCCGCTTAAAGACGGGCGCGAGGGGGCTTCGTACCATCATCGAGGGGCTCATGACCGACGTCATGTTCGACATCCCCTCCGAAAAGAATGTGGAAGAGGTCATCATCACGCGCGATTGCGTCGCCTCGGGCGCCAAACCCAAGGTTGTCTACAAAAAATCGGCTTAAAGAGCTTGAAATAAGGGAATCGGATTCCGGGCCCGCAACAGGGAAAAATGCAGAAAAGAAAAAAAGCCCCCGCGGGCTTTTTTCTTTTGTGTGGGAACGAACCTCCCCCTGTATCCCCCTCCTTGCAAAGGAGGGGGATTTCTTGTATAAAGAAAACCCCCGGATAGTCCGGGGGGTTCAGGTAAGGCTAAGCCGATAAGGATGACAAAGGAACT
>CANRHI010000086.1 GCA_947630365.1 uncultured Clostridia bacterium
GTTAAGGCACCCCCTCCCCTACCCCCGGTTAAGGCACCCCCTCCCCTACCCCTCCCCCTCAAGTATAAGGGGGAGGGCACAGAGACAGAGACAAGATCCCCTTCCTTTGTAAGGAGGGGGATACAGGGGGAGGTTGGGTTTCATTATGTAAAGGCGCCGTCCCGAAAGGGACAAAATAATGCCGCAGAAAAAGAGCCCGAGATAGCTCGGGCTCTTTTTCGTTCATCCCTTAAATAGGGGTCATTCGTTGTCGAAATGGGGATGGCGGGCGATCTCTTTGGTTGCGGGGTCGAAGTAGATGTCCGCATAGAACAAAGTCTCTTCCCCGCTATCCGTCGTCTCCCATTCGTCGCCGCCTTCCACGACGAGATCCTTCCCGTCCTCGTAGTGCTCGACCCATGTCGTCATCTTCTCTGTGTACGTCGCGGCGCCTTCGACGACGAGCTGTAGCCAACCCTCGCCCTCATTGGCGTTCATGAGAATGATGCGGCTCGGAAGGGTGTATGCCGTCTCGCGATAATATACGTTAAAGGTCGTGTATTGCACACCATCAATTTCCTCGCCTCCCACTTCCTGCTTCTCGATTTGCGCCTCATGGTAGATGAATTCCCCGTTTTCGCCGAGCGTGAAGAAGTACTCGTTGTAGTCGTCGCTCTCGAGCACAAACTTCCCATCTTCCGCCGCCGCGATCTTTTTCCGCAACGCGTTGCGGAAGTCCTTGGCGTCGTCCGTGAGGGTGATGGAGATGACCTCCCAATCGCTCCCGTCTACGGGAAGATAGGTGACGCGAAGCCCGACGAACGTGCCCTTATCCTCATGGATGAGCCCGTTCACCTGCCCCATGTTGACGACGAGCATGTAGCTTTCCTCGGACAGCCAATCCCAGCCGCCTTCGAGGAGCGAAGGCTCGAAGGAATATGCGAGCTGCGCGTTCAAATCGACCTCTTCGGTGACCTCCTCCTCGCCGTTCAGATAGACGAGCAAGAAGTGATATTCATACACCTTGGGATCCGAGCGGTGATACACGCCGACCACATATTCGCTTGCCGCGGCGTAATCGGTGAGGTCCTCAAGGACGACTTCTCCGCTGTTGCCCTGCTCGCTGTGCAGCCCGCAACGGGTACATACACCGTCCTCAAACGAATGCTCATACGGATGATCCTCGACCCGATACTCTGTTTCGCCGCAGATCTCACACGAGTATTGGGCGATGCCATACTGGGTGCAGGTCGCCTCCGTGTGACTAAGCTGGCGCATAGAGTGATCGGTCCCGCTATCTTCATACGAATCACCGGTCACCAAATCCCTGTGCGTGAAAGTGTAGTTGCAACCATGGAATACATGTGTCTCCTCAAAACCGGCCTGCATCTCTGTGCCTAAATACGCCTCGCGGCGTTCGTAAATCGTGCGGCCGTACTCATCATAGTGCACCTCGTAAATGTCACGATACCCATGTGTACAGGAAGGATAGGTCGTCTCTTCGCGGTAGCCGGTGTAGCCGTTCCCTTGGAGCTCTTTATGGTTGCGGGTAGCCTCTCCCATCCCGTGGTTGGTCCAAACATGATCTATGGCGTAGCCTTCCTCGCGTCCCATCGGCACGCCCTCCGAGCTATACAGACGATAAAGCGTATGCTCCGATCTCGTACAGGTGGAGGCATCGTTCACGAACCAATATTCCTCGGTCATATACGCGGTGCAACCGGTGACGACGCAGTTGCGCCTTTCGAGTATATGCTCGTTTGCAAGCTCTTCGCGGCTCGTGTACTCAAAGCGGCAACCGTCCGGCGATGAACCGAAATAGTATTGAATTTCTTCTCCGCAGGCGCAGGAAGAAATCTCAACGCGCAGCGTGCCGTGCGGCGTTTCGACCTCCTCATAGGAGCTGCTCTGAACGTGAGAATTGTAATGACGACGCCCTTCGATCTCGCCGCACAACGTGCACTCTTGGATCTCCGTCACGCCCTGCTCACAGCTCGTGGCGCCCTCGTCGAGCCGCAACGAAATTGTCCATTTGTGATTCTTCCAATGCGTCTCGACCCTGACTACCTTGCCGCAGGTCTCGCAGACATAGTAGGTTTCGTAATATTCCTCGCAATCGACGTCCTCTGCGGTCGTGGAACGCTCCTCATCGACGACGACCGTGTGTTGCGAGACCGCCGCGACCTTCTTCGTACCGAGGTCGAAGAAGAATTCGATATTCAAATACTCCTTGCTGTCATATTGATGCTCCCCGTCCCTCGCTATCTCTTCGCCTGCAGCGTTGCACTTTCTTGTGTAGGAAACGCGGGTCGCGGGATACTCGGAATAATTGTTCCCGCCCAACCGGGCGCTCAGCCAATCGCCGCAGTCGTCGTCGATCCAAAGCGAAGTGGCCTCGACGTCCGAGACGGAGAAGGTGATCGTCGTCTCATTCACATACTCGTAGTGGCCGCCGTTTTGGCTCTCGCCGCCATATTGTACTGTCGTCGTCTTGACGGAGCCGGAAACGGAGAGCTTTCCGCCGACAATGGTCCACTCTTGCACGATGTGGCGCGTCGTGGTTTGGTCGGGGCCATATCCGCCGCCGTAGCCATATCTGTCGTCGCCGTCATCGTCGCCCTCGATGGTGAGCGTGCCGCCGTTTGCCGCGACTTTCTCGCGGAGCAGCGCGAAGGGCTTGGTGAGGACATCGAATTCGCTGTCCGGGGCAATGTCGTCGCCGACGGTCCAAAGGACGTTCCCCGTCCCCGTCGCTTCGACGACTTCGGGCTTCGCATCGGGCTCAAAGACGGGCTGTTCCATGCGGAAGCCGTCGATGCCGATCGCGAGCGATTGGATGTAGCCGTCGCTATCCGTGGTGAAGGTGAGCGTCGTCACGCCGTCCTTCACGAGCTCTTCGAGCAGCAGCCCGTAGGTCTCGCTGAAGGTGACATGGGTCGAGGCCATGAGCTCATCGAGGACTTCGTACACCGAGTACTCGTCGTCTGTAAGGAGGGCGAGGATCTCGTCGTACTGCTCGCGGAAGGAGCCCGCTTGCATGCGGCTGTTCTCCTCAATGACTTCGGCAAGCGTGTTCTCGGAGTACTGCGAAAGCATTTCGTCGATGGAGATCTCCTCCCCCGACATGACTTTGGCGATGTCCTCGACAAGGGTGAAGAGGGTATCCTGCTCGATGCCGTACTGCTTGACGAGCGCAAAGAGCTTGGTGACCGCTCTCGGCACGGGAAGCTCGAAGATGACCTCATCGAGAAGCTCCGTAAGGTCGGCAAAGCTGTCCTCGCCGAATTGCTTGTCGATGAATTTCTCGACGGAGAGCGTCTGCATGTCCTCGACGAGCTCGGCAAGCGCCGCCGTGTCGACGGTGAGCTCGTAGCCCGCGCCCTTCGCCGTGCGGTTCAAGAATCTGTCCGCCGCCGCCATCACGAGCTTGGAGATGCCGTTGGAATTCGCGGACATGAGGTTGGAGAGATAGCTCTGCAGGGACTCCTGCCTGAGCACTTCGAGGGCGGTCTCGACGCTCGTTAAGAAGCCGCCCGTGGGGTCGCGCATGTCCTTCGAATAGGAGACGCTGTCCCCCGAAACGACCTTGCGGTAAGAACAGGTCCCGTCGTAGATCATGTACATCTCCTGCTTGGTCGTCTCGGGCGGTTCTCCCTTGACCGTCGTCGTCTCGTTGATGACGGAGTGGATAACGAAGCACACCTTGCCCGCTTCGGTCACCTGCACGCGGAGCTCCAGGAGCTCGCACTCGCCCGCATAGGTGCGGCGTTCGGAGGTGTAGGTGTAGCCGAAGTCCTCGCTGCGGAAGGTGTAGCCATCCGAAACGACGCTCGAAAGGAAGTTCCCGTAGAAGGCGTTCGCCGCCTCGTCGCGCGCGCCGCAGACCGTGCAGGAGCCGTTTTGGTAGTTATGGTCGCCGAGCGGGAGATATTCCCTCTTCTCGGCATGGCACTGCGAGCACACAAAGAGCTTGTAGCCGGGCACGCGGCAGGTGGAAGGAATGGTCTCCTGTTCCGCAAAGTTGTGCTCACACCCCTGCCCGCAGACGGTGCAGACGCCGTCCGTGCCGAAGTTGTGCTTGCCCGTGGCGGGAAGCCCCTTCTCCTCGCAGACGGTGCAGACCTGCCCCTCGCCGCAAGTGGGAGCCTCGAGGTTCCACCTGTGCCCGAGCGCAGCGACCTTCGCGCCCTGATAGGAATATCCGCAGCCCGCGTTGGTGCAGGTGTAGGTCGTGTAGCCGCCCTCCGTGCAGGTGGGTTCGGTCACGACGGCGGAGAAGTTGTGCTGGAGCTGGGGCAGCGTGACGGAGTATTTCTCTTCGCACGTCTCGCAGCGGTAAACTTGCTTGCCCGCGGCGGTGCAAGTGGCAGCGGTGCCCTCGTCCGTGAGCACCCAGGTGTGCCCGAGCGCGGGAAGGACGGTCTTGAGCTGCGTCGCGCAATACTCGCACGTTTTTACCGTTTCCCCGGTCGTGGTGCAGGTCGCGGGGGCCGTGGTCTCGTTCCACTTGTGCGCCTTGGCGGGGAGAACGCGCTCCTCTTCGGGCGTTTGGATGTGGTTGCAGCGGGTGCAGATATCGAAGTTGTAGCCGCTCTCGAAGCAGGTCGGCTCCTTGTGGCGGTTGACGAGGATGTGCCCGTACACCTCGCACATCTCTTCCGCCGTATATTTGCCGACGGTGTAGTAGGAGAAGTGCTCGGTCGTGAAGGTAACGAAGCCGTTCGAATAGGTCGCCTCGATGGGCTCCAGCGTGTCCCCGTTTACATACCAAATGACGATGGCGTCCACATCCTCGCCGTCCTGCAATTCATACGGGAGGCGGATGGTGATCGTGCCGTCGCCGAAATTCGTAATATTTTGGCTTCCGTCGTTGAGGGTGATGTCGTAGATGTCCTTGCCGTCGAGCTTTTCGCCGAGGGAGGCGTCGTACTCGGGCGCCTCGGCGACTTCGAGCGCAAGGGTGAGATTTGTGTCTGCGGGAAGGCTGTTCTTCGCATTCTCGTCCATGGCGATGGAGGCGCCGTTCAGGACGACCTCGTCCGCCTTCGTTAAAGCGTTCTTGTCTACTTGGACCCGCTTTGCCTCGGCAGCGGCGGCGACGATCGCCGTCTTGGTATGATGGCACGTCCTGCACTCATAGGTCTGAACGCTGCCGACGGCCTCCCCTTTCTTCTCCCAAATGTGCGCGTTCTCGTTTTGTGCGATGGTTTGGGTCGAGCCCTCCTTCACGTCGCCGCAATCGGCGCAGACCGTCTTTTTCTCGCCGTCCTCCGCGCAGGTCGCTTCCTTCGTGATCTTGGAGATGTAGTTGTGGCGGACGACCTCGTACTCCTCCGTCTTTTCATCTTGACAATTTTCGCACCTGAGCGTGTGGGAAGTCGTATAGGTGCAGTTTGTGCTGCCCGCCTTCTTCACGAATTCGTTGCTCTCGGCGGTGATGACATAGTGGTGCCCCGTGCGAGGGGTCGTCACGGTGTATGTATCCTCGCAGAGCGAGCAGGTGTACACGGTGCTGCCGTCCGCCTCGCAGGTCGCGGGGGTGGGCGTTCCCGCCCGATAGTCGTGACTCACCGTTGCGGGGAGCGTCTCGTTGCAGGCGGTGCAATGCTTGCCCGTGCAATCGAAGCCTTCCCATGTGTGCCCCTTGGCGGGGGTGTACGTCTCCTTACGGTCGGAGCAGAGCTTGCAGACCTGAACGGTCACGCCCGTGGTCGTGCAAGTCGCCTCCTTCGTGAGGGAGGCGTCCGTCTCATACTCGTGGCGGAGCTGGGGAAGCTCCTCCGTCTTTACGTCGTCGCAGCGCGTGCACTTCTCCACCGTCTTTCCGGGGGCGGTGCAGCTGGCGGCGACGCACTGGGCTTCGAGCTTCTCGTAGTCGTGCCCGAGCGCCTTTGCGGTCTCCTTCCACGTCTTTCCGCAATCGGGACAGGTCCACGTCGTTTCCCCGTCCTCGACGCAAGTCGCCGTCGAGACGGAGGTCGCATGCTCATGCTCGCAGTCCGCCGTTCCGTTGCCGCCGCATGCGGTGAGGGACAGCCCGAGCAGAAGGCACGCTCCCGCGATCAAGATCCATAATTTTTTCATAGAGTCTCCTTGCCTCCGCTCTGTGCGGAGGGTGAAATAATTTCGCAAAAGAAAGCGCTTTGCCGCCATTATTTCTTCCTCTATAATTATATTCTTTCCCGCGCCGATGTCAAGCATTTGACTTAAAAATGTCGAGCGCGTTTTCAAAATTTTGGAGGGGCGAGGTATTGACTTTTCGCGCAAAAGCCCTTATAATGAAGAAAAAAGGGAGTGAATTCATGAGACCCATCTATTACCCGGAGCCATTTCGCATCAAGAGCGTAGAGCCGCTCAAGATCCTCTCCAAAGAGGAACGCAAGCAAAAGATCGCCGCGGCGGGCTACAACGTGTTCGGCCTTGCCTCGCGGGACGTGTATATCGACCTCCTCACCGACAGCGGCACGGGCGCGATGAGCTCCGCCCAGTGGGCGGGCGTGATGCTCGGCGACGAATCTTACGCGGGCGCGGACTGCTACTATAAGGTCCAAACCGTTGCGAAGGACATCTTCCGCATGCCGTATATCCAGCTCGTCCACCAAGGGAGGGCGGCGGAGAAGGTGCTCCTTCCCATTCTCCTCGAGGGGAAGAAGTACGCCATCTCGAACATGCACTTCGATACGACGCGCGCCCATGTGGAGCTGGCGGGCGCACGCGCCATCGACTGCGTGGTGAAGGAGGCGCTCGACACTGCGGCGTATGCCCCCTTCAAGGGGAACATGGACTGCGCGCGGCTCGAAGAGTACATCCGTGAGCTCGGGGAAGAGAACGTCGGCGTCGTCATCATGACGATCACGAACAACTCGGCGGGCGGGCAGCCCGTCTCCGTGGAAAATTTGCGGCAGGTGCGGGAGATCGCCAAACGGCACGGCATCCCCCTCATGATCGACGCGGCGCGGTACGCCGAAAACGCGTACTTCGTAAAGAAGCGGGAAAAAGAATTTGCCGGGAGCACCATACGGGAGATCGCCGCCGCCATGTTCGAATGCGCGGATTGCTTCACCATGAGCTCCAAAAAGGACGCCATCGCCAACATGGGCGGGCTCATCGGCTGCCGCGACGCGGCGCTCTTCGAAAAGATAAAGCAGCGCACCATCTCGTTCGAGGGCTTCATCACCTACGGCGGCATGTCGGGCAGGGACATCGAGGCGCTCGCCGTCGGGCTCGAGGAGGGCATCGACGAACACTACCTCGCCTACCGCATCGGGCAGATGGAATACCTTGCGGGACGGCTGGAGGAGGCGGGCATCCCCTTCCAAAGCCCCGTCGGCGGACATGCGGTGTTCGTGGACGCGAAGAAGCTCCTTCCCCACATTCCCTACTATCAATTCCCCGCGCAGGCGCTCGCCATCGAACTCTATTTGGAGGCGGGCATCCGCGCGTGCGACATCGGCTCCTACATGCTCGGCAACGACCCCGACACGTGCAAGCA
>CANRHI010000087.1 GCA_947630365.1 uncultured Clostridia bacterium
AATGCCCCGCCGAGACGGTTCCCGTCTCGGCGGGGTTTTGGTAACCTCCCCCTTGGTAACCTCCCCCTGTGTCCCCCTCCTTAAAAAGGAAGGGGATTTTGTCTGTGTCTCTGTGCCCTCCCCCTTATACTTGAGGGGGAGGGGTAGGGGAGGGGGTGCCCCCCGCCCGTGCTACCGCGTCATGTTGAGGGAGCGGAGCGACCGAAACATCCCGAAGTACGAAGTCCGAATTTTCATCCTCGGGATTCTTCGCCCCACAAGGGGGCTCAGAATGACGCGGTGGCGCGGGGCAGAATGACGCGTTGGCGCGTTGCGGAATGATGCGGTTACCCCCCCCCACCTGCATAAACTCCGAAAAAGGGGGCAGACTGCAGACAGGAGGTTCAAATGGTCATTGCAAACATTATCTCGTATATCCTTGTACTCACGGGGGCGTTGAATTGGGGGCTGTTCGGCATCTTCAATTTCAACCTCGTCTCGGCGATCTTCATGGGCGCGAGAAGCGTCGGCTCGGTCATCGTGTATTCGCTCATTGCCCTTGCCGCGCTTTGGCTCATCATCTCGCCCATCATCACCAACGGCATGCTCAAGCTGCAAGGCAATCGCGTGGCACGCCAAGCAAAGAATTCCTAACACGGCGCATGCGGGAATGCGGACGGGCATAAACGAAGCCCTGTCCGCATTTTTTATAGCATGACCATTCTCGACTTAAAGCGCGGGACGCGCGCCGTCGTGCTCAAGGTGGACGCCTCCGACCCCGTCCGCGAACGCCTTCGCGCGCTCGGCATCTATGCGGGCTCCAAGCTCACCCTCCTCAAGTGCTCTCTCTTCAAGAAAACCTTTCTCGTGCAGGCGGGCTTTTCCCGCGTCGCCCTCGGGCGGGAGGTCGCAGGGGAGGTGCGGGTATGGCGCGCACTTTGAGGCTGCTCCTCGTCGGCAATCCCAACGCGGGCAAGAGCACGCTCTTCAACCGCCTCACCGAGGGACATGCGCGCGTCGGCAATTGGCACGGCGTGACGGTGGGGGAGAAGGCGGGCCTGCTTCGCCTCAAAGAGGAGCGGGCGGAGGTGTACGACCTTCCCGGCATCTACTCGCTCGATACCATGAGCATGGAGGAGAAGATCACGCGGGATCTCCTCGCTACGCATGGGGAGGATACCGTCCTCCTCGTGAGCGAATGCGCGGGGCTGATGCGCGCTGTGGGGCTTCTGAAAAGCCTCTCCTCCCGCCGCGTTGTGCTCGTTCTCACCAAGAAAAAGCAGTTCCAAAGGGCGGGCGGGAAGATCGACGCTGAGGGGCTGAAAAAGGAGCTCGGTGTGCCCGTCATTTTTTCGGAGGGAATGAAGAAAAACGCCCTCAAGCGCGCCGTGTTCGACGCCGCCGAACGGGCGGAACGGCCGAAAGGGTTCTCTTTTAGCGGCATCTACGCCCCGCCCAAGGAGGGGCTCTCCAAGGCGGATAGGCTGCTCACGAGCGGGGTTTGCGTGCCGCTCTTCGTCGCCTTTCTCCTTCTCGTCTTTTTCCTCACCTTCGCGCCCTCCATGCCCGGGGACAGCATGAAGGGGGCCGTTTCGCGCTTTTTCGGGGAGACCCTCGCGGGGCTTGCGGAGGGGATCCCTTCGCCCGCCGTAAAGAGCCTCGTGCAGGTGGGGATCTTGCGCAGCCTCGGGAACGTGCTCTGCTTCGTGCCGCAGATCGCCCTCTTATATCTCTTCCTCATTCTGCTCGACGAGAGCGGCATGATGTCCCGCCTCGCCTTCGTGACGGACGGCTTTTTCTCCCGCCTCGGGCTCTCGGGAAGGGCGGTGTTTTCCCTCCTCATGGGCTTCGGCTGTACGGCTGCCGCCGTGCTCACCACGAGGGGCTTGGACGATAAGAGGATGCAGCGGCGGGTCGCTTTGTGCCTTCCCTATATCCCGTGCAGCGCGAAATTGCCCGTGTTTTTGACGCTCTCCGCCGCCATGTTCCCCAACCCCTTTTTGGGCGTGGTGGGGCTGTATGCGCTCGGAATTGCGATCTCCCTCCTCGTCGCAAGGCTATTGCGCGGGGAACGGGCAAAATTCCTCATGGAGCTGGCGCCTCTGCAACTTCCCCGCCCGATTTTTGTGCTAAACGCCTTGCTATTTCAGCTCAAACAGTTTATAATAAAGGCAGGAACGGTCATTCTCGCCTTCTTCCTCTGTTCGTGGCTGCTCTCTTCCTTCGACTTTTCCTTTCACCTGTGCGCGGTGGAGGAGAGCATGCTCGCCCGCATCTGCGGAGGGCTCAAGTGGCTGTTCGCGCCCGCGGGAATGAACGACTGGCGCATCGCCTACGCCGCCCTCTCGGGGCTGGTGGCGAAGGAGAACGTCGCGGGGGCGATCTTCCTCTTCTTCGGCGTCTTTCCCTATCCGCCCGCTTCGGCAGCCGCGCTCGCCGTGTTCGTGCTCACCTGCTCGCCCTGCGTCTCCGCCATCGCCGCGACCGCTCGGGAGCTCGGGGCAAGGCGCGCCCTCCTCTACGCCGCCGTGCAGACGGGGTCGGCGCTGCTGCTTTGCTATCTCACCTACTTTGTGTGGAAGGGGGGTATCGTGTTTTTGCTCCTCGCCGCCCTTCCCGTCGCCGCATTTTTGCTCGCAAGGAGTGCCCTTGAAGGAATTCACCGTCGCCGAAGAGACGACCCTCAAAAACTTCACAGATGAGACCTGCGCGCAGGCTTCCTTCTGCCTTAAACGCCTCCTGAAGGCGCGCGAGGTGCGCGTGAACGGCGTTAAGGTGGGCGCGGATATGCCCCTGAAACGGGGCGACGTCGTGCGATACTACATGACGCCCTCGGAGGAAGCGCGCACGGCGTTTTCCGTGCTCTACGAGGACGCCAACATCGTCGCGGCAGACAAGGAGAGCGGGGTGAACACCGAGGCTGTGGAAAGCGGGCTTTCCTTTCTCGGAGCGAAGGCGGTGCACCGCCTCGACCGCAACACCGAGGGGGTGCTCCTTCTCGCCAAAAACGCGGCGGCGGAGGAAGAGCTCCTCGCATGCTTCCGCGAGCGGCGGGTAGAAAAAGTGTACCTCGCCCTCGTGAAGGGGCGCCCGAAGCCCCACGCCGTCGAGGAAGCGTACCTCACAAAGGACGCCGCCCGTTCCACCGTGCACATCTCCAAAGAAAGGCGCGGGGAGAAAATAGTCACCGAGTACACCGTGCTCGAAGAGAGAGGGGAGTGTACGCTGCTCGAAGTCGTCCTTCACACGGGCAAGACGCACCAGATTCGCGCCCACCTCGCCTTTTTGGGCTACCCCGTTTTGGGGGACGAAAAGTACGGGGATACCGCCTTCAACAAAAAGCACCACGCCGCGCGCCAGCGGCTCATCGCCAAAAAAATCGTCTTGAATTGCGGGGGCGTTCTCGCCTATCTGAATGGCAAACCCTTCATTTCGCAAAAAAATTTCCGAAAACTTCCGAAAAACGCTTGACGGCGTTTTTTCATTGTGGTAATATATGAACAGTTATTCATATATTGATAAAAGGAGAGACCATGAAAGTCTGTTTTCACGAAGAGGAACATGAGGCAAAGGCGCAGCGGGCGTTGCGCAACATGCCCTCCGAGGAGGATACGCTGCGGGTGGCGAACGCCTTCAAGGCGATCTCCGAGCCCTGCCGCCTGAAAATTTTGTTTGCGCTCCGTCAAGGAGAATTATGTGTGTTGCACATTGTGGAGGCGGTGGGGGGAACGCAGAGCGCGGTCTCGCACCAGCTTCGCCTTCTCAAGGCGAACGGCATCGTCAAGGCGCGGCGGGAGGGGCAAAACATCTTGTATTCGCTCGCGGACGCGCACATCGTCGCCGTGTTGGAGCTCGCCTGCGCCCATCTGCAGTGCGAATTGGGGTGAGGAAATGAAAAAGGTCATCCGAATTGCAAATTTAGATTGTGCGGCGTGCGCGGCGGAGCTCTCCGAGGAGCTTTCCTCCATCGCGGGGGTCTCCTTCGCACAGGCGGATTTCGTCACCCAGCGCGTCACGCTCGAGTACGAGGGCGCGGAGGCGCTCGAGAGGGCGGTCGAAGCCATCTCCCACTTCGAGGAGGTGGAGATCGTAGACGGCAACGCCCCGCAAAAGAAGGAGAGCCATCTCAAAGAGCTCCTCTCCATCGGCATTTCCGCGGCGTTCTTCGTGCCCGCGCTCATTCTCGACATTTTAGGCGTGAACGAGTGGCTCGTCTTTGGGCTGTTTCTCGCCTCCTTCCTTGCGGCGGGCTGGCAGGTCGTGTGGAATGTGGCGAAGAGCATTCCGCGCGCCTTCGACGGCGGCTTCCACGGCATGGTGTTCTTCGACGAAAACCTGCTCATGACGGTGGCTGCCATCGGCGCCTTCGCCATCATGGAGGGCATGGAGGGGGCGGCGGTCATGCTGCTCTACCAGATCGGGGAGCTGTTGCAGTCGCTCGCCGTCGGCTCCTCGCGCGGGGAGATCGCGCGGCTCATGCAGATGAAGAGCGACAGCGCGGTGCGCCTTTTCGAGGGCGGGCAAGAAGAGGTCGAGCCCGAACAGCTCGAAGTGGGGGACGTCGTGCTCCTTCGGAAGGGAGATAAAGTCCCCGCCGACTGCGTTCTCATGGAGCCCGCTTCGCTCGACACCAAATCGCTCACGGGGGAGAGCTACCTCCGCGAGGCGCAGGCGGGGGAAGAGGTGCTCTCGGGCTGCGTGAACATGGGAAACGCCGCAAGGGCAAGAGTTCTCCGCCCGTACACCGAGAGCGCGGTCGCCAAGATCTTGGACCTCGTCGAAAATTCCACGGCGCAGAAGGCGAAACCCGAGAAATTCATCACGAAATTCGCGCGCGTCTACACGCCCGTCGTGGTGCTCCTCGCCGTGCTCATCGCCGTCGTCCCGCCCCTCTTCCAAGGGTTCAACTTCGCCACATGGCTGGTGCCCGCCATCGAATTTCTCGTCATCTCCTGCCCGTGCGCGCTCATCATCTCGGTGCCGCTCACCTATTTTTCGGGCGTGGGTACGCTCGCGCGCTACGGCGTTCTCACCAAGGGCGCGGTGTATTTGGACGAGCTCGCCAAGGTGAAGGTCGCCGCGTTCGACAAGACGGGCACTCTCACCGAGGGCAAATTCTCCGTCTCGGATACGGTGGGGGATGCGCGCGCGTTGCCCCTTGCCGCAAGCCTCGAGAAGCAGTCCTCCCACCCCCTCGCGCAGGCGTTTGCGGACGTGGAGTGCGGGGCGGCGGAAAACGTTTCGGAGCTCGCGGGCTTGGGGCTCGAAGGGGACGTTGAGGGGAAACACGTCCTCGTCGGGAGCTACCGCCTCATGCAGGAGCGCGGCGTCCGATGCGAGGAAAGGAAATCGCTCTCCGCCGTCGTCTACGTCGCCGAAAACGGCAGTTTCGTCGGCGCGGTGGAGATCGAGGACCGCCTCCGCGAGGGCGCGGGAGACGCCCTTCTCCACCTCAAAAAGGAGGGCGTGGAGCGCATCGCCGTGCTCACCGGGGATACCGAGGCGCGCGCCGAGGGCATGCTCGAAGGGCTCCCCGTCGACGAGGTGTGCGCAGGGCTCCTTCCCGCCGAAAAGCCGCTCCGCGCCAAGGAGCTTGCGGAAAACGGAAAGCTGCTCTATGTGGGCGACGGCATCAACGATACGCCCGTGATGGCGGCGGCGGACGTTTCCGTCGCGATGGGCGGGCTCGGCAGCGACGCGGCGATCGCGGCAAGCGACTTCGTTCTTGCGAGCGACAGCCTTTCCTCCCTCCCCAAGGCGGTGAAGGGGGCGAAAAAGACGAGGGCGATCGTCAAGCAGAATATCGCCTTCTCCATCGCCGTGAAGGCCGCGCTCATGACGCTCTCCGTCGTCGCGACCGCCACGGGGCTGTTCTCGCTCCCCATTTGGCTCGCCGTGTTCGGCGACGTCGGCGTCATGCTCCTCGCCGTCCTCAACTCCATGCGCATGCGCGGAAGGTTGTGAAAACAGCCCCAACCTCCCCCTGTGTCCCCCTCCTTACAAAGGAAGGGGATTTTGCTGTTGTCCACAGCATTCTTGCTTCCCGTCAAAGGGGCGTCAAGATGGGGATCCCCCTTCCCGCATGAGCGGGGAGGGACACTCGCGATCGAATCCCCCTCCCCGAAAACGGGGAGGGGGACACAGGGGGAGGGGCATTGCATTCACCCCGCGCCACCGCGTCATTCTGCCCCGCCCGAGCTTCTATTGTATTCCAAGGGCGGCACGAGCGCGTAGCGCGAAGTAGCGTAGCGAAGGATCCCGAGGAGGAGAATTCGGACTTCGTACCGCGTCTTATTTGAGTGCGGATTTATACTCGGTGCCCCAAGTTTTCATGCAGTCGAGGATGGGTTTCAAGGAGGCGCCGAGGGGCGTTAAGGCGTACTCCACGCGCGGCGGGACTTCGGCAAATACCTCGCGCGAAATAATTCCGTCCGCCTCGAGGGCGCGCAGGTTGTCCGTCAAAACTTTTTTACTGATGCCCGGCACGCTCTTCAAAAAGTCCGAAAAGCGCAGTTTTTCTCCCTCGACGAGGTCGCGCAAAATGAGCAGTTTCCATTTGTTCCCGATGAGCTGCACCGTGGTGGCGACGGGGCATTCGGGCAATTCCTCTCTTGTCAGCATGTTTGCCTCCTTTTCCCATTATAGCAAACGTTTTGCCGTTTTGCAAGCGGGAAGGCCTTCTCCCCCTATGGTTACCTTTTTATTACCTTATAAATAATTTGTAACCTTCTTGAAATGTTCGCCCCCGTGTGCTATACTGAAGAAAAAAACGGAGGTAACTTTTATGGCAAACTTTTCCAAGGTAACTGTGTCCGCAGGAGCGCGCACGGAGCTTCACGACGCGCTTTCCCTCACGGGTGCGGAAGTGAGCGTCAACGAGCTTCCCGCAGGGGCAAGCGTGCCCTTTGTGCATGCGCACAAGCAGAACGAGGAGATCTACGGCATTTTGGCAGGCAGCGGCTGCGCCGTGCTCGACGGGGAGAAGGTCGCCCTCCATGCGGGGGATTGGCTTCGCATCGCGCCCGCGGTCAAACGGCAGTTTTTCGCCACAAAGGAAGAGGGCATCCGGTACATCTGCATTCAGGTGAAGGAGAATTCGCTCGAAGAGTACACGGCGGCGGACGCGATCCTTTGAGCCATGGAAGGCGTCGATCGGCTGCACCGCGCACTTGGCAATGCCGAGGCAATCGTCGTCGGCGCGGGGGCGGGGCTTTCCACGGCGGCAGGATTTACCTATTCGGGCGAACGCTTTGA
>CANRHI010000088.1 GCA_947630365.1 uncultured Clostridia bacterium
GTAAAGAGCTGCCCCCTTTGAAGGGGGCGGCTCCCGCGCAAGCGGGTGGTGGGGGTTGCCCCTGTGCCACCGCTTCATTCTGCCCCCGCGCCAACGCGTCATCCTGAACCCCCGAAGGGAGCGAAGGATCCCGAGGAGGAAAATTCGGACTACAAAATCTCGGGCAGGTAGTTTTCGAAAATGATATTGTCGACAAAGGGGCGGGTGAGGGATTCCTCCTCGGGGGAGCGGACCACCCACGCAAGGCGGAGGGGATACTTCTTCAAAACGGGAGAGGGGAGGTCCTCCCTTCGGTAGCTCACGAAGTCGCCCTTGGAGAGGGAAGGCGGGCAGTTCTTCACGATTTTTGCGCGGAAGCTCTCCTTCATCCCCTTGCCGAAGTCCTCCCGATTTGCCGTGCCGAGCACGCCGCAGGGCACATTCGGGCACAGCGTCTTGTAGGCGCGGACGTAGAGCGGGTCGAAGGACTGCACGGCGTACTCCGCCGCAAAGCCGCGCATTTCCGCCGCAAGGGCCGCGGCGACCTCCTTCCCCTTCACGCCCGCCATGTGCTTGATCTCGATGAGGAGCGGGCTCTTTACGGCGTGCAGCATCTCCGCGAGGGTGGGGATCTTTTCGCCCCCTATTT
The DNA here is from genome assembly GCA_947630365.1 of uncultured Clostridia bacterium. GTDB lineage: Bacteria > Bacillota > Clostridia > Christensenellales > Borkfalkiaceae > Gallimonas. Next base: position 629 of record CANRHI010000088.1, read on the forward strand.
TCACCTCTTTGAGCTCGGAAAGCGTGCATTCTTCCACACGTCTCTCATCCCCCGCGAGGCGGGCAAGGGTATCGTCGTGAAAGACGACGAGGACCTTGTCCTTTGTGAAGCGCACGTCCGTTTCGATGGCGTAGCCGCAGCGCTCGGCGGCAACGAAGGCGGGCAGGGTGTTCTCGGGAAATTCCCCATGCAGCCCGCGGTGGGCGATGGGGAGGCGTTTCAAAAAATTCTCCATACGAATATTTTACCAAACAAACAGGAACTTTGCAATACGGGTTGCATTTTTTTGAGAAATTTATTATAATACTGACGAGGTCGGTCTGCACCGGCCGTGTTTTCGCGCGGGGCGGCGTGTTTGCGCCGCGTGGCCTTGCGAAAAAAAATGGGAGCACTATGGCAAAGCCGAGCAAATATTTACGGAATTTCTGCATCATCGCCCATATCGACCACGGGAAGAGCACCATTGCCGACCGCATCATGGAGCTCACGGGGCAGGTCGCCTCGCGCGACATGGAGGAGCAGCTTTTAGACAGCATGGACATCGAGCGCGAGCGCGGCATCACCATCAAGCTCGCCCCCGTGCGCATGTACTATACGGCGCTCGACGGGCAGGAGTACGAATTCAACCTCATCGACACCCCGGGGCATGTGGACTTCACTTACGAAGTCTCCCGCTCTCTCGCGGCGTGCGAGGGGGCGATCCTCGTCGTCGACGCGACGCAGGGCGTGGAAGCGCAGACGCTGGCGAACGTCTACCTCGCCCTCGACAACAATCTCGAGATCGTGCCCGTCATCAATAAGATCGATTTGCAATCCGCCCGCATCGAGGAGACCAAGGCGGAGATCGAGGACGTCATCGGGCTGGATGCCTCCGAAGCCCCCTGCGTTTCGGCGAAGGAGGGCACCAACATTCGCGACATCTTGGAAGCGGTGGTAAAATTCGTCCCCCCGCCCGAAGGCGACACCGAGGCGCCCTTAAAAGCGCTCATCTTCGACAGCTATTACGACAACTACAAGGGCGTTATCCTCTTCGTGCGCCTCAAGGACGGCAGCGTGAAGGTGGGGGATAAGATCAAAGCCTTCCTCTCCGAAAAGACGTATGAAGTCACCGAGGTCGGCGCGTTCTCGCCCGCCCTCCAGCCCAAGCCCGCGCTCAAGGCGGGGGAGGTCGGCTACATTGCCGCGAGCATCAAGTCCATCGAGGACGTCGCCGTGGGCGATACCGTGACGAATGCAGATCGCCCCGCGCCCGCCCCGCTGCCCGGGTACAAGCGCGTACAGCCCGTCGTCTTTTGCGGCATCTACCCCTTGGACGGGAGCAAATTCCTCGATTTGAAGGAAGCCATCCTCAAGCTCAAGCTCAACGACGCCTCGCTCACCTTCGAGCCCGATAACTCCGTGGCGCTCGGCTTCGGCTTCCGCTGCGGCTTTTTGGGGCTGCTCCACATGGAGATCATTCAGGAGCGCATCGAGCGGGAATTCAACCTCGATATCATCACCACCGCCCCGAGCGTTTCCTACCTCGTCCACAAGACGGACGGGAGCGAGCTCTTCGTGGACAACCCTTCCCACCTGCCCGACCCCTCGGACATCGACTTTATGGAAGAGCCCGTGGTGAAGGCGGAGATCTTCACCCCGCCCGACTATTTGGGCTCCATCATGGACCTTTGCCAAGACAAGCGCGGCACCTTTAAGGACATGACCTATGTCGATACCCGCCGCGTCAAGCTCGAATACACCCTTCCCCTCAACGAGATCGTGTACGATTTCTTCGATGAGTTGAAGTCCCGCACCAAGGGCTACGCGAGCTTCGATTACGAGCTCGTCGGCTACCAAAGGAGCAGGCTCGTCAAGCTCGATATCCTTCTCAACGGCGACGCGTGCGACGCGCTCTCCACCATCGTCCACGAGGAACGCGCCTACGCGAGGGGGAGGATGCTCTGCGAGAATTTGAAGGACGCCATCCCGCGCCAGCTCTTCGAGATCCCCGTGCAGGCGGCGATCGGCGGGAAGATCATCGCCCGCGAGACCGTGAAGGCGGTGAGAAAGGACGTCCTCGCCAAGTGCTACGGCGGCGACATCACGCGCAAGAAGAAGCTCCTCGAGAAGCAAAAAGAGGGCAAAAAGCGCATGCGCCAGATCGGCACCGTCGAAGTCCCCTCCGAAGTCTTTATGCAGATATTAAAGACGAATAAGGACAAGTAAGATGAGGGAGCGGAGTAAGTTTTTGGGCTCGATGGTGGGAGGTGCGGTCGGAGACGCCCTCGGGTATCCCGTCGAATTCCTGTCGGCGAGCGAGATCGGAAGGGAATTCGGGAAGGCGGGCGTTACGGACTATATCCTGCACAACGGCGTCGCCGAGATCTCGGACGATACGCAGATGTCGCTCTTCACCGCCGCGGGTTTGCTACTCGGTATGACGCGGGGTGTGCTTCGCGGGTTTTTGGTCGCGCCGCATGAGTACGCCGTCGTCCTTTGCTATCGGGATTGGTACCGCACGCAGACGAGCCCCTATCCCCTTCCCCAAGGGGAGCGTCGTTATTCTTGGCTTGCAAACGTGAAGGAGCTGTATCATCGCCGCGCTCCCGGGAATACCTGTCTCTCCGCGCTTGCACAGGGAGGCGAAGGCACGATGGAACGCCCCATCAACGACAGCAAGGGGTGCGGCGGGGTCATGCGCGTCGCGCCCGTCGGGCTGTTCTATTGCGGGACGAATTGTCCCCTCGAAGGCTCCGATCTCGCCGCGGCGCGGGTGGCTGCATTCACGCACGGGCACCCGCTCGGCTATGCCCCGGCGGCGATGCTCGCCCATATCATTCGCTGCATCGTGGAATACGGGGAAAGCATCGAGGCGGCGGCAATGCACGCGCTCTCTGCCGCCGAACCGTATTTTCGGAGACAAGACTATCGCGACAGGCAGAGGGCTCTCATCGAACGCGCCCTTACCCTCGCGGCATCGGGCGGCGACGACTTGAAGAACATACAAGCGCTCGGCGAGGGCTGGGTCGCGGAGGAAACGCTCGCCATTGCCGTCTATTGTGCCGTCAGATACTCGGACGACTTTGCGAGGGGCGTTTGTGCCGCCGTGAGCCACGGCGGGGACAGCGACTCCACGGGCGCGGTGACGGGGAACATCCTCGGCGCGGTCCTCGGAATGGACGCGATCCCAAAAAAATATACGGAGCGGCTCGAATTGTGCGACGTCATCCAAGAGATCGCAAACGACTTGTATCTATGCGGCAGTATGAAGGAAGAGGATTTCGCGGACACTGCTTGGAGACAGAAATACGTCTCCTTTGAGTATCGGCCGAAAGGAAGTCTATGACATTCGATCGGACCGCGTGCGAATAGTTGCAAGCGGCGCCGATAAGGATAAATAAGGTGGTCTTATGAAGAGGATCAAGATATTTCTTGCGTCGTCCATCACGGATCTGCGGTTGGATCGGCTGGAGGTGGGGGATTTTATCCGTCAGCTCAATGAGATCTATTTCGACCGCGGGGTACAATTTTCGCTCGCAAAGTGCGAGGATTTCGACAACGCCATCCGCGCGGAGGGGAAGCAGTCCGCCTTCGACGAGGAGATAAAGGCGAGCGAGCTGTGCTTCTTCCTCTTCTTCAAGAAGGTGGGCGACTACACCCGCCACGAATTCGAGGTCGCGCTCGACGCCTTCCAAACTGCCCAAAAGCCGAAGATCGTCACCTATTTCAAGTATGTCAATTCCCCCGACGAGGCGGAAGGGGACGTGAAGGCGTTCATGCACATGCTCGACAGCGAGGTCAAGCACTACTACAACATCTATCAAAATATCGACACGCTCAAGCTCGGCATCCTCATGCAGATCAAGCTCATGGGGCTGGACGCGGAGGAGCCCAAAGTCGAAGGCGGAAAGATCGTGTTCGGCGGGCAGACCATCGCCGAGACGAATGCGCTCCCCGTGTTCACGGGAAACAGCTCCCTCGGGGCGCTCAAAGAGGAATATAAAGCCCTCACGGAGCAGTACTTCGCCCTCCGCGAGAAGCTCATGTCCGACGCCCCCGACGAGGCGGCGGAGGAGGAATACCGCAAGGTGGCGAGCAAACGGGCGGCGGCGGAGAAAGGCATCCGCGACGCCGAGAAAGCGGTGCTCGAGGCGGTGAAGTCCATGGCGGAGCGCACGGCGAAGGGCAACCTTTCCCCCCGTCAGGTGGCGGCGTACCGCGCCTTCGAGAAGGGGAAGTACAAGGACGCGCTCGAAATCCTCGATTTGAACGAAATTCTCGCCGAACTTTCCCACAGCGAGCAGATGGCGGAGGGGTACAAGGAGCGCATTCAAACCAACGTCAACGAGCTGTTGCAGCGCATCGAAGCGTTGAAGGCGGAGGGGTTGACCGAGGAGAGCTTCGCCGAGATCGGCAAAATTTACGAAGAGGCCTGCGCCCGCGTCGAAAAGTTCGATTTGGACAAAGACCCGCTCTATGACTACGCGATTTATTGCGACGTTCGGCACGAACACGAGAAGGCTCTCGGGCTTGCGAAGCGGCTTTTGTATTACCGCTCTTCTCCTTTGATGTCTTTGCCCGAATTTAAGTTCGGCAACGTCTATAACCTTTTGGGCGTGACGTATTTCCATTTGGGCCGCTACGAGGAAGCGGAGGCGGAGTTCCGAAAAGCGAATGCCATCTATCTGAAGTTGCATGCGGAAGACCCGGCACCGTATGACTTCGACCTTGCCGTCACCTACTGCAACCTCGGCAGGGCAATGGGGAGGCTTGGAAAGTATGAGGAAGCCGAGCGGATGCTTATAAAATCGCTCGAAATCCGCGAGGGAATGCTGCCCCGCAACCCCGCGTTTTGCCTCGACGTTGCTTCGAGCTGTGCCTTTTTGGCGGAATTGTATTTCGGTATGGGGCGCTTCGAGGAGGCGGAAGAGGTTTGCCGGAAGTGGCTCACGGCATGCGGACCGGTGAAGGACGAATATTCCACCGCATACCTTTTGAATGAGGCAAGGGCCTATCGGTATCTCGGCAAAGTGTATGGGGCGACGAACCGCCCTCACGAGGCGGAAGAGGCATATTTGAGCTCCGTCGAACGCTTCGAATGGCTCGGGGAAGCCCTTCCCACAATGCACGCCCCTGCGCTTGCGGAAATTTACAAAGAGGTCGCAATTTTCTACGAGAAGCAACAACGCTTCGATGAGGCGGCGAAGGCGTATTCTTCGGCCATAGAGGTCTATGGGCGGCTTGAAAGTGAGTGCCCCGAAAAGTGCGAATATGCAATGGATCTTGCGGAATGCGGCAACCAGCTCGGAAACCTATACTCTAACGCAAAGAACTTTGAAGAGGCGGTGAAGGCGTATCGGTTGGCGGCGGAAAATCTCTATCGCAATGCGAAGACCCCGAATGCCGAACTTCGCCTCAGCTTGACCCTCGCGAACCTCGGGGATACCTATCACTGCATGGAACAGTACGATAAGGCGACGGAAGTTCATCGCCACACCTTCGAGTACGCAAAAAAGTTTCCGCAGGACGAGCGTTGTGCGAAAATCGTCTCCTGCCTCAAACCTTTCTTCGAGGGGGAAGAATGACCTTTTTCGAAGCCGTGTACGAATATGTGAAGCGGGTGCCGAGGGGGAAGGTCATAAGTTATGGGATGATCGCCCGCGGCATCGGGCATCCCCGTGCGGCGCGGCAGGTGGGGAACGCCCTTCACAAAAACCCCACGCCCGTGGTCGTGCCCTGCCATAGGGTCGTCAACCGCGAGGGCAGGCTCGCGCCCGCGTTCGCCTTCGGGGGAATGGATGTGCAGGCGCGCCTTCTCGAAGAGGAGGGCGTAGAAGTGAAAGACGGCTACGTCGATATGCAAAAATACTGTTGGGACGGGGTAGCTGCCCCCTTTGAAGGGGGCGGCTCCGCCGTAGGCGGTGGTGGGGGTTGAAACAACTGCCCCCTTTGAAGGGAAAATTTTGCATTCTGCCAAAGATTGATGATCTTTGGCGCAAAATTTTCTTGGCATTTGCCCATATGCACGGGCAAATGCTGACCGAATGCGTGCCTCTACCCGCGTGAGACCGGCTCCGCCGTAGGCGGTGGGGAGTGCAAACAGCTGCCCCCTTTGAAGGGGGCGGCTCCGCCGTAGGCGGTGGTGGGGGTTGAATGTGCGCATTAAAATCAAAAATCATAATTTGGTGAAAAACGCAAAATCCTTGCGGAAAAACGCTACGGACGAAGAGAAAAAACTATGGTATCGGTTCTTGGCAAAACTGCCCGTAAAATTTACGAGGCAAAAGGTAATCAATCGTTATATTGTTGATTTCTGTTGCATGGAGAGGAAAATCGTAATTGAGCTGGACGGCGCGCAACATTTTGAAGGAGCTGCCGCGGAACAGGACAAATTACGAGACGCCTTTCTCAAAGAAATGGGATATGCCGTTCTTCGATATACAGATAAAGAAGTGAATTCCAATTTTGAAGGCGTATGTGAAGATATTTACAGACATTTGGGGTAGAGCCCCCACCTGACTCGCCTTGCTCGTCACCCGCCCCCATGAATGGGGGGCAGGTAGAGCCCCCACCTGACTCGCCTTGCTCGTCACCCGCCCCCATGAATGGGGGGCAGGTA
>CANRHI010000089.1 GCA_947630365.1 uncultured Clostridia bacterium
CGCGATAGCAAAGGGGCAACCCCCACCACCGCCTATGGCGGAGCCGCCCCCTTCAAAGGGGGCAGCTTCATGCCCTCCCCCTTATACTTGAGGGGGAGGTGGAGCCAGGGGGAGGGGCGTTAAATATAGTGAATATTGGTGAAAAAAATGGCGAAAATATGGAAAAAAACGCATTTGTCATATATTTTCATGATTAAAAATGTTTGACAATGGGGGGGGGTGGTGTTAAGATGTTTCCGTCATATGCGTGCGCGTGCGCGGATTTTGGCATGCGCTTTGCAAGTTTTCTATGACATGTCCTTCGTTCTTCGTCGAACAAAAGGAAAAGGAGAAGAGAATATGAGAGGAAAAATTGTTGGCATGAGCAAGGCAAGAAGGCTGCTTCTCGCCATCAGCGCCGCTCTGTTGACGCTTACGCTCTCGCTCTTTATGGCGTTCGAATTCGGCGCATTTGTTTCGGCGAGAGCAGATGAGGAAATCGTCCTCAGCGGTCAATCGGAGTATGACCTATTTGGGAATCCGAATGCGGAGGAAATTTACGATGAGGAGCATAATTCCTACACATGCTCTAACTCTGCCTTAATATTGATCCATTTTTCAAAAGAAGGGGAGCGCACGGCAAAGTTTCGTTATTCGATTTCCGCAGACCAATCATCATATGGAGTAGATATCTACTATGACAAGGATTTTGATCCGAACAATAAATTTAGTTCCTACTCGCATTACGGTACAGTCGGTTCGGTGAAAGGGTCAGGAACGGTCAAGCAAGGAACAGATGGGGTCGGCAGTGTTGACTTTCAGGACGGAATTGTAACGTTTACAGGTGACGCCCAATATGAGTATTATTTTATAAAGATTTCTGCAAGCTCAAGAGCGATCGTCACGGTTTCCGGTCTGAGACAGCCGGCTTATTATGACGTGACTGCCTCCATTGATGGAGCGGTGCACGGTACGATCACGATGGCGGGCGAGACAACAAGCGCAGGCAAAACGAGCTTGACCACACAGGTTTGCTCAGGGAAGCCCATCGAGATGACGGCAAAGCCCGATGAGGGCTATTTCCCCATTTGGAAGGACGCGGACGGCACGATTTTAGCGCGCGGAGATAGCTATACGCCAAAAATCAGTTCCGAGAGCCAATTTAATGTTTCTTTCGAGAAACTCGGTGACAACAACATGTTGATCACCTACGATTCTCTTGAGGGAGACAATCAGTTCAAATGGCAAAATACTGACGGGAAATACAGCATTGAAAACCCGAGCATTACAGCGATAGTTACAGAACAAACACAAAGCTCGGCCCACATTGATTTCCATGTAGAGGGAGCCGCGATCCTTACGTTCGATTATAGCCTGCTTCGCGCTTCAAACGAAAATAATACCTATAATAATGCACCGTGGGGTGCGGGTACGCCCGAGTATGTGGTGGACAGAACGGAGGGAAACCCTTCGCACTGGACGAAGGCACTTGTCATGCTTGACGGGGTGAATGTACCCGCAACGACGACAATCAAGTACAAGACGCATGGGAAGACTACGGAACCGAACAAGCAGGCCACGAGCGGCGGACCCGTAGGCCAATACAGTGGAAGTGCTTCCCAAATGAATATCGGCCTCGGTCGCACAGGCGAGGCAGGAAGCGGTAGTTCGGATATTCAATCTATATCCGTCTATGTCGATACGGCGGGGAGTCATACGTTGGAGATTCGTTTTACCACCGCACCCTACACCCCTTCGGAGACGGCGACCCAATACGCACTTGGCGTCGAACATGAGGACGAAATGCCCGAGAAAGAAGGCGAGGCTTTCTCTTTCGGAAATGTGCAGCTCACGGAAAAGACTGCCCGCACATTCACATTGAAATATGATGAAAACTTAGGCGATATTACGACCGACGGATTGGGCGTTTCGGAGGGCGAACCCTGCAAAGACGGGAAAACGTTTACGCTCTACGACGATTTCCCCATCACGCTCACGGCAACGGCAAAAAAGAGTGTAACAAGCTCGCTCGACGATACAAAAACGGTCGACGCGCACTTCATTTCTTGGACTTCGGGCGAACAACACACCGAAAGCGAGACATGCAAATTAGAATTCAAGGCTGGCAAGCTCTACTTGGATGGTGCCCCTGTTGAAGGAAAGGATATTTCTGCGCTCTTTGAGGAGGAGGTCGTCGCGCCCACGATATGGACGAAGGTCAACGATCCCTCCGCGGAAAACGAGGCGCAGCAGATCAAAGCCGAGAACACCGAGATCGGCGTTGATTTTACCGCGGCGGACAAAAAATCGCTCTTTGTGCTCTTCGGCGGATACGGCGAGGACGATACGATCGAGCTCACCGTCAACGGGGATCAAACCAAGGCGATGAGCGTCGATAAGACGGGGGATCTCGGCCCCGTGAGCGATGTGCTCACTGAAGATATGAAATCGAGCTTTGACACAGACACCGTGAATTGGTGGCTGGCGCAACAGCTCGGCAACCAATACGAAATCAAGATCACGATCTCCAAAGAGGGCTACTTCGGCACGGCGGAAACGGCGATCTACGTTGTATATACCACGGGGGAGGCGGTCGCCGCGACGCAACCCGTTGATTTACCCGAGGGGGCGGTCTTCGCGAAAGATTATCAAGGGAAGGACATTACGAGCGCTTTCAATCACCTCTTTACCGAGGAGAGTGAAGCGGGCGCATATTTTGCGACCACTTCCACCGCGGGGTGGTCGGCGACTTCGGAATTCGACGGGGGAGAGACCAAGACGCCCGTCTTTGAAGGGATGTACGATCCGAGCAAACATAAGACGAAAACACCGAATGGGATGAGCCAGGATCGTTGGAGCCTCTCCATGCTTGAAATAAGAAATTATTACTCCAACGGAGGCAAATACGTCAATTATCAAGGCGTTTTGACATTTGATATCTATCTCGAAGTGAGGAAGAGTGCGGGCATTGCAACGCGCGACGCCGTGATCTTGATCGAAAGGAGAGATTACTATAACAACAGTACCGATCCTGAGAATCATGATGGAAACGGCGTCATAACGGAGCGTGTCTATAACACTTATATAGACGGGCAATCGATTCAAACCTCGGACAGCGACATGATCGGCCTTGTCGACCACAAATCCAATGTCTCTATCTGGACGGGCAATAGCAATGAGCCCAACAGTTTTGTGACGGCGCTCGGCGACGGCTGGTACCGTTGCGTCATTCCCACCGTCCGTGAAAGTGAATATCAGAGTACCGTCCAAAGGGATCTTCAAGACGTTGACGGAAAATATTCCCACATGACCTCGGAGTTCAGGCTTATTTTCGCGACCCATCCCAACGCCGAGGGCAGATATGCCATCCGCAATGTCTCCTTCCGCAACGGCACGGAGGCGGACTTCAAGTATTCCGTCAACGACGCCGAATACAACGGTTCCGTTCAGGCGCAGGCGGGCGGAGCGATCACGCTCGGCGAGAGCAAAACGCTCGGCTTCGGCAGCACGGTGACCTTGACGGCGACCGCGCCCGCGGGGAAGAAGTTCTACGGTTGGGAATTGATCTCGGGCGGGAAATCCTCCTATCTTCCCTCCACTTCCGTCGAGGGGAGCACATATACCTTGCGCTACACGCTCATCGACCCCGTGGAAATAAAAGCATGGTTCGGCGGGGAAGAAGCATATTCGGCACGCTTCGAAGGGCAATATTACGATACTTTGAACAGCGCAATGGAAGCTGCAAAGGCGAGTGGCGGCGATGTCTATCTCATCCGCAACACGACGATCCAAGACAGCCTCACGATCCCCAAAAACGTGCGCGTGATCATTCCCTTCGAAGAATCAGGTACCTTCATGGGGTCTGCGGCGAACGGCTATTCCTCGCAGAAGCGTATTGCTTGGGCAGATCCATCGCTCGTCGATGAGTATCGCTATCTCACCATTACCGTGGCGGAGAATGTGCAGATCAATATCCTTGGCGGGCTGTATCTCGGCGGCGTTGTAAACTATGCCGATCAAGGCTATCAGGGGCACACCTCGGGCAAGTATTCCGAGATCGTCCTCTTGAAGGGCAGTGAGATCATCGTGAAAAACGGCGGCGTGTTCGACGTGCTCGGCAGAGTATGGGGCGGCGACGGCGAAAACGGCATGGGAAGCATCAAGGCGGAAAGCGGCGCAAAAGTATATGAGCCCTTCCTCATCCTCGACTTCTCCGGCGGGTCCATCACGTTGGATCTATTCATGGCGAATATCACGCCTTTCAAGCGGTATGCCATGATCAATATCGAGTGCCCCATGACCATTGAATACGGGGCGCAGCTCATCGGACATGCGACGCTCTATGTCGCGCAGTTCAATGAATTTTACTCGCTCGACCAGCCCTTCATCAGCGACGACAAGGGCGGGGATACCATTATCATGCTCAAGCCGAATTCGAGCGTGACGATGACGTATGACCCCAACAAGGTCGTAGGAAACGCCAACGTTACCAATTGCACCGAGCTCATCGGGCAAACCAAGCTCGTCTTTGAGGGCGGCGCGGTGTTCAGCTACATGCAATTCTCGGCATTGGGCCTCGTCGTGCCCACCTTCGGGGTGTACTTCTCCATTCCTTACAACTTCGATATCGAGCTGGGCGGAGAGGAAGCACAGTACGAGACGGTGACGGACTTCATGATCATGCCCGGTGCGAGCGTGAAGGTCAGCAAGGGCGCCACGCTTACCTTGCATGCGAGCGCTTGGGTGTATGAAGGGTTCCAAGCTCCCGCAAATGCCGGAAGCAAGAGCTACCCCACGGCAGACGATCTGCAGACCGCGGGCTATTCCAAGAGCGGACATTTGATCGTCGACGGTAAGCTCATCATCGACAAAAAATGGATGCTCGACGCCGCAAATAAACCCTCGAGCGCCGGCGCCAAACCCGCTACGTTCGTCGGGACCGTCGAGACGAATGGCTCCGGACGCATCGAGATCGCGTCGGACGCCATTTTGAGCGACACTGTCAAAGACGGAACGGACAACTGCAAAAACTACTTCGCCTACAAAGCCAAGGCGCGCGTGTGGAACAAGGTGACAGGCGCCTTCATCGAGCTTGCGGCGGGGAAGAATTACGTTGCCACCTCGGGCGAGGATTTCACTCTCGAAGAATTGAAATATGCCGCGCTCGAAGGCGGTGCGGAAAATCAGACGTTGCCCCTCGGGACCGCCATGAAGGGTACATGGATGGTCGAGCACGCGCATCATGAATACAACTGGGAGCCCCTTACGTCTGAGGAGACGCCTACGGCGGAGGAGCCGGTGAAGACGGCGACGCGCCGGTGCACGGCGCTCGGGTGCGAGCATGAGGAGACGGCCTACGTTCTCTACGCGGTTGAGGACCTTGGCTCTTTGACCTACAAGGGCGTGGCGTTCGAAGGGGACGACCTTGCGGCGCTCTTCGAGCAAAAATATGCGGGCGAGCATGCGGGGCTGGAAGTTTCGTACTCCATTGCGGGCTCGATCATCAATAAGGGCGACTACAGTGTGACGGTTTCGCTTACGGGCGGCTACTGGTATGTAGACGGCGCGCTCAAGGCGGACGCGAGCTTTTCGTGGCACGTTACCGCGAAGGACATCACGATCGAGATCAAGCCGCAGGGCAAGACGTATGACAATGCGGCGGGGTCGCTCGGGCAGGCGGTGGACACCAACTGGGCGCTCAAGGAAGGCAGCGCGCTTCTCGGGCAAGATACGACGGCGGGGCTGAATGTGAAGCTCTCGTTCGAAGGCGAAGCTCCGAAGGCGGCGGGCAGCTACAAGATCGTCGGCTCGTGGGAGAATGAAAACTACGCCGTGACCTTCGAGGGCGGCGAGAAGGCATACACCATCGCAAAGCGGAATATCACTCTTACGGCGGACGATAAGACGACGCCCGAGGGCGAGGAGCTCGACACAGAGTACACCTACCATGTGGGCGGCGAGGGGCTGATCGCGGGCGACGGCTACACGCCGAACGTGAGTTTCTCGTGCGATGTGAGCGAGAGCGCCAAGGCGGGGGAGACGTTCGATATCGTCATCACCTGCGAGGATGAGCCGCAAAACTACGAAATTCAAACGGAAAACGGGCACTATACCATATCCGAAAAGGTATTCGGCGGCGTGGCGCTTTCGGGCGAGACCAAGGTGACCTACGACGGGCAGGCGCATAGTTTGAGCGTGACGGGGCTTTCGGGCGAGGCGGAAAAGGCGCAAGTCGTCATCACTTACGAAAAGGACAAGGCGAGCGTGGAGGCTTCCGAGGTGAAGAATGTCGGCACCTACAAGGTGACGGCGGTCATCACGCTCGGGGAGTATAAGCCGCTGACTCTCACGGGGGAGATCGTCATTTCGGCGGTCGAGCTGACGGTGACGCTCAAGCCGCAGGAAAAGATCTACGACGGGGAGAACGCTGCCGCTTCGAGCGACGCTTCGCTGTGGGAAGTGACGGAAGGAAAGGTCGTGGGCGAGGACGTTCTCGGCGTGGAGATCCACGTTGTGAATCCCGACAAGGATGTAAAGAAGTACAGCCTCGACGCGAGCGCTTCCAACGCCAACTACAGCGTGACCTTCGAGGGCAAGGAAAACGCCTACGAGATCAAGCAAAAGGGCATCGTCATCGGGATCGGGAGCGGGACGAGCGTGTACGGCGAAGCGATCGACCTGAAAAACGTGACGGTCACCGTGCCGCAGCTTTGCGGAGAGGATGAGCTCGCATACGAGATCTTCCGCGAAGAGGGCGTCGCCGTGAAGGAAGGCGGGTATGTCATCGACGGCAGACTGACGGACGGTCAGGGCTCCGCCAATGCGAACTACGCCGTGAGCTTCACCACAGGCATTTGGACGGTGACGAAGAAGGCGGTGACGGTGGTCATCGGGAACAAGACGGCGACGTATTCGGGCAGGGAGCCTGCGGCTCCGACGGAGTGGGCGTTGAAGGAGGGCTTTGAGCTCGCCTTTGAGGAGGACGATCTGCAGATCACGCTCACCAAGGCGGCAGGGACGGACGCCAACGCCGCGGGATACGCCATCACGGGCGTTTCGGCGAACGGGAATTATGAGGTCACGTTTGAGAACGGGAAGTACTTCATCACGAAAAA
>CANRHI010000090.1 GCA_947630365.1 uncultured Clostridia bacterium
CGAACGCTCGATCTGAATACCCAAGAAGGCAGGCAGCGGCTGATAGATACGTTTGTGAACGCAATTTACCTCTACGATGATTATGCTCTCATCACCTGCAACTACAAGGACGGAACAATTCGCATCTCATTAGAGGAAATCGAGCGTTCGGATTTGTTATCAAATGGTGTGCCCGACAGGAGTCGAACCTGCGGCCTCAAGCTCCGGAGGCTTGCGCTCTATCCAACTGAGCTACGGACACATTTGCGCATCTTTGCGCAAGCGTAATTATAGCACATCCCAAAGAAAAATGCGCGTATTTTTGGGGGCATTCCGAAAAAATTCCGCAAATTCTTCTCGGGAAGAAGGCGGGCGGCTCGCTTCCTCAAAAAAGAGGACTTTTTCGATGGGGGAAGGCCTTCCTTCATCGCGGAAACAAGCCCTTTCCTCCCATTATAGAGGTAAAAACGTTACTCCGCCCAGACGATATATCCATCCTTTCGCGGGGCGGCGGGGCGGGGAGCGCCCGCGGGATAGCCCAACACGCAGTTGCCGATGCCCTCGTACTTATCCTCGATGCCGAGCTCGCGCAAGATTTGCTTGCCCTCCTCCCGTTCGAAGGTCTCCTTGGCGCGATGGATCCAGCAGCTTCCCACGCCTTCGCTTTCGGCGGCGAGTATCAGATTGCCCATCACGAGGCTTCCGTCGTACACATGCGTGTGCACCTCCCGCTCGGCGAGGACGACGAGGACGACGGGCGCGCCGTAGAAGGGGTCGGCGTCCGTTCCCAAAATGTCCGCATTGATGCGGGAAAGGCGGTCGCGCAGCGCCTTGTTTGTGACGGCGAGGATGATGGGGGATTGCCGCCCCCTGCCCGTTGCGGCATACGTTCCCGCGGTGAGAATGCGCTCGAGCACGTCCTTGGGGACGGGCTTCGGGAGGAAATTCTTGGTGCTTCTGCGTTCGATGAGGCAGGTTTCGATCTCATTCATGGTTTCACCCCTTTGGCGAATGCGTTCGCCTATGAAAAGTGTAGCACAAATTTTGCCAAATTGCAAGGGTTTGAGAAGGAAGGATGTGAGAAATAGGGGGAGGGGTAGGCGGCGCGGGAAGCGAACGGGTCACCGCGTCATGTTGAGGGAGCGAAGCGACGGAAACATCCCGAAGTAAGAAGTCCGAATTTTCATCCTCGGGATTCTTCGCCTCACAAGGGGGCTCAGAATGACGCGTTGGCAAGGGGCAGAATATCGCGGTTACCCTCATTCCGAACGGAGCGTCAGCGGAGTGAGCGAATCTTCCCCGCAAGTTGTACTACAAAGTAGAAGATACGCTCGCCCCTTGCGGGGCTCGGTATGAGGGGGTGTCATTTCGAGCGGAGGCGTAGCCGAAGTCGAGAAATCTCAAAATAAGGTAGAGATGCCTCCACTACGGTCGGCATGACACAAGAGGTAGAGATGCCTCCACTACGGTACTTCGCCCTGTGGGCTCGTGCCGCGCTTCGATAGGAATAGAATGCGCGCGGGGCAGAATGACGCGGGAACCTCCCCCTGTGTCCCCCTCCTTAAAAAGGAAGGGGATTTCTAATAATAATCCCCTTCCCCGTATTACGGGGAGGGGGATGCAGGGGGAGGGGTAGGCGGCGCGGGGCGGCGAGGCCCTCTGTGTTTTATTTTCACAGAAATCGCAATTATTTTTCCGTTTCCTCTTGATTTTTTCCGAAATTGCGTTATAATGGAAAAGACGGTGCCTTTATCCAAAAGCGCCGATCCTGAAACAAGGGGAATTTTTATGAGTATTTCCGCAGAAAATATTCGCAATATTGCGATCGTGGGGCACAGCGGCGAGGGCAAGACGACCCTCTTCGAAGCCATTTTGTTCAATGGCGGCGCCATCGAGCGCATGGGCAAGATCGAAAACGGGACGACGGTCTCCGACTTCGACGAACAGGAGATCGCGAGAAAGACCTCCATCTCCCTCTCGCTCGGCTACGTCACATGGAAGAACATAAAGATCAACTTGCTCGACGTGCCCGGCTTCTTCGATTTCGAGGGCGAATGCTGCTCGGCGATGCGTGCGTGCGGCGGGGCGATCGTCGTGGCGGGAGCGGGCGGTTCGGTCACCGTCGGCGCAGAGAAGGCGGTCGATCGGTGCCTGTCGCTCAAAAAGCCCACCATCCTCTTCATCAACGGCATGGACAAGGAGAATGCCGACTACCCCGGCACCGTTCGCGCCTTTCAGGAGAAGTATAAGGGAAAGATCGCGCCCATCCAGATCCCCATGATGGAGGGGAACAAGATGACGGGCTTTATCGACGTCATCACCGGCAAGGCGTTCAAATTCGGCGCCTCGGGCGTGGAGGAAGTGCCCGTTCCCGCGGCGTACACCGCCGAGCTCGAGGAAATGCTCGGCGTCCTTCAGGAGACGGCGGCGGAGAACGACGAGGAGCTGCTCGATAAATACTTCGGCGAAGGCTCCCTCACCTCCGACGAGATCGCTCTCGGCCTTCGCAAGGGCATCCATACGACGAGCGTCATCCCCGTGCTCGCGGGCAGTGCGCTTCTCAACAAGGGCGTCATCAACCTCATGAACGCGCTCGGCGAATATCTCCCGCAGGCGGCGGAGCGTGCGGCGCTCCCGGCGACCGACCTCAAGACCAAGGAGGGGACGCAGGTCCTCTGCGACGAAAACGGCCCTCTCGCGCTGCAAGTGTTCAAGACGGCGGTCGACCCGTTCGTCGGCAAGCTCAACTATATCCGCGTCTGCCGCGGTGTTCTCCGCTCGGGCATGACGGTGTACAACCCCAATACCGATACCGAAGAGCGCATCAACGCCATTTACCTCGTGAGCGGGAAGAAGCAGACCCCCGTCACCGAGCTCACGGCGGGCGACATCGGCGCGGTGAACAAGCTCTCCAATACGGGCACGGGCGATACGCTCTGCGATCCCTCCGCTCCCGTGCAATTCCCGCCCATCGACTTCCCCGCTCCCGTGCTCTCCATGGCGGTGAACGCCACCGTGCGCGGCACCGAGGATAAAGTGTTCGGCGGCCTCAACCGCCTTGCCGAAGAGGACAAGAGCTTCGAGGTGCGCAAGAACACCGAGACGGGCGAAACGCTCGCCTGCGGGCAGGGCGAAGTCCAGCTCGAGGTCATCAAGCGCAGGCTCAAGTCCAAATTCGGCGCCGATGCGGACTTCACCGTTCCCACCGTCGCCTATCGCGAGTCAATCCTCTCCAAGGCGGAAGCGGAAGGGAAGCACAAGAAGCAGTCGGGCGGCGCGGGGCAGTTCGGCGTCGTCAATATCCGTTTCGAGCCGGGCGCCGAGGACGGCGTGTTCGAATTCGTCGACGCGACGGTCGGCGGCTCCGTGCCCAAGCAGTTTATCCCCGCCGTCGAAAAGGGACTCAGAGAAGCCATTCAAAAGGGTGTGCTCGCGGGCTTCCCGATGGTAAATCTCAAGGCGACGCTCTTCGACGGAAAGTCCCACCCCGTCGACAGTAAGGAGATCGCGTTCGTCTCGGCGGCGAAGCTCTCGTATGAGGACGGCATTCCGCGCGCCAAGCCCATTTTGCTCGAGCCCATCCATTCCATGAAGATCACCGTGCCCGAACAGTACGTCGGCGACATCATGGGCGATCTGAACAAGCGCCGCGGCCGCATCATCGGCATGGACACCGTGAACGGCTTGCAGGTCATCACCGCGGAAGCTCCCGAGGGCGAGATCCTCACCTATGCGACGGCGCTCCGCTCCATGACGCAGGGCAGAGGACGCTTCTCCTCCGAATTCGTCCGCTACGAGCAGGCGCCCGAAACCGTCTTGCAAACGCTGAAAAAGTAAGGGCTTTTCCTTTGTCCCCCTCCTTCCCAAGGAGGGGGGATCTTCAAGCAACCTCCCCCTGTGTCCCCCTCCTTAAAAAGGAAGGGGATTTCGTCTTTTATCCCCTTCCCCGTACAAAGGAAGGGGATTTCGTCTTTTATCCCCTTCCCCGTATTACGGGGAGGGGGACGCAGGGGGAGGGGAGGCGTTCGCCATGCAAAATCGCTTTGCTTTTGAAAAAAAGTGTGCTACAATACGGGTATGGAAAAGACAGTCGTCGTGGGAATGAGCGGGGGCGTGGATAGCTCGGTCGCCGCGCTTCTCCTCAAAAATCAAGGGTATCGCGTCATCGGGCTCTTCATGCGCAACTGGGAGGAGACGGACGCGAACGGCGTGTGCACCGCGGAGAGCGACTTCGAGGACGTTGCGCGGGTGTGCGGCCTTCTCGACATTCCCTACTACACCGTGAATTTCGCCAAGGAGTACATGGAGCGCGTCTTTTCGCACTTTCTCGAGGAGTACAGGGCGGGGCGCACCCCCAACCCCGACGTGCTCTGCAACCGCGAGATCAAATTCGGACCCTTCAAGGAGTATGCGAAAAAGCTCGGCGCGGACTTCATCGCGACGGGGCACTACTGCGGCGTCTCGCACGAGAACGGCGTGCACCGACTTCTCAAGGCGAAGGACGCGGGCAAGGACCAAACCTACTTTCTATGCGGGCTCTCGCAAGAGCAGCTCGAGGGGGTGCTCTTCCCGCTTGCCTCTTTTACAAAGGCGGAGGTGCGCGCCATCGCCAAGGAGAACGGGCTCTCGACGGCGGAGAAGAAGGACTCGACGGGCGTTTGCTTCATCGGCGAGAGAAATTTCCGCAAATTTTTGCAGGGGTATCTTCCCGCGCAGCCGGGGAAAATTTGCACGCTCGAGGGGGAGGAAGTCGGCGAGCACATCGGGCTCATGTACTACACCTTGGGGCAGCGGCGGGGGCTGGACCTCGGCGGCAGAAAGGGGGAAGAGGGCAGGTGGTTCGTCGTGAAAAAAGATTTGGATCGCAACATCCTCTTCGTCTCCCACGGGGACGAAAGCCCGCTCTTTTCAAACGGCTGCCATGTGGAAGGCTTCAACTTCATTCCCCATCCCATCGAGGGGACCCTTCGCTGCCGCGCCAAACTTCGCTACCGCCAAAGCGAGCAGAATGTGACCGCCGCATTCGAAGGGGACAACGCGACCCTCTTTTTCGACGAGCCCCAGCGCGCCGTCACCGAAGGGCAGTATGCCGTGCTGTACGACGAGACGCAGTGCCTCGGCGGGGGCGTCATCACCTCCTCCTTCCGCACAAAATGACA
This sequence comes from uncultured Clostridia bacterium, assembly GCA_947630365.1. Classification (GTDB taxonomy): domain Bacteria; phylum Bacillota; class Clostridia; order Christensenellales; family Borkfalkiaceae; genus Gallimonas. Next base: position 5,139 of record CANRHI010000090.1, read on the forward strand.
GGTATAAACTTCGCTTGTTTTGTCTATACTCTCCCGCGAATGGGAGGGTTTTTTCTATGAAAAAAGCGGCAGTGATAGCGATTTTGTGTGCGGCGATCGCGGGCATGGTATGGGCATTTTCGTCCACGGGGGTGGAAAATGCCGAGGCGCAGGAGTATTTGCGGGTACATATCCGTGCAAATTCCAACGGCGAAGCCGACCAAGCCGTGAAATACCTCGTGCGGGACGATGTGGTCCGCTACCTCACCCCCGTCGTCGCCTCGTGCGAAACGAAGGCGCAGGCCATGGACATGGTAGGGCGCGAGCTCCCCGCCATCGAGCGCGTCGCGGAGCATGTCCTTCAGGAAAACGGCTACGGCTACGGCGCGCGGGCGAGCTTAAAGCGCGAAGAATTTCCCACCCGCGTGTACGAAGAGGCGACCTTGCAGGCGGGCGTGTACGACGCGCTCATCTTGGAGCTCGGCACGGGCGAGGGGGACAACTGGTGGTGCGTCGTCTACCCGCCCCTGTGCTTTACGGGCGGCAACGGCAGCGTCGTCTACAAGAGCAAGATCGCCGAGATCATCCGCACCTTCTTCGCCGAAAAATAAATTTTGCCCGAAGGGAAAGGGGCGCGAAACGCGCCGCCGTTTTCCCCCCAAGCCTTGCTTTTCCGCGGAGAATGTGATACAATACTCTCACTATGGAGATCGTAAAGCAACTCGCTCTCGAATTCAACAGACCCGAGGAGCATGTGAAGAACATCGTCGACCTTCTCGACGAGGGCAACACCGTCCCCTTCATCGCGCGGTACCGCAAGGAGATGCACGGCTCGATGGACGATCAGGACATCCGCACTCTCTCCGAGCGGCTCGAATATCTGCGCGGATTGGAGGAACGCAAGGCGGCTGTGAAGAAGTCCATCGAGGGGCAGGGTAAGCTCACCGAAGAGCTCTCCTTCCGCATCGAAAGCGCCCCGACGCTCGCCGAGGTGGAAGATCTGTACCGCCCCTACAAGCAAAAGCGGCGCACGCGGGCGACCGTCGCCAAGGAAAAGGGATTGGAGCCCCTTGCGGACCTTCTCTTTGCGCAGGAAAGCGATTGCCCGCACCCCCTCGCGGAGGCAAAAAAGTACCTCTCCGCCGAAAAGGGCGTTCTCACCGCGGAGGACGCCATACGCGGCGCGGGGGATATCGTCGCCGAGCGCATTTCGGACGACGCGGATATCCGAAAGCTCTTAAAGGAGCTCTACATGGACCGAGGCACCCTCTCCTCCGAGGCGGCCTCGGAGGACGCGAAGGATTCGGTCTACCGCAACTACTGCGGGTTTACTTCCTCCGTGCGAAGGTTGGCGGGGCACCAAGTGCTCGCCCTGAACCGCGGCGAGAAGGAGGAAAAGCTCAAAGTTTGCTTGGAGGTCGACCGCGACACCGCGCTTGCCCTTCTCACCCGCCGCACCGTGAAACGCCCGTATTGCGCCTCCTCCGAATGGGTGCGCGCGTGCACCGAGGACGCGTATGACCGCCTCATTTCCCCCTCCGTGGAGCGGGAAGTGCGCGGCATGCTCACCGAAAAGGCGTGCGAGGGCGCCATCGGGCAATTCGCCCTCAACCTTCGCCCCCTCCTCATGCAGCCCCCCGTGAAGGGCTTCGTCACCATGGGGCTGGACCCCGGG
>CANRHI010000091.1 GCA_947630365.1 uncultured Clostridia bacterium
TTATGAAATGGTCCCGGCGGCATAGGGCTGATGCACACACGGAAGACCCAAAAATGGGACAGACACGCAAGGCTGAGGCAAAACCCGCCTCCACCCGACTCACGGACGCCACCTCCACAGGCGACCTCGCCAGCGAGCTGAGGGCCCTCGCCGAGGCGCTCGCAGAGAAGATAGACGCCTGCAAGGGCCACGGCATGGCCGGCATGAGCGAGCAGTACCGCGAGACGGTGCTCGCCCTCCACGCGCTGGAGGAGCCCGACATGGCCGACGACCCGATCGCGAGGATGGTGGATGCGCACCGGAAGAAGCGAGCCGACGCTCCGAATCTGCGAGCCGTATGAGGAGACCTACGGGCCCCAGTGCGCCGAGTTCTGCGAGCTGGGCGGCCTCCATCTGCTCGACTGGCAGAGGGGCGTCCTGAACGACTGGCTGGCGGTGGGCCCGGACGGCACGTGGCTGAACCCCACCATCGGGACCCAGGTCAACCGCCAGAACGGCAAGAGCGAGGGGCTGCTCGCGGCCCGCGCCGGCTTCGGCCTCGTGGTGCTGGGCGAGCGCATCATCTTCACGAGCCACCGTCAGGACGCAGCGGCCCAGTTCTATCGCGTCCTGACCCAGCTCCTGGGTTCGAAGGCCTATCGGAACTTCGTCGACCCGAACTTCTTCAAGGGCGCCATCGGCCGCGAGGAGATCCCGGTCAAGGAGGGGAACACCGTCTCGTTCGTCGCCCGCTCCAACAAGGGCGGGCGCTCGAAGCACTCCGACCTCCTCATCCTGGACGAGGCCCAGTTCCTGACCGACGCGGAGCTGGCCTCGCTCATGCCGACCCAGCTCACCTCCGGCGACATGGTCTCCGTCTACACGGGGACGATGCCGGCGGTGGGCGCGGACGGCTACGTCTTCCGCGACCTCAGGGAACGCGCCGTTTCGGGCGCGTCAGGGATCTACTGGGCCGAGTGGTCGGTCGGCGACCGGCTTCCGGCCGACGTGGGCGACCGCGACCTCTGGTACGAGACGAACCCGTCCCTCGGCCTCCTCATCCCCGAGCGGAACATGGAGGCCCTCTACAACACGCTGCCGGCCGACAAGTTCGCGAACGAGTGCCTCGGCTGGATACCGCCGAGGGACGGCGGCGCCGAGGCCGCCGCCATAGACCCCGAAGAATGGCGGGCCTGCGAGGTCGCGGAGGCCCCGGGCCCGTCCGACGGCGAGCGCGTGGCCTGCGGCGTCAAGTTCAGCGCGGACGGGTCCACCTACTCGGTCTCCATGGCCGCGAGGCCCACCGACGGCCCCGTGCTCGTCGAGTGCGTCGACAGGGCCGGCACCGCCCGTGGCGTGGCGGGGCTGGCCGACTGGCTCTTCGAGCGCAGGTCCAGGCTCTCGACCGTCTGCGTCGACGGCAGGGAGTGGACGCCGACGCTCGTCCAGAGGCTCCAGGACATGGGGTTCCCGAAGCGGGGGCTCCACGTCATGAGGACCCGCGAGGTCACCGACGCCTGCGCCATGCTCGCGAACGCCGTGGACGGCCGGACGCTCGTCCACACCCGGCAGCCGCTGCTCGCCGAGTCCGTAGCCTCGTCGCCCAAGAGGGCCGTCGGGCGCGAGGGCTGGGCGTTCGGCGGCCCGGACCCGACGCCGGTCGAGTCCTGCGCCCTCGCCCATTGGGGCGCCGTGACCACGAAGAGGAGCCCGAAGAGGAAGATGAGGGTCGGGATATGAGGGACTTGGACGGGATCCTCGCGATCAGGGGCCTCCCCGCCGGCTACCGGGACTCGGTCGAGGCCCTGCTCGACGTCAACGCCAGGCACCTCGCGCGGAACGAGCGGCTCGTCCGCTACTACGAGGGCGACGTGCAGCCGGCGCCCATCGGCGTCGACGCGCTGCCGGACTGCGTCACGGTCGAGGCCCACTGCGACTGGCCCCGGAAGGCCGTGACGAGTGTCTCGGAGCGCAGCCGGCTCGACGGCTTCGTCTTCGAGGGCGACGCCACCGACGACGTCCTCTCCCGGGTGGTCTCCGAGAACCAGCTCGTCGGCGCCTACAACCGCCACGTCCACTCCGAGCTGATACACGGCTGCATGTTCGCCACCGTAGGGCGCTGGGACGGTCGCTGCGTCATCCGCTTCCACACCGCCGAGGACTCCGCCGCCATATGGGACGACTCGGCGGGGCGCATCGGCGCCGGCCTCGTCGTCGCCGACACGGCCCGGACGGACTGGAGCCCGAGGCAGCCGGTGCCCGTCCAGGTGAACATGCACCTGCCGGGGCTCGTCGTGGTCTTCAAGCGCACCGGCGTCTCGACGTGGACCTACGAGGAGCTGCCGACCCCAATGGACCGCCCGGCCATGGAGTCGTTCGCCTATCGCCCGACCGGCCTCAAGCCGTTCGGGTTCAGCCGGATCGACAAGACGGTCATGTCCATCACCGACTCGGTCATCCGGACCCTCCAGAACATGGAGGTCTCGTCGGCCCTCTACGCGAGCCCCCAGAAGGCCTTGCTGGGACTCTCCGACGAGGCATTCGACATGCTGATGGAGAACAAGCTCCAGGCATATCTAACCAAGATGCTCCTCGTCACCAAGGACGAGGACGGCGACGCGCCGAGCCTGACCCAGCTCTCGGCGGCCTCGCCCCAGCCCTACATCGACCTCATCCGCGCCTACGCCATGCTCTTCAGCGGCGCGACCGGCGTCCCCCTGAACTCGCTAGGCATCGTCCAGGACAACCCGTCGAGCGCGCAGGCCATCGAGAGCAGCCGGGAGGACATCTGCATAGCCGCCGAGGACCTGAACGAGTCCAACGGCACCAGCCTCCGCAACGTCGCCCTCATGGCGATGGCGGTCGAGGGGAACTGCGGCATCGAGGACCTGACGGACGTCCAGCGCTCCGTCGTGGCGAAGTTCGCCGACCCGTCGATGCCCTCCGTGGTCAGCCAGGCGGACGCCGCCGTGAAGATCGCATCGGTCGCCCCGTGGGTCGCCGAGTCCGACGTCTTCCTGGAGATGCTCGGCTTCGACGAGGGCCAGAGGCGCCGACTCGCCAGTGCGAGGGCCATGGCGGGCACCAACCAGCTGCTGGCGGCGTTCGCCCAGCCCCTGACCCAGGAGGCGTAGCGTGGCCATCCCCATGGCCTACCTCCAGACGCTCTCAGAGGCCATCAACAGGGTCTCCGGCGCCGGGCAGTCCGCGGCGCTGGCCATCCTCACCCGCCTCGCCGGGACTGGCGACTACGATGACCCGTCCGACCTCGTCGAGGATGCGCTCGGGGAGCTGGAGCCGCTCTTCGAGGCCGTCGCCGAGCGCTGCGCGTCGCTCTCTGCGACCTCCTACGACATCCTGCGGACATCGGCCACCGGCGAGGCCATGGGCGCGAGGCCCTATCCCGACCGCGATCCAGAGTGGACCCGGAGGGCCCTGCATGCCATCGCCGCCGAGAGCGCTGACATGGACTCCTTCATCCGCAACGCGGCCGCCCGCATCGACTACGAGGCCAAGCGGGCAGCCGGTTCGACGATGTTCTCCAACGGCGTCGACGATTCCAGCCGGCCAAGGTTCGCCCGCGTGCCGACGGGGAGCGAAACCTGCCCCTTCTGCATCATGCTCGCGAGCCGGGGCTTCGTCTACGCCTCGGAGCGGAGCGCGGGCAAGCTCGACCATTACCATCAAAATTGCGATTGTAGAGTGACTCCACAATGGGGACGTGAGTCCTACGAGGGCTACGACCCGGACGAGTACCTGCGCCAGTACGAGCAGCTCGTTGATGACGGGAAGCTCGACCCGGATAAGCTCTCGGAGGCCGCCGCGATGGCCAAGAGGCGCAGGGCGGCGGGTAGCCGCAGGAGCGAAGAGGCCTTCTACAGGGAAGATCCGGAGGCGATAGTCGCCCGGGACGAGGAGATCCACAGGGAACGCAACGTCGCGTGGTCGGAGTACCGTAGCGTTCGGAGAAACAAGGAGGACGCCGAAGCCTACCAGCGGACCTTCGGTGAGTTCGTACGTGGACTGTCGTCCGTCGGGAGAATCGACGTGCAGGACTTCGCGAACCCATCCGGCAGCGAACTGCAGTTGGCCCAGTGGCTATCGAGGTCCGGACGTGACGTCCTCTTCATCAAGGCCGAGGACACGAAGGGCTCGAAGACGCCCGACATGTACATAGATGGTCAGAAATGGGAGATCAAGCAGCCAACCACGCCGAACGTCAAGAAGGTCAAGCGACGCATCTCGCATGGCCTGGAGCAATCTCGACGCATCCTGGTCGACTTGTCGAGGAGCAGGCTCAGTGGCGACGGCGTATTGGATGAGCTTCGGGAAATGCTCGCCGACCCGAATCTCGAGGGCCTGATGGTCGTCATGGATGGCGAGCTGATCGAGCTCTAGAAAGAAGGCGCACGGCTCCCGGGATCTTCACCCAGGTCCGTACGCCTTGGCTACATGTTACCCCATTCGGCCCCGTGGCGGAACCGGCAGACGCGCGCGCCCCAGGAGCGCGTGCCCGAACGGGCGTGAGGGTTCGAGTCCCTCCGGGGCCACCAGAGGTCGGGAGTGCCAGTGGATTACGTGGTCGTGACCGGTCCGCCGTGCTCGGGCAAATCCACGTGGATCGCCGCCAACTCCGGCGGTGCGGACGTGTTCGCCCGCGACGGCCTCGACAACGACCCGTCCGAGGTGGCGCGGGACCGTTCGGCGTTCGTCCTCGCCCACGCCGGGAGGGACGGCACCTGCTACATCGAATCCTGCCGCATGCCCTCGCTCGACGTGGGACGCGGCGACAGGGTCGTCCACGTCCCCATGGACGCGGACGAGAGGACCTGCCTCGAGCGCCTGGAGGCGTCAGGTAGGTCGGACAAGGCGAGATGGCGAGACGTCATCCGCTCCCATTTCAGCGAATCGGGCCCCGCAAGGGGCCTCTTTCATGTCGAGACATCCCCGCACGGGGACGAGTGGGCCGCACGGCCCGGAAAGCGAGGACGCATGGCCGACGAGACCGTGAACCCCGAGACCGTCGAGACCCAACCGAAGGCGGCGGAGCCGCAGGGCGCCGAGACCGACTGGAAGGCCGAGGCCCGCAAGTGGGAGCAGCGGGCCAAGGACAACAAGAGGGACCTCGACGCGGTCCAGAAGGCGCTCGACGGCTACGAGGCCAAGAAGAGGGACGACGAGGAGCGTGAGAAGACGGCCGCCGAGGCGCTCGAGAACGCCAAGGCGGAGATCAAGCGCCTGCAGGCCGAGGCCGAGCGCGACCGGCTCGCACGGGAGGTCGCGAAGGCGCAGGGGGTCGACCCCGACGTCCTCGTCCTCATGCGCGGCGACTCCAAGGACGAGATCGAGGCGAACGCGAAGCTGCTCGCCCAGTCCTCGAAGGCCCGTTGGCCCGAGGTCAGGGACAAGGGCCCGCAGAAGGTGCCCGGCAAGTCCAAGGACGAGATCCTCGCAATCAAAGACCAAGCCGAGAGGGTGCAGGCCATCGCCCGCAACCTCGACAAGTTCAAGTGAGGTGACATCTGATGGCAGTTCTCGACAACACCATCAAGGCAGAGGACACCGTATCGGCCCTCGACATCGAATTCATCGCCAACTTCCAGCACGACCTCGACCGCCTTACCGAGATCCTCGGCATCACGAGTCCCGAGGTCATCCCCGCCGGCTCGGCCATGTACCAGTACAAGGTCACGGGCACCCTCAGCGCCGAGAGCGTGGAGGAGGGCGACGAGGTACCGCTCAGCAAGTACACCGTCACCAAGGACCCCATCGGCGAGTACGAGATCAAGCCGTATCGCAAGCTCACCACGGCTCAGGCCGTACTCAAGGGCGGATTCCAGAACTCCGTGCTCCGCACCGACGCGCAGATGGTCAAGGACATCCGCGCCGGCATCCTCGACAAGTACTTCACCTTCCTCGGGAACGGCACCGGCACCGCGACCGGCGTCGGGCTCCAGGCCACGGCAGCCCAGATGTCCGCCAAGCTCATCGATACCCTCGAGAAGAACAACGACAGCGCCAACGCGCTCGTCTGGTTCGTCAACCCGTTTGACATCGCCGACTACCTCGCCAAGGCCGAGGTCACTCTCCAGACCGTCTATGGCATGCAGTACCTCGAGAGCTTCCTCGGCATGCAGAACGTCTTCGTGACCAACAAGGTCGAGGCCAAGACCGTCTATCTCACGCCGACCGAGAACATCCACCTCTACGGCGTGGACTTCGGCGCCCTCGCCCAAGGTGGCCTCACGTATGAGACCCAACAGTCCAACCTCATCGGCGTCCACCACCAGCCGGCGTACAACCGCACCTCCTGCGAGACCTACGCCCTCGTCGGCGCCACGCTCCTCGCCGAGGTCAAGGACTACATCGTCAAGGGGACGATCACCCCTTTAGAGTAGAGCCCGTCGAGGGCGCCGACGAGCAGTTCGGCGTCACCGGCGCCGAACTCGGCACCTACACCGTCGACGGGACCACCGTCACCGGCACCGCAAGCAAGGCGACCGTCCCCAACTGGGGCGGCGAGGGCGTGTCGGCCGAGGGGT
>CANRHI010000092.1 GCA_947630365.1 uncultured Clostridia bacterium
GCGTCCTGCATCGAGACCTTGATGAGCGTGCGGGTGGCGGGGTTCATCGTGGTATCCCACAGCTGTTCGGTGCTCATTTCCCCGAGGCCCTTATACCTTTGGTACTCCACCTTGTTGTTGTTTAAGGCGTCGTAAGCCGTCTTTTCCTCCTCGGAATACAAATACACGTCCTCCTTGCCCTTCACGCTCGCCTTGTAGAGGGGCGGCATGGCGGAGTAGACATGCCCGTGCTCGATGAGCGGGCGCATGTAGCGGAAGAGGAAGGTGAGGAAGAGGATGCGGATATGGGCGCCGTCGACGTCGGCATCGGTCATGGAGATGATGCGGTCGTAGCGGAGCTTGCTTTCGTCGAAGTCCTCCAAAATGCCGCAGCCGAAGGCGGTGATCATCGCCTTGATCTCGGCGTTTTCGAGGACGCGGTTGAGCCGCACCTTCTCGACATTCAAAATTTTCCCGCGGAGGGGAAGGATGGCCTGAAATCTCCTGTCCCGCCCCTGCTTGGCGGTGCCGCCTGCGGAGTCGCCCTCGACGATGTAAATTTCGCACAGCTCGGGGCGCTTATCCGAGCAATCGGCGAGCTTGCCGGGGAGCGTCGTCGTCTCCAAAATGCCCTTGCGCCGCGTGAGCTCGCGGGCGGAACGCGCCGCGTCGCGCGCCTTTTGCGCCGTGATGCAGCGGAGCACCAATTCCCTCGCCTCGGAGGGGTGCTCCTCGAGATAGGTCCCGAACACGTCCCCGACACACTTGGAAACGAAGGGGCGGATGAAGGAATTGTTGAGCTTATCCTTGGTCTGCGATTCGAATTGCGCGTTCTCGAGCTTGACGGAGACGACCGCGGTGATGCCCTCGCGCACATCCTCGCCCGTGAGACGGTCGCTCTCCTTTAAGATGCCGAGCTTCTTGCCCGCGTCATTGATGACCTTGGTGAGGGCGAGCTTCAAGCCTTCCACATGCGTTCCGCCGTCGATGGTGTTGACGTTGTTCGCGTAGGAGTAGATGACCTCGTTGTAGCTCTCGTTGTATTGGAGGGCGATCTCGCACACCGTGGTGCCTTCCTGCGCCTCGAAGTAGAGCGGGGCGGAGAACAGGGTGTTTTGCCCGTTGTTGAGCTCTGCGACGAGCTCGGCAATGCCCCCTTCGTAGCAGAAGCTGTCCGTCCGCGGCTTGTCGCCGCGAAGGTCGGTGAGCGTGATGGTGAGCCCCTTGTTGAGGAAGGCGAGCTCCTTTAAGCGGACTTTGAGCGTCTCGTACTTAAAGACGATGGTCTCGAAAATTTCGCTGTCGGGGAAGAAGGTGACCTTGGTGCCCGTCGCCTCGGTATCGCCGATGATGGCGAGCGGCCGCTGGGGCACGCCGCGGTTGTAGACCTGCTTGTAGATGTGCCCGTTTTGGTACACTTCCACCTCCAGCCATTCGGAGAGCGCGTTGACCGCCTTCACACCCACGCCGTGCAGCCCCGAGGAGACCTTATAGCCCGAGTCCCCGCCGAATTTGCCGCCCGCGTTCACCTTGGTAAAGACGACCTCCACCGTGGAGATGCCCTCCTTGGGGTGGATCTCGGTGGGAATGCCCCTGCCGTTGTCTACAACGGTGCAACTGCCGTCCGCATTGACGGTGACCTCCACGCGGTCGCAATAGCCCGCAAGGGCTTCGTCGATGGAATTGTCGACGACTTCGGAGACGAGATGATGAAGGCCCTTTTCGTCCGTCGAGCTGATGTACATTCCGGGACGCTTACGGATATGCTCGAGCCCGTCGAGCACCTGAATTTGTTCTGCGCCGTATGCGCCCTCCACTTTTTCAGACATAGCTTCTCCTTTTTTGAAAGCATTCTCGCGCGTGCGCGCATAATGCGCGCGCGTGCGCGCGTCGTTTAGGACATTATAACATACCCCCCGCGAAAAGTAAAATCTTTTTTTGGGAATTCCCGCAATTTTTTGTTGGAAAGGGCGAAAAACCTCCCCCTGCGTCCCCCTCCTTGCAAAGGAGGGGGATAAGTTTTCGGAACACCATAAAATCCCCTTCCCCGCTTGCGGGGAGGGGGACGCAGGGGGAGCACACCCGCAGGGCTCACCGCGTCATGTTGAGGGAGCGTAAGCGACCGAAACATCCCGAAAAACGAAGTCCGAATTTTCATCCTCGGGATTCTTCGCTTCGCTACTTCGCGCTACGCGCTCGTGCCGCCCTTGGAATACAAAAGAAGCTCGGGCGGGACAGAATGACGCGGGAACCTCCCCCTATATCCCCCTCCTTAAAAAGGAAGGGGATTTTTGCACAGTTTATCCCCTTCCCCGCTTGCGGGGAGGGGGATACAGGGGGAGGGGCTTTCTCGGCTCCCCTCAAGGGGTGGGCGAGCATCGCCCCCCTACTCGAAGGAGAGGAGCTCGCAGGCGAGGGAGGCGACTTCCGCGAGGGTCTGCGCCGCAAAGAGCCTCTGCTTGCCCCGCGCGCCGCCGCGCTTGCCCTTGAGATAAAACGCCGCCATCTTGCGCATAAAGACGAGCGCAAAGCGTTCTCCGTACAGCCGCTCGGTCTCCTCGAGCTCCTTCAAAAAGAGCGGGAGAAGGGGCGGCTCCTCCCTTCCCGTGAGCTCCGCAAACACCGCGGGGCGGTAGAGGGCGGCGCGGGCGACCATAACACCATCCGCTCCCGTCCGATCCAACGTCTTTTGCATGTCCTTTGCGTTCCACACGCCGCCGTTGGCGATGACGGGAATGTTCACGGCATTCTTCGCCGCGGCGATCTCATCGAAGTCGCAGGGCCCAGCGTAGATCTTTTCCCGCGTCCTGCCGTGCACGGTGATGAGGCACGCCCCCGCGCCCTCGCAGAGCCGCGCGAATTCGGCGGCGCATTTGGTATCCTCGGAAATGCCGACGCGGAATTTCACCGAGATGCGCTTGCCGCTCTTCGCGCATGAAGAGATGACCTTCTCCGCGAGGGAGAAATTCTCCATGAGCGCGCTGCCCTCGCCGTTTTTCACGATCTTGGGCATGGGGCAGCCCATGTTGATATCGATGAGGTCGAAGTCCTTGAGCGCCTCGCTCTCGCACGCCTCGCGCATGATCTCGGGGTCGGAGCCGAAGATCTGCGCGGCGATAGGTTGGGGGCGGACCCCCTCCCCTACCCCGGTTGCGGCGATAGGTTGGGGGCGGACCCCCTCCCCTACCCCGGTTGCGGCGGCAGGGACCGCCGCAACCCCCGTCGCGCTTGCCAGCGCTCCTATCGCGGCGCGCTCACAGCCCACAGGGCTGTTGAGCATAGTGCGCCGCTCTACCCCTGACGCAGGGGGAGGGCATACACTGCCCTCCGCCACAAGTGAAGAAGTGCCGTGCAACAGCAGCAGCTTTGTCTCCTCGCTGCCGTAGTGCAACCCCTTGGCGCTCACCATTTCTGTGAAGGTGAGCCCCGCGCCCAACTCTTCGCACATTTGGCGGAAGGGCAGGTTGGTATATCCCGCCATGGGGGCGAGAAAGACGTTATTCGGGCATACCATGCCCGCGATCTCAAGCGCGTGCGGCATTCTTCGCCCTCTTGTAATATTCGTCCTTCTCCTCCTCGGAGAGGGCGTTCACGTCCTTGCCGTCGGCGAGCACGAGCGCCTCGTAGGCGTTGTAGCGCGCGGCGCATTTTTTCACCGCGTCGAGAAGGGCGATCTCGCAATCGATCCCCGCCGCCCTGCCGAGCTCCACCGTGCAGAAGAGCACGTCGCCGAGCTCCTCCGAGATGTGCGCCTTGTCGCCCGCCGCGAACGCCTCTTTGAATTCGGCATACTCCTCGCGGAATTTCCTCTCGAAGTTCTCCAAAGTCGCCTTGTCCCAGCCGCCCTTTTCCATGCGCTTGGCGATCTTCTGCGCGCGAAGGAGGGCGGGGAACGCCTCGGGCACGTCGTTCACGGCGTCCGAGAAGGTTTTTTGGTGCTTCTCCGTCATCTTGTTCTTTTCCCACACGGAGAGGGCGCCGTCCGCCCCCTGCGCCTTGTCCTGCCCGAACACATGCGTGTGGCGGGAGATGAGCTTTAAGCACACCTCCGAGAGCACATCTGTGAGGGTGAAGCTGCCCGTTTCCTCCTCCATGAGGGTGTGGAAGAGCGCCTGCATCAAAACGTCCCCCGCCTCCTCGCGCATGCGTTCGGGGTCGCCCCGATCGATGGCATCGACGAGCTCGTATGCCTCCTCGATGGCGTTGATGCGAATGCTCTCATGCGTCTGCACGCGGTCCCACGGGCAGCCGTCGGGGGCGCGGAGGAGCTTCAGAATGACATACAGGTCCTCGAGCGTGAACCGCTTCTTCTCGAGGAGGGGCTGCGCGGGAAGGGCGAGCGCGCACAGCGGCCCGAACGATTTTTGCCTGTCCGCTTCGAAGAGCGGTAGGGGCAAAACGCTCTCCTCATTCAAGAAGAGGGCGGGCGCCTCGTCGCCGAATTTTTCGGCGAGAAGCAATTTGACGTCCGACACGTTGTCCGCCGTGACGTCGTACACGAGGAGGGGAAGGGCGAGCTTCCCCGCGGCGTCGGAATTTACGGAGAACGCCGAGAGGGCGGTGTATTCCCCGAAGCCCGCAAGGGAGGCAAAGTGCGCCGCCTTGGACCTTCCGTCCACGAGGGAAGCCCCGCTCCCGATAAGTATGGTCGCCGCGACGTCCTCCGCCGCGCTCCCGTCTGTGCAATAGCAAACGTTTTGGGTTTTCCCCCGCCGCTTGACTTCCGCGGCGATGTTCTTTGCGAGCGTATCGTAATTGCGGCTCTTTTCGTAGAGAAAATCCAGCGTCTCGAAGGGAATGCCCCTCTCTTTCAACGTCTCTAAGGCGGGCATCTCCCCCGTCCGCACGAGCACGAGCTCCGCCCTTTGTATCGCTTCAAGCCCCCGCAGGGTCAGATCGCCCCGCACCGCGCCCAAGCTCACGACTTGCACCATACGTTTTCACCTCTCTTTGCTTTCTTACAGTATAGAACAAATCGAGGAAAAAAGCAACCAGATAACAAGCATTCGCCGCGATCGCCGCCCCGCCGACGGAGAGCGTGGGGCTCCGCACGAGGAGAAGCTGCAGGGCGTGCTTCACGAGCACCGCGATCAGCATGGCATACGCCGCGCGCCCCGCCCGCTTGAGCCCCGCAAGGCAGGCGGAGAGCGTATCTACCCCCGCGAGCGTCGCCGCCGAGACCGAGGAGAGGCGAAGGAGCATCGCGAGCGTTTGGCTCTCTTCGGGGGAAAGGGAGGGAAATAACATTTGCGTGATGGGGCGGGCGAAGAAGAACAGCCCCGCGGCGCAGGGAAGGGAGAGCGCGAGCGTAAGAAGGAGGGCATACAGCGCGCGCCGCTTTGCGCCCTCTTCGTCCCCCAAGGCAAGGCGGGAGGAGACGGCGGGCACGGACGCCGCCGCAAGCCCGTAGCACACCGTCGCGGGGATGGAGACGAGCGCGGCGGCTCCCCCCGCATACAGCCCGTAGAGCGCGACGGCGTTCTCCTCGTGGAGGGCCAAGAGCCGCACCAAGAGGACGCTGTCCGCCATCTTGGAAAGGGGCAGGAGCGCGGCGGAAGCCATCACGGGGAACACGGCAAAGAGGAGCGAAAGGGCGCTCTCCCGCCGAACAAAAAGAAGGCGCGCCTTGGGCTCCATGCGGTAGCGGGAAAGGAGAAAAATAAGCGCCGCGCCCTCCGAGAGGGTGACGGCAAGGAGCGCCCCCTGCACCGCCTGCACGGGCCCCGCGGCCCTTCCCGCCAAAAAGAGCCCGAGAGCCGTCTTTACGAGCTGTTCGACGATCTCCGAAAGGGCGGTGGGAGCCATGTCGCTCTTCCCCTGAAAGTACCCGCGGAGCACCGCGATGAGCGCGACGAGCGTCACCGCGGGCGCGAGGACGAGATAGCAGCCGCCGAGCGCGCTCTCCCCCTGCGCCGCCCCGAGAAGGGGGGCAAGCGCCAACATGCCCAAACTTCCCGCCGCCCCGAGGACAAGAAAGAGGCGAAGGGCGACGCGGAGCGTCCTTCTCCCCTCTCCCCCGCGCGCGACTTCCTCCGCAACGAGGCGGGAAAGGGCAGTGGGAATGCCCGCCGAGGAGAAGGTGAGCAGCACCACAAACAGCGGGTACGCCATCTGATACAGCCCCATGCCGTAGCTGCCGAGAAGGGAGGAAAGGGGGATGCGCGCGACCGCCCCGATGCCCTTTGCGATGAAGCCGCCAAGGGATACCACGGCGGCGTTTTTGAGGAATGCCGACCGCTTCATGTATGTACTTGTGGACGGTTTTATTGCCCCCTCCCCCGAAGGGTGGGGGACCCCCTCATACCGAGCCCCGCAAGGGGCGAGTGTATCTTCTGCTCCGTCGTACAACTTGCGGGGAAGATTCGCTCACTTCGCTTACTCTCCCTAACTTCGCCCTACGGGCTCGTGCCGCGCTTCGATAGGAATAGAACGCGCGCGGGGCGGAATGAGGAGAAGCTCCCCCTGTAT
>CANRHI010000093.1 GCA_947630365.1 uncultured Clostridia bacterium
TATGTGTTCTGGCAGGGCATGGAGGACATGGTCGGTCAGATGAAGGGCGGCACCAACTACGGTCTCATCCAGGGCGTGTATTACGATCAGGAAGAGGCGGAGGCGCAGGGCGTCGACCTTGCGGCGATGGGGCTCACCTATCAGGATTTCGTTCTCTCCAAGGCATACTACCTGAGCGGCCAGTACACCAAGTACATCCGCCAAGGCTACCGCCTTGTCGACGTCAACGAGGACAACACCCTCGCGGCGATCTCGCCCGACGGAAAGACGCTCGTCGTCATCAAGCAGAACAATTCCGAGAAGAAGGAAAACTTCACGCTCGACCTGAACGGCTTTGCGGCGAATTCCGTGGAGAAGGTCTACACCGATAAGTCGCACAACTGGACGGAGCAGGCGCTCTCCACCGATGGAGACCACGTTTCGGACGTTGCCACGCCTTATTCCGTCTCGACCTATATCATCCACGGCGAGAGCAAGAAGGCGAACGGCTACTTCGTCGACGAGAGCGCGTTCAAGAATTATGCCAACGCCTCCGGAGACAACCAAATGACCATCGACAAAGTGGTCGAAAACTTCACCGAGGAAGCCGGGAAAGAGACCGCGCAGTTCTACACCGATATGTACACGGACGGCGGCAATGCCTCCTTCTATGGCGACACCGTCACGAATTGGAAGAAGGATGCTGCCGACGGCGACGACAAATACGTTGCCTTCAAGTACTACGGCACAGACTTCGCGTTCACTTCGCCCATGAAAGACGATTTGGGCAAATTCAACGTGTATATCGACACGGCGCCCAACGCCGAAGAGCCCGCAGAGGGCGGCATTGTGACCGAGCTCGACCTCAACAACGCGGAGAAGATCGCAAGCGATATCGTGTTCACCACGAAAGACCTCGAGACCTCTCTTGCGGAAGGCTGGCACACCGTTTACTTCATCTCCGAAAAGACGACGAAAGGCACATGGACCAACTTCGACGGCGCATTCATCTACACGACGAAGGACGCCGAAGCGGCGGAGAACAAGCTCGCCATCACCTCGGCGACGGGCTTCAACGGCAAGGTCAACTTCGAGTACAAGAACGAGCTCGAAGAGGGCTACACGCTCTCTGTGGAGAGCTTCCAAAACGGCAGCTGGACCAAGCTCGATAACGTGGCGCCCGCAGAGGGCAAGTGTAGCTTCGAGACGACGCGCGCCTCCGTGCGCATCCGCCTCGTTGCCGAGAAGGAGGGCGAGAAGGTCGTCTCTCCCGAGTGCAACGTCGAGCTGCGCGAAGTCAAGGCGGCGGACGGCGTGGTCTACTTTGTCGACTGCGCGACTTCCGACCCCGGGACGCTTGCAACGGGCGCGGTGCTCGGCGAGGCGCAGAGCGCTTCCGACCAGAGCTACGACGTCGACCCCGCAACGGGCTACAAGTGGGGCTATTCGGGCGACTACACCGCCTACTACGAGACGGACGAAGCGATGAGTTCGATCTGGAGCCTCGACAAGAAAGACACGACCTCCATCGAGTATAAATTCGAGATCCCCGCGGCGGGCACCTATAAGGTCGCACTCGGCTTCTTCGGCGGCGACACCGGCTGGGGCGAGCGCGGCGTGAAGGCGACGGTAGAGGGGACGACGCAGCAGATCGTTCTCAAGGAGAGGGAATACTGCGCGCTCTACTTCACCGTCACGACCACGGCGGAGAAGCAGGAGATCACCGTCTCCGTGACGAGGAGCAACGGGGCGCAGAATGCCACACACCTCTCGCTCATCGCCATCACCGAAGAGGACGTGAAGCTCCCGCTCTACACGAGCAACAGCTCCAACTACAACACCTATTCGGGCAAACGGAACAGCCTTCTTCTCGGTGAGGACGCCTTCCAAGTCTTTTACGCCGAGAAATTCACCGTCTACAATTCGGACGGCACGACGGCGAACCGCACGCCTTCCGAAGCGACCGTGACGGCGAACCTCGCGAAGATCGCCGCCAACCAAGATATGAAGGCGGCTTACGACTTCGGCGACGGGCTCATCGGCTACGTTTCCTATCGTTGGTCGCAGGTGGGTGGCACGCAGCTCTACTACAATATCGACTGCGCCTTCACGGGCACGGGTACCCCTCCCGACGACGCGACGCAGCTCGGTAAATTCCAGTCCACCACGCACGACAGAGAGTACGGCCAAGACAGCACCGGGTATTCTTGGGGCTACCAAGGCTCGAACTACAGCCAAGGTCTGAACTGGGTCGACAACGACCACAACGAATGGTCTATCCGTGAAGGGAAAGACGGCAGTAGCAAGAAGTACGCCCAGTACAAGATGACGGGCTTTGCGCCGAACGAGCTTCTTCGCGTGGACATTGCGGGGCACTGCCACGAATGGGGCGATCGTACCGCCGAGATCTTCGCCAACGACGTCTCCATTGGCGATTGGCTCATCAAGTCCGCAAAGGATGGCACCATCACCTCCGTTTCCCTTGAGGGGGATAACGTCAAGGCGGACGAGAACGGCGAGCTCGTGGTGAGAGTCCAGCAAAAGAGCGGCGACGGCCCGCAGGTCGGCTACATCAAAGTCTACTCGACGGCGCCCGCGCTTCCCGCGGCAGAGCTCATCTCCGCGGATAAGACGCTTGTCGACAGCACCGATACGGTCACCCTCAAGGGGCTGAATACGGACGGCGCCGTGTACGTGTTCGACGAGAACAACGTGCTCACGGGCTCCTTCCTTCCCACCGCCTCCGAGCAGACCATCCTCGTTTCCGATTACCTCCCCGAGGGCTCCTACGAGCTTCACCTCGTGCAGACGGTAATGGGCACCCTCAATCCTTCCGCCGAGCTCGTGCTTTCGCTCAACTATGCGGCGATCGACATCGAGCAGGAAGTCGGCTTCGTGAAGGGCGGCGAAGAAACGGTCATCCGCTTTGTGCCGCACCTCTCGCGCAGCATCACCTCGCTCACGCTCACCACGCCCGACGGCGTGAATTACAACCTCCTCGATGGCTTCTTCTTCCGCGCCAAGGTGAACGGCACCTATAAGGTCACCCTCGCCGTCAGCGGAATGCAGCCCGTCGCGAAGGAATTCGTCGTCGACAATATCGATACGGTCGAGCTGAACGAGACCCTTTCCGCCACCTCGTGGACGAAGGACGACGTGAAGGTCACCCTCGCTCCCACGGCGAAGAGCGGCATCGTCTCCGTCAAGATCGACGGCACCGCCGCGACCGAGGCGGACGGCAAGTACACCTTCACCGCGACCGAGAACGGCAAGCACACCGTGACCATCGCGACGGCGGCGGGCTTCGAGTACGAGAAGGAGATCGAGATCTCCAATATCGACAGGTCCACCCCCGAGCTCGAGCTCAACGCCGAGCTTGCGGCGAGCGGCGTGCTCATGCACTACACCGCAAAGGCGCTCGGCGGCGCCGTGTATATGAGCTTCAACGGCACCGAGCAGGTCGTCACCGAGAACGAGTGCTTCGCGCTCAACGAAGCGGGCAAGTACGAGATCTTCCTCCGCAACGGCGCAGGCGTCGAGACGGCAAAGACGACGTACATCCTCACCTACGGCGCGAAGAACGCACAGCTTGCGAACATCTCCGCCGAGGAGGACGGCACGCTCACCGTCACCGCGAAGAGCGGCTCCATCGAGAGCAAGCTCTACCGCGCGGGCGAAGCGACGGCGCTCGACAGCCTCAAGGCGGATAAGGTCGGCAAGTACTATCTCGACATCACCGCAGGCGGCAGCCACGAGATCGTCGTCCTCTACGCGCAGACCGCGGAAGCGGGCGGCGGCGTGGGAGACAGCAACGTTGCCGTGGCAGACGATGAAGGCTGCGGAAGCGTCATCGCGGGCGAAGCGGCTGCCATCGGTGCGGTCATTCTCGCGGCTGCGGCAGTCTCTGTCATCTTTGTGAAGAGGAGGAAGAACTCATGAACGCAAGGTTAAAGAATCGTGCGGTCGCACTTCTCGCCGGAACGGCTGTTCTCTGCCTCGGCGGGGCGATCGCGGCATACAACGCTCCCGCGCAAGCCGCAAACGCCGCGGGCAGCATTCAGGCATTCGTCAACGTGGGCGCCACCTCCGAAGCGACGGCGACAGACGCGCTCCTCGGGCTCACTCCCGCGGGGGCTACGGCGACCACGCCGGGCACCGTGACGGAGGGCGGCACGCTGTTCTCCTCCTATGCGACGGGCGCGACCTACACGCTCACCGCGACGGGGGAAGCCACCGTTGCCGTCGCCCTCAAGGTCGAAGCGGGCAAATCGCTCAAGATCGGGGGAGAGGACGTCTCCCTCGAGGGGAAGAGCGGCAACGCCGTCGTGACGAAGGACGTCTCGGCGGGCTCCGTCGAAGTCCAATACAGCGGGGCGCTGTGCGGCGTGCTCGTCACCGATAAGGGCGCCAAGACGCTCATGGCGGTGGACTACGCGCCCGGGCAGGTCGTCTCCTACGGCGAGCTCCTCGCTCCCCAGCTCGACAATGCGGCGGGCTTCTATTCGGACGGCACCTCCGAAGAGCTTCCCATCGCCTACGACGCGATGAACGCCGGCACAGGCCTCAACGTGAATTTCACCACCATCGACGTCACGGGGACCGTGGCGGCGGCGGAAGGGGTGGAGCTTCCCGTCAAGCGCACCGTGACGACCATGCCGGACGATCTCGTCTACTTCATCAACTGCGGCTCGTACACGACGGCAGACAGCGTGTTCCCCGAGCCCGAGACCATCGATAGCTCTTACTCTCTCAACCAGATCGTATTCGACCACTACGGGCAGAGCCTCATCAACTACGGCACGCCCGACAGGACGACGACGAAGGGGGGAGATTGGGGCGTCTACACCGTGCACGCGCACAACGCCCCCGGCGACGCGACCTTCCCGTATAACAGCTTTGTCTGGACGGGAAAAAGCGTCCCGGGTTCCACCAACGACCTCGGCTACATGCTCTCCGGGCTGGAAGCCAACGGCAAGTACCGCATTTGGTTCGGAACGCTCTCCCACTGGCACGGGCGTACCGCCAACGTGTACTTCAACGGCAGCCAAGTCGCAGGGCAGGAGACCATGGTCATCCCGTCCTCCAAGAGCTTCACGATCTTCGAGAACATCGCGGCGGACGCGAACGGCAAGGTGGATATCCACATGACGCAGATCGGCGACCAAAACGAGCCGACCATCTGCTTCATCGCCGTGCAGAAGATGTCGACAGAGCTTCCCGTTGCTCCCTCCGCGCCCGACGGCGCGCCCGTCGTCGGCATGGAGGAGACCTCCATCGCCCTCACGGGAGTGGAGCTCGGCTCGACGCTGCGCATCTTCAACGCGGAGAAGCCCAACCAAATGCTCTACGAAGAGACGGCGGTCGAAGAGCACCTTTCCGACGGCGTCTACACGCTCGGCTGGGGCGATACCCCCTTCGACGTAGCGCAATTCCGTGTCGTCCAGCTCAACAAGGGCGGCTGCAGCGGCGCGCTCCTCGTCTCCATCACCGATATTTCGGACTTTAAGGCGTTCCTCGAACCCGAAGGCTACACGACGGGCAAGGCGACCGTCCGCGTGCAGGCGAAGGCGACGAGCGGCATCGCAAGCTGGTCGTACCGCCTCGGCGAGTACGGCGAAGAGACCGTGCTCACCCTCGATCGGCCCCTCCTTCTCGACGCGACCTTCGAGGCGGAGCGGAACGGCGACTACTTCATCGTCATCACCTCGGGGCTCGGGGTCACCTACTCGGAGTCCGTCTCGGTGAACGCCATCGACGCGGATCCGCCCGTCATCGACTTCCTTCCGACGATGGAAGGCTGGAGCGAGGGCAACTTCAACGTTACCCTCTCCGTCACCTCCGTTGCGCCCGTCACAGAGTACAAGATCTTTAAGGACGGGAAGGAGATCGAGAAAGGGGAGACCCTGCCCACGGCTCCCGTGAAGTTTACCGACCTCGGCGAATACACCGTGTTCGTCAAGACGGCGGCGGGGCAGTCCTCGACGGAGAGCCTCCGCGTGAGCACCAAGCCCATCACGACCGTGGTCCGCAAGTCGTTCGCGCGCAGCCAGCTCCGCTACTCCTTCGGCGACAGCGCCGACTACATCCTCTACTCCGTCACCGCGTACCAGCTCCGCGACGCGGGCATCTCCAAGATGACCATCGCCGACGGCAATCGCATGGACGTGTACGACGCGGGAACGTATATCGTCACCGCCCGCACCCGTGAGGGCGCGGTGGAGATGTTTGCGCTCAACGTCACGGCGGAGGACCTCAAGGGCGAGAACACGGGCGTTGTCGACTTTGCGGCAGAGGGCTGCGGTAGCGTCATCTCGGCGAGCGCGGCTGCCTTCGGTGCGGTCGTCCTTGCCGCCGGCGCCTTCGTCACCCTCCTTCGCAAGAAGAAGAATTCCTAAGCGGGCTCTCTCGCTACCCCTTATGCCCTCCCCCTTATACCTGAGGGGGAGGGG
>CANRHI010000094.1 GCA_947630365.1 uncultured Clostridia bacterium
GACAATGCGTCGAGCGAGGCGTTCTTCGAGGGGCTCTTGGAGGGCGCGGGCGTCGTCGGGACCCCGGGCAGCGGCTTCGGGGAGAGCGGAGAGGGGTATTTGCGCCTCACCGCCTTCAATACGGAAAAAAATACGCGTGAGGCATGCCGACGCATGTCTCGGCATTTCGGGAAATAAACTATTCTTATGAAGAAAGAGAGAAAAGCGGGCGTCCTGTGCCACATTTCTTCCCTCCCGGGGAAGTACGGCATCGGCTCGCTCGGAAAAACGGCATACGCGTTCGCGCGCATGCTTGCAAAGAGCGGCGTGCGGGCATGGCAAATTTTGCCCCCGGTGCAGACGGGCTACGGCGATTCGCCCTATAGCTCTGTCTCGTGCTATTCGGGCAACCCGTACTTTATCGACCTCGAGCTTCTCGCAAAGGACAAGCTCCTCGAAAAGAAGGAGCTCGAAAAGGTGCGGGCAAACTACCGCGCGGGCGAAGTGGACTACGGCGCCCTGTACGAGGAGAGATATTCCACGCTCCGCAAGGCGTTCTCGCGCTTTGCCTTCGACAGCGAGAAATTCCGCGCCTTCGTCAAGAGCGGAAGGGCGGAGGATTACGCGCTCTTCATGACGGCAAAGACGGTGTTCGGCGGCAGCTTCCCCGACTGGGAGGACGGCATCAAGCACCGCGATGCGGACGCGCTCGAAAAACTTCGCACCGACTACCACGAGGAGTACCTCTTTTGGCAATTCCTCCAATACGAATTCTGGACGCAGTGGGACGCGCTGCACGAGGAATGCAAGCGGCTGGGCGTCTCGCTCGTCGGCGATCTTCCGCTCTACGTCGCCTACGACAGCGCGGACGTGTGGGCGCATCCCGAGCTCTTCAAGCTCGATAAAGATCTCAAGCTCACCAAAGTTGCGGGGGTCCCGCCCGACTATTTTTCCGAGGACGGGCAGCTTTGGGGCAATCCCGTGTACGATTGGAAGGCGCACGGTTCCACCCACTTCAAGTGGTGGACGGAGCGGCTCACGTTCGCGCTTTCCTGCTTCGATTTCGTGCGCATCGACCACTTCCGCGGCATCGACCGCTACTACGAGGTGGACGCGGGCGAAAAGACGGCGAAAAGCGGCACATGGTGCGACGGGCCCAAGGAGAAGCTCTTCGAACGGCTCGGCGAGGACAAGTCCCGCATCATCGCGGAGGACCTCGGCGTCATCGACGACGGAGTAAAGACGCTCCTTTCCAAGCTCGGCTTCCCGGGGATGAAGGTGCTGCTCTTCGCCTTCAACGACGACCCCGAGAATCCCTTCCTCCCCAAAAATATCAAGAAGAACAGCGTCTGCTACACGGGCACGCACGACAACGACACCGTGAAAGGCTACGTCGATTCGCTCTCCGCGGAGGAATTCTATCTCTTGCGCTCACGCGTCGCCATGGCGCTTGCGGAGCAGGGCATCTCCTTCCGCTTAAAGAATGCGAAGAAATTCCCCGAGGCGTTTATCCGCCTTGCCCTCCGGTCGGAGGCGCGGCTTTCCGTCGTCCCCGTGCAGGACCTCTTGGGGCTCGGGAACGAGGCCCGCATGAATTTCCCCGGCAAACAGGAGGGGAATTGGAAATTTCGGCTCGACAAGCTCCCGTCGCACCGCGCGATGGCGAGATTGCACAAAATGATAAAAATGTATCGGAGGTAACTTTATGGCAAACGAAAAGAAGGGCTTCTTTGCGGAGTTCAAGGCGTTCATCACGCGCGGAAATGTGCTCGACATGGCTGTCGGCATCATCATCGGCGGCGCGTTCACGGCGATCATCACGGCGCTCGTGAACGGCATCCTCACACCGCTCCTGCAGATGATCGGCGTGGGAGAGGACGGCTTCGGCGCGCTTCAGGTCATTCTGAACGAGGCGGCATATACCGCGAATCCCGAGACGGTCACGCCCATCATTCTCGACTTCGGCATCGTCATTTCGGCAATTGTCACCTTCCTTCTCACCGCGCTCATGCTGTTCACGATCGTGTACACGGTCAACCACATCCATGCGCACGCCGAGAAGCTCAAGGCGAAAAGAGACGCGGAGAAGGCCGCGGAAGAGCCCGCTCCCGCACCCGAGCCCGCTGCTCCTCCCGCACCCACGACGGAAGAGCTCCTTGCCGAGATCCGCGATCTTCTCAAGGCGCAGCAACCCAAGGAATAACAGCAAAAAACGGCGAGTGATCGCCGTTTTTTCGTAACCGTTTTAAGGAGGGGGACACAGGGGGAGGTTACTGCGTCGTAATGCTCTGTCAAAGAAGAACGCATGCGCATACAATGGACTGTATGCGCATTTGTTTTGTGACGAACGGGGACCTTTCTCGCTTTGCGGAGAAGAGCTATCCGCGGGCGGACGTCGTGGTTTGCGGCTTTCAGTCGCTCGGGCAGGTGAATTACGAGCGGGAGCTCAAGGGGGAGACCTCTCTTTTGGAGGACGTCGCCATTCTCTCCAAAGAGAAGCGGTGCGTGGTGCTGTGCGGCTGCTACACGGACGCGCGCGGCATTCGGCGCAAGAGCGTGGCGGTGGCGGACGCCGGGCGCATTTTGGGCGTTGCGGATCGGATCAACCGCATCGACGGGGAGAAATACCGCGGCGGGGCGACCATCAAGCTCTTCGATACCTCCGCGGGCAAGCTCGGCGTGGTGGTGGGGGAGGATCTGTATTTTCCGCAGGTCGTCGGCGTGCTCTCCTCTTGCGGGGCGGCGGCAGCCCTTTGCCTCTTCGAAGAGCTGCACGACTCGCTCGAGCAGACCCTCATGCGGGCGGAGGCGTTTTTCTACGGCATTCCCGTGTGCGTGTGCTCCTTCGGCTATGCGCAGGCGGCGGATATATGCGGGAAGCTTCGCTTCGCCTCCCCCGAGAGCCCGTGCTACTACGATCTCGAGCCCGAGCAGGAGTATCACCTCGTGGAGACCCGCCGCCGCGGATTTTCCCACCTGCACCGCACGGATATATAGCGTTTCCCACGAAAAAAGCCCGCCGAGGCGGGCGATTTCCCATTAAAAAAATTACAGGATGCGTGCGCAGGCGACGGCAAGGGCGCCGGGGCCGATGTGGCAGGAGACCGAGAGCGAGAGGGGGTCGCAAAAGCGCATGGGGACCCCGGGGAAGGTGCTTTGGAGCTCCTCGAAGAAGCTCTTCGCCTCGGTATCGTCCGCCGTGTAGGCGACGGAGAGCCCCATTTCCCCGCTCTTCACGAGCTCGGAAAAGCGCGTCTCGAAGTCGTGGCGGATGGCGGCGATCATGACCTCTTTCGCCTTGCGCAGGGTGTGCACCTTTTGGAAAGCGTCGAGCTTTTCGCCTTGGATCTGCAGCACGGGCTTGATCTTAAGAATGGTGCCGATGAGCGCCGCAGCGGGGGTGAGACGGCCGCCCTTCTTCAAGTACTTCAACGTGTCGAGCGAAATGTAGATGCTCGAATCGAACTTGGTCGCAAGCAGCGCCTCCTTGATCTCCGCCGTGCTCTTGCCCTCTTCGGCGAGCTTCACGGCGTCGAAAATGCTCTGTTTTTGGGTGACGGAAATGCGCTGGTTATCGACGACCTGCACCCTTCCGCCGTATCCCTTGGCGAGCCCTTCCGCCGTGTGGCAGCTCTCCGAGAGCCCGCTCGACATGGGGATATGCACGATCTCCGCGCCCTCTTCCTGCAAAATGGAATCCCACAGCTCGGTCACGCTTGCCGTGGAGGGCTGGGAGGTGGAAACGCTCGCATTGCTCTGCAAATGCGCGTAGAATTGTTCCTGCGTGAGGCTGATATCCTCGAAATACTCTTCCCCGTCGATCAGAAAGGGCATCGGGACGACGAAGATTCCCAGTTTCTTCGCTTCCGCTTGCGTGATGCCGCTGTTCGAATCGGTGACGACCTTTACTTTTGCCATACTTCCTCTCCGAATATTTAATTTATAAACATTTAGATTATACACATCCCGCCCGCTCCTGTCAACTAAATCGCGTGCATACTGTGTGAAATTCTTGCTTTTTTTCCTCCGTTGTAGTATATTTATTCCGAAAGGAGGGGCGAACATGTTCGAGATCCTTCAAAGAAGAGAATTGAACGCGAGCGTCACATGGCTCTCGCTCAAGGCGCCACTTATTGCGAACAAGGCGCAGGCGGGGCAATTCGTCATCGTCCGTGCGACGGAGCGCGGGGAGCGCATTCCGCTCACCATTGCGGGGTGCGACAAGGCAGTGGGCGCTATTGAGATCGTCTTTCAGGTGGTCGGCGGGGCGACGATGGAGCTCGACCGTCTGCGGGTGGGGGAAGCCCTTGCGGACGTCACGGGGCCGCTCGGCAACCCGACGGCGCTCGACGGGCTTAGAGCCGTCGCCGTGGTCGCGGGCGGTGTGGGCTGTGCCATCGCCCTTCCCGTGGCGCGGGCGCTCAAAGAGCGGGGGGCGAACGTCACCTCTATCGTCGGCTTTCGGGAGAAGGGACTCGTCATCTTGGAGGAGGAATTCCGCGCCGTGTCCGACCGCTTCTTCCTCACGACGGACGACGGCTCCTACGGCGAACGGGGCAACGTAACGGCGGTGCTCTCCCGCCTTTTGCCCGAGGGACGCTTCGATGAGGTCATCACCATCGGTCCGCTTCCCATGATGAAATTCGTCGCCAAATGCACCCTTCCCTTTGGGGTAAAGACGGTGTGCAGCATGAACCCCATCATGATCGACGGCACGGGCATGTGCGGCTGCTGCCGTCTCACGGTGGGAGGAAAAACCAAATTCGCCTGCGTGGACGGGCCCGATTTCGACGCGCACGAGGTGGATTTCGACGAGGCGATGCGCCGCAACCGCACCTATCTTGCCTTTGAGGCCGAGGCGCGCGAGCGGCATTGCCGCCTGTACAAAAAGGAGGTGGCGGAATGACCGACCTTCGTCCCACAAAATATCCCATGCCCACGCTTTCCCCAAAGGAGAGAGCGAAGAGCTTCGAAGAAGTCGCGCTCGGTTACGGCGAGGAGGAGGCGAGAAAGGAAGCCTCCCGCTGCCTGCATTGCAAGAATGCGCCGTGCGTCGAGGGGTGCCCCGTGGGGGTGCCCATTCCCGCCATGCTCGCCTTGGTGAAGGAGGGAAGGCACGAGGAAGCCGCCGAGCTCCTCTATGCTTCTTCCTCCCTTCCCGCCGTGTGCGGGAGGGTGTGCCCGCAGGAGCGGCAGTGCGAGGGGCGGTGCGCCCGCGGAAAGAAGGGGGAGCCCGTCGGCATCGGGCGAATCGAACGCTTCGTCGCCGACCGCTGCGAAAAGGCCGTCTCTTCCATCCCCGAAAACGGGCATGCGGTCGCCGTGGTGGGGTCGGGCCCCGCGGGGCTCGCCTGTGCGGCGGAGCTTCGCGCACGGGGGTATTCGGTGACCGTGTTCGAGGCGTTGCACACGGCGGGCGGGGTGCTCATGTACGGCATTCCCGAATTCCGCCTTCCAAAGCGCATCGTCCGCCGAGAGCTCGAGCGGCTCACTTCCTTGGGCGTGAAATTCGAGACGGATATCGTCGTCGGGCGCACGCTCACCGTGGAGGAGCTGAAAACCATGGGCTTCGAGGCGGTGTTCCTCGGCACGGGCGCGGGGCTGCCGCGCTTCATGGGCATCCCCGGCGAGAACGCCTGCGGGGTGTTCTCCGCCAACGAATTTCTGACGCGCATCAACCTCATGAAGGCCTATGAGGAGGGGAGCGAAACGCCCGTTTACCGCGGGAGAAAGGTCGCCGTGGTGGGCGGCGGGAACGTCGCCATGGACGCGGCGCGCTGTGCGGTGCGGCTGGGCGGAGAGGTGCACGTTCTCTACAGAAGGGGAAGAGAAGAGCTTCCCGCGCGGCGGGAGGAGGTGGAACACGCCGAGGAAGAGGGCGTGGTATTCGACTTCCTCGTCGAGCCCGTCGAGGTGAAAATTGACGAAAACGGCAATGCCGTGGGGCTCACCTGTGTGAGGATGCGGCTGGGAAGTGCGGACGCTTCGGGCAGGCGCGCCCCCGAAAAGGTCGATGGGAGCGAATTCTTCGTGGAGGCGGATGAGGTCATCATGGCGCTCGGCACCTCGCCCAACCCGCTCCTGCTTCGCACCACGGAGGGACTCAAGGGGGGAAGGCGCGGGGAGATCGCCGCGGACGACAAGGGGGCGACGTCGCTTCCCTTCGTCTATGCGGGCGGGGACGCCGTGACGGGCTCCGCCACCGTCATTCTCGCCATGGGCGCCGGCAAGCGCGCCGCCGAGGAGATCGACAGGGCGCTTGGGCACGGGTTTATCCCCGTTTGAGGGGAGGACTTTGAACGTCATTCTGCCTCGCCCTCGTCCCGCGCCACCTACCCCTCCCCCTGCTTCCCCCTCCCCGCTTTGGCGGGGAAGGGGATAAACTGTGAAAGAATCCCCTTCCTTTTTAAGGAGGGGGAGACAGGGGGAGGTTCCCGCATCATTCTGC
>CANRHI010000095.1 GCA_947630365.1 uncultured Clostridia bacterium
CGCGAGGTACTCACGAAAGAAGTGTTGCAGAAATGCGGCTATAAGAGCATCGGCGCGTGGATAACCTCGTGCATACAAAAACTACGCGAGCGGTACACCGAACTCTCGAAGAACGAAAAGAAAAACCCCGCAGGGCAATGATAGAACCCTACGGGGCGGTCAAGGAGATACACCACTATCAGACCCCGACCGAAACCTATTCTATCAGAAAAAAATTTTTAAGTCAAGGAGAAATCACCACTATGGCAAAAGAAATGTACGGCTCCCTCAAATACTACGAGGACAGGATCAACTCGGCAGAGCTCATCGTCGAGCTCGTAAAGGAAGCGCTTTCCAGCCGTCTGCAAAGCGGCAAGGTCACGTCAGACGAGCTCCGCTTGTATGCGGACGCGCTCGACACCGTGGAGGACTCGGTAAAGTACGAGCGCTCCGAGTACAACAAAGCCCGCGAGCGCATCGGAGCGGTGGAAGCCGCGGCGACCTCGGCGCAGGCGTCGAAGGATGACGAGGTGACGGAATGAGCGAGACCAAGAAGAACCTCTTCGAGAAGATTCAAAACGTCCGCGTCGCCCTGCAAGCCGCCTGCATCAAGAAGAGCGGCAAAATGGGCGGGCGGGATAGCAAGCTCTATCTCGAACTCGCGGACTTCATCAACCCCCTCAACGCCTTCATGCTCAAAGAGCGCATGACCGCAATTGTGAACTTCACGCCCGAGGTGGCGACGCTCACGGCGTATGACTTCGACAGCGACCAAACCTTCACCGTATCGAGCCCGATGCGCGAGGCGAAGGTGCAGGGGTGTAACGATATGCAGAACCTCGGCGCGGTCGAGACCTACCAGCGGAGGTACCTCTACATGGCAATGTTCGATATCGCCGAGGCAGACCTCTTCGACGGCGGAAAGGGCGACGGCTCCGAAGGACAGGAGGAAGTTGTCTACGCCTCGCAGGAACAGCTCCAAGCGGCGGAAGCGGCGGGCATCGACCTCCCGCGCCTCGCGAACTATTGCAAGCGCGGCTCGGTGAGCGAGCTCACGGCTGACGACGTGGAGAAGGCAATCGCGGTGAAGAAGCGGGCGGCGGAAAGGAAAGCCGCAGCGCAGGAAGGAGGCAACGAATGAGAGTGATATTTAACCCCGCCGACCATACCTACACAATCGGAGGCAGGAAGCTCATCAGCGTGACCGCTCTGCTCAAAAAGCACGGGCTCGCTCCCGACTATTCGGGCGTGGACGAGGAAGTGCTCAACCGTGCGGCAAAGAAGGGCACCGTCGTCCATACCGAAATCGAGGAGTATATCAAGAACGGCGAGGAAGGCTTCACGCAGGAGTTCTACGACTTCCTCCGCATCTGCAACGATCTCGGTTTCAAGCCCTTGCAGAGCGAGGTGCTCCTCCCCGACGGCGATCTGACCGAGGAAGAGGCGGCGGAGCTCGTATTCGCGGGCACGGCGGATATCATCGGGACAATCGGCGACAAGACCGTGCTGGTGGACGTGAAAACCACGGCGAAGGTCGACAGGTTCTCCTACGCTTGGCAGCTCTCCCTTTACGAGAAGGCGGCGCGGCGCAAGTTCGATGAGTTCTATGTGTTCCACCTCGGCGAGCGCTCCAAGCCTGTCCCTATCATCCGCATCCCTGCGGAGGAGGTAGACAAGCTCATCGCCTGCGAGAAGGCGGGCTTGCATTACTTGGACGATAGGGAGCTCTCCGTTCCCGCCGAGCTCATTGCACAGGCGCGGGAAGCCGAGCTCGAACTCATCCGCGCCGAGCAGGCGAAGAAGGAAGCCGAGGCGGTGGCGCAGGAGTATCGGGCGAAGCTCTGCGAACTCATGGAGGAGCAGAACATATCCAGCTTCGAGACGGCGGACAAGATGATGCTCATCACCCGCGTCGCCCCTACGACCAAGACGAGCATAGACGGGACGCGGCTCAAAAAGGAGCTCCCCGAAATCGCCGCGCAGTACACCAAGACGTCGAACGTCAAGGGGTACGTCAAGGTGACGATTCGGGAGGGCTGACATGGCAGGCGTCATCGGAAGGTTCGGGTGCTCTCTCGAAAATTGCCTCACGGACGCGGACGGGTCGCTGGTCGTCTCCATTCGCGTCCCAAAGGGCGAGACTTTCACCGCGAGGCAGACGGTCGCCTCGATAAGGACGGGGCTTGCAAGCGGCAATAAGCGGCTTGAAACGGCGTTCTCATGGCAGACCGAGAAGCGGAGCCTCAATGCAAACGCCTACTTCCACGTTCTCGTCGACAAGATAGCGAAGGCAATGAACCTCGGGGCGGATGAGGTCAAGAAGAGGGTCGTGCTGGAATACGGCGCGATCGCCGTGGACGGAAGCGGCAGGCGCGTCATCGTCGCCCTCCCAAAGAACGTCGACCCGAGCGACTTCTACCCCTACACCAAGTGGATAGGCGACTTCATCGCCCCGAAGAACGGCGAGAAGTACAGCCAGTATATCTTTTACAAGCAGACGCACACGCTCGACAAGGCGGAGATGCAGAAGCTCATCGAGGGGGTCATCTACGAGGCGCAGGAGCTCGGCATCGAAACGAGGACGCCCGACGAGCTCGCAAGTCTCATCGAGAACTGGGAGGGCTGTCCGTGAACAAGAGAACAAAAGCCCTCGCTATCAGCTACGAGGTGAAGTGTGCGGTGTATCGGCGGGACAAGGGTCTCTGCATCTTCTGCGGCAGACCCGGGCTCCCCGAAGCCCACTACATTCCCCGCTCGCACGGCGGGCTCGGCATCGAGGAAAATATCCTCACGGTGTGCAGAGACTGCCACAGGCGTCTTGACCAAACGACGGAACGCCCCGCGCTCCTGCAACGGGCGAAAGAGCATCTCGACTTATGGTATCCGAACTTCTCGGATGACGAAAGAGTTTACAGGAAGGAGTAACGAAATGAACAAAGTTTTCATGATTGGCAATCTGACACGCGACCCCGAGCTCTCGGAGACCGCGAACGGGACATCCCTCTGCAAGTTCTCCATAGCCGTGAACCGCAACTATACCAACGCGGACGGCGAAAGGGGGTGCGACTTCTTCGACGTGATAGCGTGGCGCGACCTCGGCGAGGTCTGCGCGAAGTACCTCTCCAAAGGGAAGAAGGTATGCGTCTGCGGCTCCATTCAGACCCGCAACTACGAGACGGACAGGGGCGAGAAGAGGAAGGTCTATGAGATCATCGCGCAGGACGTCGAATTTTTGAGCCCTCGCGAGAAGGAAGGTGATCGCCGCGACTATCTCGATGAGCCCCCCGCAAGAGGGCAGAAGGAAACGTCGCACAAGCCGCAAATGGAAGTGTTTGACGACGACGGGGATATTCCGTTTTGAGGAGGTGGGATATGAAATCTGCAATGACGACCGAGGAAGTGCTCGCCGAAATCGAGCGCCTTCGTACCTCTCCCTACGTCAAGCTCGCAAAAGACGTCGAAAACCGCGCCCTGCGGCAGAAACTTTACCAGCTCCGCTCCCTCGACAAACGGGGGCGGAAGCTCGCGGCGGAAGCGGGCATCAGCTTCGACGAGCCTGTGGGCGAGGAGGGGTAATATGGCGGAGAGGCGTATGTTCGCAAAATCCATCATCGACAGCGACGCCTTCCTCGATATGCCTCTCTCCACGCAGGCGCTCTACTTCCACCTCTCCATGCGGGCGGACGACGAGGGCTTCGTCGGAAACCCAAAGCGCATCCGTGGCATGATAGGCGCCAGCGAGGACGACTTGAAACTCCTCATCGCGAAGAGGTTCATCCTCGCCTTCCCGAGCGGCGTCGTGGTCATCAAACATTGGCGCATTCACAACTATTTGCAGAACGACAGGTGCAAACCGACGACCTATATCGAGGAGCGGGAGACGCTCACCTTCGACGGGAAGAAGGCATACACCGAGCTCCCGCAGAGCGGTGATGAGGGCGTGGATACAGAATGTATACAATTTGTATCCGAAATGGATACACAGGTTAGATTAGTAGAGGGAAGAATAGAGGAGGAGAGGAAAGAAGAAAGAGTAAAAGAAGAAAGCGCCGCAAGCGGCGCGGCTCCCTCCAAAAGGTTCTCAAAGCCTTCCCTCGAAGAGATAACCGCCTACTGCGAGGAGCGCGGCGGGAAAGTGAACCCGCAGCAGTTCTTCGACTTTTACGAGAGCAAGGGCTGGCGCGTCGGTAATCAGCCGATGAAAGATTGGCGGGCTTGCGTGCGGACGTGGGAGACGCGGGAAAATGCGCCGAGAGGCGGGGCACGCAGGGCTCCTTCCGCGAAGTACGGAAACAGGGAGGATTGACGCATGGTAGGATATGACGCCTTCATCGAACGCCTTAAAGCGGATGCCGAGGAACTTCGGGACGATGAGTACATATCCGAGGACGACGGGCTCCCCCATTGCAAGAAGTGCCACGGCGCGAGGGTCTACGTCTCGGACGATAAAGCCTTCGTGGCTCGGTGCTCCTGCAAATGTCAAACGGAAGAGAGGGAGAGGCAGGAACGCCTCGAACGCTTCCGGGAGCGGCAGAAGGGTGCGAACCTCGACGCGAGGTATCGGGAACTCCTCTTCAAGGATGCGGTGATCACCGAGAACAACGGAGCCGCCTTCGAGAGGTGTCGAAACTACCTCCTCCACGCCGCCGAAGTGCGGGAGCACAATATCGGGCTCTATATCTACGGCGACAACTCAACGGGCAAGACCTTCCTCGCGGCGTGCCTCTGCAACGAGCTCATGTGGGCGGGGTACACCTGCCTCTATACCTCCCTCGGCGAAATTCTGAACGAGATACAGGGGAGTTACGACAAGCAGGGCGAAAGCGAAGGGAGACTTTTGAGCGGCTTGCAAGCCCGCGACTTCGTATTCATCGACGACCTCGGGAAAGAGTTCATCGGGCGCGAGTACGATGCGCGGAGCGCGAAGTGGGCGGAGAAGAAGCTCTACAACGTCATCAACGCGAGGTACGTCATCGGGCGACCGACCGTGTTCACCTCGAACTACTCAATCGCGGAGCTGGAAAGCGTCCTATCTCTCGACAGGGCAATCACCGAGCGGATAGACGAAATGGCGACGCGGAGCATCAGACTGAAAGGCGATGATTTTCGGGAGACCGAAAGAAAGACAAAAAGTGAGCTGGCAAAAAAGCTCGGAATATAAAAAACAAACAAGGAGATACACCATGAAGGATTTTTACAGAATCTGCGAGACGGGAGACGTCAACAGCGTGGAATATTTCAACAACAAGCGCAACACCGTTTTGGAGACAATCAAGCCGATTTGCGAAGCGGTCGGCATCACAGACTACGATTACGAGATAGACCCGAAGAAGCTCTCGGAGACGCTCGTCGTGGAAGGGACGAGAATCGGATGCACCTGCAATTTGATCGGCGCGACAGTACGCGAGCTTATTGTCTACATCTTCATCGGGTGCGGCGGGGCAGACAAAATTCACAATTTCAGAAAGCCCGTACTCAACGATCTGACGCGGTATTGGAAGAAGGAGAGGCAAGCATGAAACAGGTACAAATTTCAAAGCAACGATTCAAAGACATTCTCGCCGCGACTTCCCATGTGGCTCACGCAAACCCCGAGCGTCCGACGCTCGAATATATCCAGCTCGAAGTGAAAGAGCATGAGATCGTGGCGACCGCTCTCGACGGCTATCAAGCGGGGCGCATCCGCTTCTTCTACATTGATGCGCTGATACCCTTCACCTGCTACTTTAAGCCGTTCCCTCTCAAAGGCGTCCAAGACATAGACCTCATCACGGTGGCGTATGACGACGTGGACAAGGTGACGATCATCACCGTCCCCACCGAGAACTACGGCGAAGAGACTTGCTACAAATTCAAGACGCCCGAACAGCCTTTCCCGAATATCGACAAAATCTTCTCGGATGCGCAGACGCATGACATTCGGACGGGAGTAGACCCGAAGCGGCTCATTTCCGCCCTCAAAGCTCTCACGGCGCACGGCTCCGAGTACGGGCGTCCAATGGTCTACCTCGATACGAAGCAGAGCGGCGTCGCTCCCTTCATCGTCCGCCGCGTTCTCGACGGAGACTTGGAGGATGAACAGCTCGTGCTTCCTATGCGGGAGTGAGGTGACGCAATGGCAAGTACCGTTATGAGAGCAATGAGAACCGAGGAAGCGGAGAAGATCTCCGCAGACATGATAGAACGCCTCTACAAGCGACCCTGCCTTTGCGGATGTCCCTACGAGGACATCTGCGGGGTCAAGAATATCGGCGCTTGCAAGGTGGCGCGGTCGCTCCGTGAGCGGCTCGCAAAGGGCAGAGAGACGAGGAGGAAGAAATGAGCTACGATTGGGGACACGGTTACACACACGAAAAATGCAAGTTCACCAAATGGAGCAAAG
>CANRHI010000096.1 GCA_947630365.1 uncultured Clostridia bacterium
CGCGTCATTCTGAGCCCCCTTGTGGGGCGAAGAATCCCGAAGATGAAAATTCGGACTTCGTACTTCGGGATGTTTCGGTCGCAGAGCTCCCTCAACATGACGCGGTGGCAGGGGGAGGCAGAGGTTTTTAAATGTCATGCCGAGCTGTGTCGAGGCATCTCTACCTTATTATGAGATTTCTCGACTTCGCTTACGCTCCGCTCGAAATGACACTCCCCTCGCAGGGGCGCCAAGTAACGTTCTCCTAATGCCCTCCCCCTTATACTTGAGGGGGAGGGGTAGGGGAGGGGGTGAGCCCCCTCAAACAGGGGCGCCAAGCCCCCAACCAACATCAACAAAAATTTTTAGTAGTAATAGGAGGTTGTAACAATGAAAACGTGGAAGAAGCTACTCACACTTGCGCTTTCGGCGGCACTGGCGACGTCAGTGGGTCTGTTTGCGGCGAGTTGTGGCGATAGCTCAGACGACGAGGGCGCTACCCCCGCCGACACCAACCCCGGCGGCGACGAGCAGCAAAAACAGACCTACACGGTCACGTTCTCGCTCGGCAAGTGCGGGGATACCAACTACGCCGGCACAACGGCGCTGCCCACCGAGGGCGCGAAGGAACAGGGCGCAAAGTTTAACCTTCCCGCCGCACCTGTATGGACGGGCTACACGTTCAAGGGCTGGTCGGACGGCACCACCGTCTATGAGGCGGGAGCCCAATTCACCATGCCCGCCGCGAACGTTACCCTCACGGCGACGTGGGAAGCGCAACCCCCCGCGGGTCCCACGGAGCTCACGCCTGCCTCCGGCACGGGCACCCAAACGGATCCCTACATTCTCAATGCCTTCGAGGGAACGCTGAATATCAAGCTCCCGGCATGCACGGATGAAAGCAATGAATACGCCTATGTAAAGATCACGGCGCCCGAGAGTGGAATTTTCCAAGCGTCCTATGCAAGCCCTTCCGGTCTTGACTTCAACCTTACCGAGGAAGGCGTCGCTGCGGGCGCAAATGCCGTTGCGATTTGGGCTCTCAAGAACGAGAGCTATCCGTTCCCCGTCGAAGCGGGAAAGACGTATAACCTTCGTCTCTGCGGCGGCTCCAACAGCGAGGTCGATTTGAGCATCACCTTCGAAAAGATCGAGCTCTCCATTCCTTCGACCTATACCGGCGAATGGATGGATGCCGAAGAAGATCCCACCTACACGCTTGAAGTCGGTGCGAACAATTCCGTCAAGATCAACGGCACGGCGGTGACTGAGCTCAACCTCGCAAAGTACAACGGCGGCTTCACGTTCAAGTGGGACAATAAGGATTGCACCATGATATATGTTCCCACAGGGGCGGGCAATCCAAAACCTTGTGTGATGTGCGATATCGGCGACGAGGATGTCGTGCTCTACAAAGAGGGCAACTTCCCCGCAATCGGTAGTTTGGAACGTCCCGAGGAGATCGAACAAAGTCAGTTCGCAAAGCAGTATGATATCCCGTTTGGTGTTGAGGGTGAATATTACCTCACCGTGACTGCAACCGAAACGCAAACCTATACTCTTACAACAACGACCGACTGGCTGATTTTCGAAATGACAGACAGCGACGGAATGGATGTTTTCTCTTTCGACGCCCAATCAAGCAAAGATCAAGTATTTGAGCTCGAAGAAGGGGAAACATACGTTATCATGATCACCGGTGCCACGGTGTCAACGGATCAAACGCCCAAGGCTGTCTCCTTCACCATAACAGAAGGCGGCGATCTTGTCCAAGGTGAATCCATTCCCGACATTCTCGTCGGCGAATGGGCGACAACAATGCTGGGCAACAAAACTTCGCTTACTCTCACCGAGAAGACGTTTGCATTGTCCCTTGATAAAGGTATGCAGCTGAATTTCAACGGTACATTTGTGTCCGTTACGGGTGACGAGAATTCCGACACGATCGTCTTGGTAGGCGAAACCCAATCCGGCACGGGATACACATTTACCTATACCAAGGAGACGGGTGTTATCACCTATGTTTCCGGCGATACGGAATATTCGCTTGTGAAGGCAAATGTGCCGTCGGATCTTCCCGCTGCATGGAAGAACGCATGGCTTTTTGTCCCCGGAGATGATGACTACGAAAATCCTATGTATTTCATCGACCTGACGGGAAAACTTATTGTTTTCGCCGATGGAAGTCTTGAAGATTCGTGGTTGGTCGATGTTGCGGATGTTACCTTTGCGAACGGCACGCTTTCGTTTAATGAAAAAGTCGACGGGGCTACGTTGGCCAGCTTTAAGCTCAAGATGGACGGTACAAATTTGAAAATGTGGGCGGACGCCGAAACAACGGAAGAGACCCTCATTACGTTCGAGCCGAGTGTTGTATCTTCGTTGCCGTCCGGATTGACAGGTACCTATGTATTTGCGGAAGGTACCGATGACGAGCAAACGATCAACTTCAATTGGCGGTTTGTAACTTGGAACATGAGCTCTATGCCTATGGGAGGCGTAATAACAGGTGCAGGCTATGGCGAAGAAGGCCTTGAAATCACGGTTAACTTTGCTAATGTCGGAGAATTAACCTTGACCTACGACGGTAATGCGGACACCATTTCCGTTGTGGTCCCTTATGGCACAGACAAACCCGCTGTGTTTGAAAAACAGAAGGGGGGGGGTACAGGTGACGTTGGTACCGTTGAATATCCCGATGAGTTGAACGGTACTTGGCACGGGCAGGAAGTTACCGTGCATGCGACGGCTGATCTTACGCTCAATCTCGGAGAAACGATTACTCTTGTCTATGACGACGGTTTGGGTACTTCCGGTACATACACCGCAACGGTAGTCAACTGGAACGATGCTACCAAAACGCTCACCCTTCATGTGCTCGACGATTGGGAAGAAGATTGGGATTTTGTATGGAATGAAGAAAAGAATACGTTCTATACAACGTATGGCTACAATGAAATTACCCTCACCAAGCAGGGGGGGGGTGATGTAACAGTCGACCTTCCCGAGGAGCTTATCGGAACGCAATGGACGATGGTGGAGGAGGCAGAGGAGCGCACTTCCTACACTTTCCTCACCATCCACAGCGCGGGCGCGGTCGATGTGACCTCCGATTCCTCCTTTGGGAACGGCATGTCCGGTAAGGTGAAGAGCTACGACGCGGATACGGGCATTTTGGTGCTCGACTTCGACGGCAGTGAAGCTACCCTCACCTACAGCAGCGGGTTGCAGCAGATGACCCTTCTCCTCGGCGCAGACGCCGACCCGTGGGTCTTTGCGAAACTTGTCATTCCCGAAACGCTTACGGGCGAATTTGCAAGCGTGGCGTCTGTGGGCTTTGACGGCGGCTTTGCGAAGATGGAATTCGGTGTGGGCGGAGACGCTTCCGCCGTCCAACTTACACAGCCCACAGTGAGCGGCACGGACGAAGTGTACGTCGGTAACGTTGTCTCCGTTGAGAAGCACGAAGGCGGCGTAGACGGCTCGGTCGTCTCCTACACCGTGCTCGTGGTGCTCAATTCCACGGGAGAGGAAGAGGATATCACCCAGCAGGTGTTCGAATTCGACTTCACCTCGGCAGGCGTTCTTCAGGTGTATGAAGATCGCGGCGGGGACTATCTGGAAGTCGTCATGGCGTTCTACCATGTGCTCGACGAAATGCCCGAGGCATTCTACGGCAACTGGGCGGCGCAGATCGACGGCAACGAAGTGACCATCGTCATCGACGAACAGGGCGCGACCTTCGACGGGTATTTCACCGATCCCGAAGTTTTGATGATCACTCCCCAGTTCTTCATCATTACGGACGAGGCCGATAACCCCATGGCTCACCAGTACACCTTCGAGTATTCGGCGAGCTACGAATGCTTCACCACCAATGCGGGTGAGCAGGGCGACGAAGTGAAATTCTACAAGGAAGGCTCGAAGAACGCGCCCTTCAAGTGGAGCAGTGTTGCAGGCTCGCACGACGTCGAGCTGCCCGATCCCGACCTCAACCTCCCCGTGTACATCGAATTCACGGCGGACAAGGACGCGATTTATCTCGTCAGCTACGACAACGCGTTCAAGGATATGCAATTCACCCTCACCGAGAAGGCGTCGGGCACCCGCGTAGCCTCTTGGAGCGTGAAAACGAGGCCCGCGGACGCACCCGACGGCATCTATCCCTTCCCGCTCAAGAACGGCACGACGTACACCTTGAAGCTCCTCAACGGCAACGCCGCGGGCACGCTCTCCATCACCTTCACCGAGACGACGGACATCCCCGCCGACTACCACGGCACGTGGACGGATAAGGCGGAAAATCCCACCTACACCGTCACGGTCGAGGCGAACAAGATCACGGTCAACAGCAACGAGATCACGACGTACACGGTCGGCAATGCGGATAGCGGTTGGACGTTCACATGGGACAGCAAGGCTTGCTCCATCAAGTACATCCAACAGCTGTCGGCAGGCACGGAGACGTA
This sequence comes from uncultured Clostridia bacterium, assembly GCA_947630365.1. Taxonomy (GTDB): domain Bacteria; phylum Bacillota; class Clostridia; order Christensenellales; family Borkfalkiaceae; genus Gallimonas. The sequence goes on from CANRHI010000096.1 coordinate 4,449, forward strand.
CAAGGAACACTTGGAATTCGTCGTGGACGGCGGGAAAGCGGTTTCGCTCTACCACGAAGGCGACCACCCCGCAGTGGCGGCGGTCGGATCTCTGAAGAACCCCGAATTCGTCGCGCAAGACGCGCTTGCGAATTCGTACAGCAAGGATGTCGCGAGCGGCGCGAAGTACTACTACGCCGTCGAGGCGACCGAGAACGCGCTCTATCAGCTCACGACGACGGTCGACAATCTCAAGATCACCATCGCCAATTTGGAAGACGACGGCAATTATGCGGTCGGCGACCAAAAGATCGTGAACTTGGCAGACACCACGGCGACCAAGTCCGTCTACTTCGAGCTCGCCGCGGGGACGACTTATGTCATCGTCGTGGAGAATGCCGACGCGGCAACCTCCGCCACCGTCTCCTTCGCCATCGCAACGGTAGGCGACGACGCCGAGGACAGCACTTTGGTGCCCGCCGCGCTCCGCACGACCTTCGTCGGCAAGACGGATAAAGCCCTCACCTTCACCTTCACCGCGCTTACATGGCAAGCCTACACACCCGCGGTGCTCTCCGGAATGGCTCCCACCAAGTGGACCGGCTCTGTGAAGAGCGTTGTCGATAGCGATGCTTCGACGGTCATCTCGCTCGTCGCGGCATCGACCGGCTCCGAATTCTCGGCGACCTACGACAAGACCGCGAAAGAGCTCACCTTCACCTACAGCGGCGGCAAGACGGTAGTGTATGCCTCCGAAAGCGCGAGCGGCTCCGTCGAGGCGTGGGACGGCGAACTTCCCACCATTTGGGCAGGCACATGGAAGTCGCAGGATTTCGGCGCTCCGAAGGCAAACCTCGTCGTCATTGATGGCAACACCATTACCATCACCATCGACGGAATGGATGATGTCGACAATCTTACAGTCGTCATCACCGATTACGACGAAAGCGGCATGGTCATCTCCTTCTCGTCCGAGGACGGCTCCGTGACGGGCACCATCGAACGCCAGTTTACTTGGGATACGGAAGAGATCACTTGCATTAAGATCACCGTGAACGGCCAGCTCCGCCAGAATCTCCGCCCGCAAGCCTGAGCCTGTTTGGGCAGACCGTTGACATGACGACACGGCACCCGCCCGACCCGATTGGGCAGACCTTGGGCACCATGCGACAGCGGCCCGACCCGACTGGGCAGACCTTGGGCACCATGCGACGGCGGACCGACCCGATTGGGCGGCAATAAGAACCAAAAGTCCCGCGCTCCGCGCGGGACTTACTTTATGCCCGCCCTTTTGCTGTGCTTTGAGCGGCCTCCCCCTCCTTAAACGGAAGGGGATTTTCTATTGTTGTCCACAGTGTTATCCCCTTCCCCGCTTGCGGGGAGGGGGACGCAGGGGGAGGGGAGTATCTCGCGTAATGAGAATTGACCTCCCCCTGTCTCCCCCTCCTTAAAAAGGAAGGGGATTCCAGTTGTCATGCCGAGCCGTAGTCGAGGCATCTCTACCTTATTTTAAGATTTCTCGACTTCGCTTGCGCTCCGCTCGAAATGACAGCCCTCCTCATACCGAGGCGAAGCCGAGTGTATCTTCTACTTTGTAGTACAACTTGCGGGGAAGATTCGCTCACTCCGCCTACGGCTCCGTTCGGAATGAGGGCTCGGAACGGGGCGGAATGAGGGGAAAGAGCTGCCCCCTTTGAAGGGGAAAATTTTGCATTCTGCCAAAGGTTGATAATCTTTGGCGCAAAATTTTCTTGGCATTTGCCCATATGCACGGGCAAATGCTGACCGAACGCGGGACTCTACCCGCGTGAGAAGGGCTCCCGCGTAAGCGGGTGGTGGGGGTTGCCCCTGTTTTCCCGCGTCATTCTG
>CANRHI010000097.1 GCA_947630365.1 uncultured Clostridia bacterium
CGGGACTCTACCCGCGTGAGAAGGGCTCCCGCGTAAGCGGGTGGTGGGGGTTGCCCCTGTTTTCCCGCGTCATTCTGCCCCACCCGGACCCGCGCGTCATTCTGAACGCAGTGAAGAATCCCGAGGATGAAAATTCGGACTTCGTTTCTCGGGATGTTTCGGTCGCTTTGCTCCCTCAACATGACGCGATAACCCCTCAAAGGGGGGCGCCAAGGGGTCTCTGCTTCCCACACCCCTCCCCCTGCGTCCCCCTCCCCGTTTTGACGGGGAGGGGGATTCGATTGAGGCGCCCACCCCCAAGGGGAGGGGAATCATTATTGGGGAATCCCCTTCGTTTGTAAGCAAGACACCACAGCAAAATCCCCTTCCTTGGTAAGGAGGGAGACGCCACAGCAAAATCCCCTTCCTTGGTAAGGAGGGGGATACAGGGGGAGGTTACGGCGTCCTCTTATTTCAACTTCCAGATGAGGCGGTTGTAGTCCTTCACCGAGCGGTCGGCGGAGAATTTTCCCGCCGCGGCGAGATTCAAGAGGCACTTCTTGTAGTATTCGTCCGTGCCGTACTCTTTGAGGAGCTGTTCTTTCACGCGGACATAGTCGGGAAAATCGTACAGCACGAGGTAGCGGTCGGGATCGTGTCCCGAAAGAAGGCTCCCCTGCAGCTTTTCGAGCATGCCGAGCTCATCGGAGAAGGTGCCGTCCGTGAGCATTTCGACGGCGCGCTTGAGATCGGGGTTAGTCTCGAGAATCTCGCGCGGGCAATAGTAGCGCTTGATTTCGGCGACCTCGTCCACCGTCGCGCCGAAGATATAGTTGTTGTCCTTGCCCGCCTCCTCGCAGATCTCCACGTTTGCGCCGTCCATGGTGCCGAGGGTGACCGTGCCGTTGAGCATAAACTTCATGTTGCCCGTGCCGCTCGCCTCCATGCCCGCGAGGGAAATTTGTTCGGAGATGTCCGCCGCGCACACCAGCTTTTCGGCATAGCTCACGTTGTAGTTCTGCACGAACACCACGCGCATATACCTATTGACTTCTTCATCCCCGTTCACGAGGGCGGCGATCTCGTTGATGAATTTGATGACCGCCTTCGCCATGTAGTAGCCCGGGGCGGCCTTCGCGCCGAAGATGAACGCCGTGGGCGGGAAATCCTTCGCCTCTCCCCTCTTGATCTTTTGGTAGAAATAGAGAATGGAGAAGGCGTTGAGGAGCTGCCGCTTGTACTCGTGCAGGCGCTTGACCTGAACATCGAAGATGAAGTCGGGCGGGAGCTCCACCCCCTCGTGCTCCTTGATATACGCCGCAAGTTTTTCCTTATTCTGCCGCTTGATGCGCTTGAAATCGGGCAGAAGTTCGGAAACGAACGGCTTGAGCTTTTTGAGCTCGGAAAGCTCGGTGTGCCACCCCTCGCCGATCTTGCCGTCGATGAGCTTTGCGAGGGCGGGGTCGTTGAGAAGAAGCCACCTTCTCGGCGTGATGCCGTTGGTGATATTCACAAATTTTTTGGGATAGAGCTCGTACCAGTCGGCAAACGTCTCGCTCTTGAGAATGCCCGTATGGATCTCGGCGACGCCGTTCACCTTGGAGGAGACGTACACGGCGAGATTTGCCATGTGCACGACGTTATCGCGGATGATGAAGTATTTCTCCTTGCTCAGCCCCTCCGCTTCGAGGCGGTTTTGGCAGGCGACGATCTGCTCAAATACGTCGGGCAGAAGGTCGGAGAGGGCGAGGGCGTCCCACTTCTCGAGCGCCTCCGCGAGAATGGTGTGATTGGTGAAGTTGAAGCACTTGGAGGCGACCGCGAACGCCTCCTCGAACGTCATGCCGTGGCTTTGCAGCAGGCGGAGAAGTTCGGGAATGGCGAGCACGGGGTGGGTGTCGTTGAGTTGGAAGCAGCGGTGCGCGGGCAGATCTTTTAAGGCATACCCCGCGGCGAGGTGCTTTTTGAGAATATCCTGAAGCGAGGCGCTCACGAGGAAGTACTGCTGGCGAAGGCGCAAAATTTTGCCCACCATCGTGTTGTCGTTGGGGTAGAGCACGTCGCAGATCTTCGTGGCGAGGAAGTTTTCCTCCGCCTTCCTCTCCCCCTTCATCTCGTTGAAGGCGGCAAAGTCGAAGGGCTGCACCGCTTCGCTCGACCACAGCCGCAAGTTGTTGACGACCCCGTTCTTGTAGCCGAAGATGGGCATGTCGTAAGGGACCGCCTTCACATCCAAATCGTCAAAGTGGACGACGACCGCGTCCCGCTCGACGGGGATGGACCACGGGTCTCCCCACTTCAGCCAATCGTCCCCCTCCTCGTGCTGGTAGCCATCCTCGAACGTCTGGCGGAACAGCCCGTAGCGGTAGCGGATGCCGTAGCCGTCGAGGGGGATATCGCAGCTCGCCGCGCTCTCCAAATAGCACGCCGCAAGCCTGCCGAGCCCTCCGTTGCCGAGGGCGGCGTCCTCCACGTCCTCAAAGCAGTTGAGGCTCCTGCCCACCGAGGCGAGCGCGCCCTCCGCCTCCTCCAAAATGCCGAGATTCAAGAGGTTGGAGAAGATGGCTCTCCCCATGAGAAACTCCGCCGAGAAATACGCGCAGCGCTTGGCATGAACGGGCTGCTTTTGTTCGAGCGCCTGCTCCATGACCGCCCGCGAGACGGCGTTGTACAGTTCTTTTTCTGTCGCGGTCGGAATTTCCGCCGCATATTCCGCACGCAGAATGCGCGAAACGGAGGAAAGAAATTGGTCCTTGTCGAATGGCATATCGTCCTCCCGAGCCCAAAGATTTGGGTAAAACTGTGAAAAGTTTAGCAAAGCGGACGGAAAAAGTCAATTTATTTCCTATCCTATCGCCCTAAATTTTCATCTATGTGAAAATTCGGGAATTTCCCGACAATTTTTTACATTTTCCAAAATAGTATTGATAAATTACTCCGTCTATGATATAATACACATAAGTCAAAGAAAGTGGCTCGTTTTTTGCTGTAAAACGGGTCCGAAACATATGTCAAGGAGGTTGGTATGGAACAAAAGGTAGCGTGTGCGGGCTGCGAGACGCTCGGGACGCCCGAACAGAAGGCGGCGCTCGAGAAGCTCATCGAAGAGTCCCGTTCAACGCCCGGGTGCCTGATGCACATTCTGCAGGAAGCGCAGGGGATATACGGGTATCTCCCCATGTCGGTGCAGAAGGTCATCGCGGAGGGGCTCGGCATCTCTCTTTCGGAGGTCTACGGCGTCGTCACGTTCTATTCGCAGTTTTCCCTTACGCCTAAGGGAAAGAATCGCATCAGCGTGTGCCTCGGCACGGCGTGCTATGTGAAGGGCTCGGATAAGATCTTGGAAGAGGTCGAAAAGCAGCTCGGCATCAAATGCGGCGAATGCACGGAGGACGGGTTGTTCTCCATCGACAGCTGCCGCTGCGTCGGCGCATGCGGGCTTGCGCCCGTCATGATGGTCGGCGAAGAGGTCTACGGCAAGCTCAAGCCCGACATGGTAAAGGGCATTCTCGACGCGCACAGGGAGGCAAGCAAATGACAGTTCAGGAATTAGACGCCATCCGTCAAAGCAAAAAACAGCTCATCGACGTAAGACGCATCGTCAAGGAAGAGGCCGAGAAACTCGCTCCCCTCACGGGGTATCGCAAGCAGGTGCTCGTTTGCGGCGGTACGGGCTGCACCTCCTCGCACTCCATGCAGGTCATCGAGCACCTCGAAAAGACGATGAAGGAAGAGGGCATCGACGATATCCTCGTCGTGAAAACGGGCTGCTTCGGGCTCTGCGCCCTCGGTCCCATCATGATCGTGTACCCCGAGGGTGCGTTCTATGCGCAGATGACCCCCGAACACGTCGAGACCGTCGTCCACAAGCACCTTGTAAAGGGCGGCGAGGTCGTGAAAGAGCTCCTCTACCAAGGCACCGTGCATGAGGACGGTTCCATCATCCCCTTCGCGGAGACCCCCTTCTACAAGAAGCAAATGCGCATCGCGCTCCGCAACTGCGGCGTCATCGCGGCGGAGGATATCGACGAAGCCATCGCGGCGGGCGACTATGCCGCCATCGAAAAAGTGCTCACCACGGGCATGACGCCCGACGACGTCATCAAGGAAGTCCTCGACTCCGGGCTCCGCGGCCGCGGCGGCGCGGGCTTCCCCACCGGCAGAAAGTGGAGCTTTGCGAAGGCTTCCGCGGGCGACGTCAAGTACGTCTGCTGCAATGCCGACGAGGGCGACCCCGGCGCATTCATGGACCGCTCGGTGCTCGAAGGCGACCCGCACTGCGTGCTCGAAGCCATGACCATCGCGGGCTATGCCATCGGCGCGCACCAGGGCTACATCTACGTCCGTGCGGAGTACCCCGTCGCCGTCCAGCGCCTCAACATCGCGTTGAAGCAGGCGAGAGCGTATGGGCTGCTCGGCAAGAATATTTTGGGCAGCGGGTTCGATTTCGATATCGACATCCGTCTCGGCGCGGGCGCGTTCGTCTGCGGCGAGGAGACCGCGCTCATGACCTCCATCGAAGGTCACCGCGGCGAGCCCCGTCCCCGTCCTCCGTTCCCTGCCGTCAAGGGCCTCTTCGGCAAGCCCACCATTTTGAACAACGTCGAGACGTGGGCGAACATCAACCCCATCATCACCAAGGGCGCCAAGTGGTACGCCTCCATCGGCACCGAGAGATCGAAGGGCACCAAGGTGTTCGCGCTCGGCGGGAAGATCACCAACGTCGGCCTCGTCGAAGTCCCCATGGGCACCACGCTTCGCGACATTATTTATGAGATCGGCGGCGGCATCCCGAACGGAAAGAAATTCAAGGCGGCGCAGACGGGCGGCCCCTCGGGCGGCTGCATCCCCGCAAGCCTCATCGACACCCCCATCGACTTCGACAACCTCGTCGCCATCGGCTCCATGATGGGCTCGGGTGGGCTCATCGTCCTCGATGAGGACACCTGCATGGTGGACATCTCCAAGTTCTACCTCGAATTCACGGCGGACGAGAGCTGCGGGAAGTGCACCCCCTGCCGCATCGGCACAAGGCGCCTCCTCGACATGCTCACGAAGATCACCGAGGGCAAGGGCGAGGACGGCGACATCGAGAAGATCGAGGCGCTCGCCGAGCACATGAAGAGCTCGTCGCTCTGCGCGCTCGGGCAATCCGCACCCAACCCCGTGCTCTCCACCCTGCACCACTTCCGCAAGGAGTACGAGGATCATATCAAGGAGCACCACTGCGAGGCGGGCGTGTGCAAAGCCCTTCTCAATTTCTCCATCGACAAGGAGAAGTGCATCGGCTGCGGTATGTGCGCGAAGAATTGCCCCGTTTCCGCCATCACGCGGACGGACTACATCGCCCCCGGGCATAAGTTGGCTTCCTTCGAGATCGATCCCGCAAAGTGCATCAAGTGCGGCGTGTGCCAGAGCAACTGCAAGTTCAAGGCAGTTGAGAGAAAGTGAGGTGACACATCATGGCTAAAACAGTCAATCTGAAAATCAATGGTATTCCCGTTTCCGTCCCCGAGGGCTCGACCGTGCTCGACGCGGCGAGAAAGGCGAATGTGGTCATTCCCACCCTCTGCTATCTGAAGGACGTGAATTGCGTCGGCTCCTGCCGTATGTGCCTCGTCGAGGCCACGGGCGCAAGAGGGCTCGTCGCCGCCTGCGTGTACCCCGTTTCCGAGGGCATGGAAGTGCAGACGAACACCGAGAAGGTGCGCAAGAGCCGCAAGATGACGCTCGAGCTCCTTCTCTCCAAGCACAAGAAGGAGTGCCTCGCCTGCGAGAGAGCGGGCAACTGCGAGCTGCAGCGCCTCTCCATCGAGTACGATTGCGACCCGCACTACTTCGAGACCGACCCCAACCTTACCCACCCCGTCGATACTTCGGCTCCCTACGTCGTGC
>CANRHI010000098.1 GCA_947630365.1 uncultured Clostridia bacterium
CTTGCCCCGCTACGAGGGGGACTTTGTCGAGCTCACCTTGCACCTTACCGCCCCGCTCACCGTGGGCGAAACGCAGAGCCTGCACGAGGCGAACGAGGGGCTCGTCTCCCTCCGCGTCACGGTGCAGGGGTCGGAGACCGTTGCCGTCGCCGAGCGGAAAAATCTCGACACGAGGGAGCTGTTCGCGGAATTCTACCGCACAAGGCTGGGGGAGGAGCCTCCTGCCGCGCTCGAGCGGGAATTTCTCTCGCTCTTCGAGGAGGAAGAATGAAGCCGATCTATCTCGAATTTTGCGGCATCAACTCCTTCTCGGAGCCCGCCGTCATCGACTTTGAAAAGCTGCTCGAATTCGGCATCTTCGGCATCTTCGGGGAGACGGGCTCGGGCAAGAGCACCGTGCTCGATTGCATCGGCTTCGCGCTCTACGGGGCGGTCGCCCGCTCGCGGACGGGGAGCCTTGCAGACGTCATCAACTATCGCTGCGACCGCGCCTATGTGCGCTTCGAATTCGAGATCGTCTTTGAAGGGAAGCGGCGCACCTTCCGCGCCGAGCGCGAGCTCAAGCGCAAAAAGGACGCACCGCCCGTGCAGTCCGCCCGCCTCTACGAGCGGACGGGCGGGGAGCTTATAGCCCTTGCCGAGAGCGTGCGGGATTGTAGCGCCGCCATCGAGCGCATCGTCGGGCTCGAACAGCGGGACTTCGAAAAGTGCATCGCCCTTCCTCAGGGGGAATTCGCGCAATTCGTGCGTTCCGCCCGCGGGGACCGCGTCAAGCTCGTCGCGCGGCTCTTCGACCTCGAAAAGTACGGCGAACAGCTCACAAAGCGCGCCAATGCGAATTTTGCGGCGCTCGCCTCCGAGCGGGAGGTGCTCCGCGCAAGGCTGGAGCCGTATGCGGAGATCTCCGAGACGAGATTGAACGAAAAACGCCGCGAGGAAAAGCGGCTTACAAGCGATTTCAAGGCGCGGGAGAAGGAGCTCGCTCTCGCCCGCGAACACGAAAAGAATACCGCCGCGCTTGCCCGCCTTCTCGAAGAGCGGGAAAAGCTCTCCAAGGAGATGCAGCGGCTGGAAGAGCAGAAGGAGTGCATGCGCGCCATGAGCGAAGAGCTCGAGCGGCTGCACTTGGCGCAGGCGGCGGTCGCGGCGGGAAAGGAACAGCTCATCGCCTCGAGAAGGTGGGCGGCGGCAGAGCGAGAGCAAAAGGAGGCTTCCTCGGCGCTTGCCCGTGCGGAGGCGGAGGAAAAGGCGCTCCCTCCCTTCGACGCGGAGGAGGCGGAGCGGGAAATTGCGCGGCTCACCGCCGAACAGGCGAAGGCGGAGAGCGGAAGGGCGGCGCGCGAACGGCTCCTTTCCCTCACGAAGGAGCGCGACAGGGCGCTCTCCTCGGCGGAAGAGCTCAAAAAAAAGCTCCGCGACCCGCACTACGGCGAGCAGCGCGCCCAGCTGCAAACGCTCCTTTCCTCGCTTCCCGAGAACGACTTTTTCGCCTTCCTCGAGGGGGAGGGCAGGGAGGCGCTCCTTCGCGGCGAGTACGAAATATTTGCGGGCGAGCTCACCGCCCTTCGGGAAAAGCACCCCGCTGTGGCGGCGGACGCCGACCCGCTCATCGAAAAATACACCGCCCTCTCCAAGGGGGAGCGGGCAAGTTTTGCAAAGCTCAAGGAAGTGTTTGAGAAAAGGGAGAACGCCAAGCGTTCGGCGAGCGAGGCGCTCCTTGCCCTCGAAAAGGCGCAGCACAAATTCGAGCTCGGGCAAAGGGAGCTCGAAACGCACCTCGCCGCAGCCAAGCGGGCGGCGGAGGAGATACTCTCGCTCGAGGAGAGCTTGAAGGGGCTTCCCTCCCCCGAGGAGGTGGGCCGCGCCCTCGAGCAAAAACGGCGGGAGCGCAGGGAGGCGACCGAGCGCCTCGAACGGGCGCAGCGTACCCGCATGGAAGCCGCGCTTGCCTCTGCTTCCGCCAAGGAGCGGCTTGCGGGCGCGAAAGAGGCGAAGGACACCGCCGAGCAGAGGCTGAAGGACGCCTTATCGGACAATTTCACCTCCGTCGAGGAGGCGGAGGCGCTCGTGCGGCGCTATGGCGACGCGCAGGCGGCGAAAAAGCGCGTGGAGGAGTACCGCGAGGAGTACGCGGCGGTGCGAAGAAGGCTGCGCGAGCTTGCCGCCATGGAGCTCTCGGGGGGCACGGCGGAGGCGTGGAAAGCCGCCCGCGACGCCCTTTCCAAGGCGGAGGAGGAAACGCGTTCGCTTACCGCGGCGCTTGCGCTTGCGCGGGCGGAGATCGAGCGGGGCGAAAAGGACCTTGCCGCCAAGCGTTCGCTCGAAGAGAGCTTCCAAGCGGTCTCTGCGCGGGCGGAGATCGCCGAGCGGCTCAAAAAGCTGCTCGAAGGCAATAAATTCATGGAATTCGTGACGGAGGAATACCTGCAAACGGTGGCGGTGAACGCCTCGCGGCGGCTTTTGTCCCTCACGAACGGGCAATATTTCCTGCGCTACAACGGCGGATTTTTCGTCGGAGACAACCTCGCGGGCGGGCAGCTTCGCCCCGTGTACACGCTCTCCGGCGGCGAGACGTTCCTCGTCTCCTTGTCCCTTGCGCTCTCCCTGAGCGCCGAAGTGTGCGCCAAATCTTTGCGCCCCATCGAGTTTTTCTTCCTCGACGAGGGCTTCGGGACGCTCGACGGCAAGCTGGTGGATACCGTCATGGACAGTCTCGAAAAATTAAAGAGCGAAAACCTCTGCATCGGGATCATCTCGCATGTGGAGGAGCTGAAGAGCCGCATCGGCCGCAAGCTCATCGCCCACAAGGCGACCGAGCGCCACGGCTCGACCATTGCGGCGGAGTGAGGTAGAACGTGCCGAATACCATTTTAACGCCCATCACACTTTGGAAGGATTTCGATCCCTCCCTTCCCTTCGAGGAGGAACCGCTCTTCGAGGAACAGCGCAAAATTTGCACCTTGCGGGACTTCACCATCGGCGGCAGGCAGACGGAGAAGGGGCGGGTGCGCATTTACATGCGCTCCTACACGCCGCCCGAGGAGAGCTATCCCGCCGTCATGCTCCTCTTCGAGGCGGGGCAGCCCTTCGACGAGAGCTTCGTATATCACTTCCTCGAAAAGGGCTATGGCGTGTATTGCGTCGACTATTGCGGGGACAACGGGAACGAACGGCATACCGTGTACCCCGAGGACATTTCCTATGCCAACTTTGTGAGCGCGGGGGAGCACTTGGAGCGCGCCGAGCCCACCGCCCGCGAGACCTCTTGGTACGAATGGGCGTGCGTCGCGCGGTATGCGGCGCGGTACATCGCCGAACAAAAGCAGGTGACCAAGGTCGGCGCCGTGGGCATCCGCGCGGGAGGGGAGGTGCTCTTCAAGATCGCGCCTTACGCGCCCATCTCCTGTCTCGTCTCGGTGTGCGCGGCGGGCTGGCTTGCCTACCGCGGCACGGACAAATTCGGCGACGAGGCCTCCAAGAGCTTCGACGAGGAGCGCCACCGCTTCATCGCGGGGATCGACTCCCAAAGCTACGCCCCTTATGCGAAGTGCCCCGTCTTGCTCCTTTCCGCCGTCAACGACAAGCGGTACTTCTACGACCGCGTGTACGATACCTTCCAGCGCATCGCTCCCGAGGTGGATAAGGCAATTCTCTTCTCGGCGCACGGAAACGGGCTCATCGGCACCCATTCGCTCGTAGACGTCGATTTGTTCCTCGGCAAATATTTGAAGGACCACATGGTATTCCTGAGCAGCCCCATCGACGTTTCGGTCGGGGAGGACGAGAACGGCAACCTCTACGCCGAGGGCACCTTCGACGGCGAGGGCGAGATCCTCGAATACGGCATCTTCTACACCGAACGCTCGGAGGATTCCCGCGTGTGCGACTGGACGAGGGTGCTCGGAAAAGAGCTCGACGGCAACAAGGGAAAGGTGGATTTCCCGCTCTTTTCGGGGAGCAAGAAGGTGCTCCTGTACGCATTTGCCAACTATTCCAACAACTTCTCGGTGACCTCCAAAATTTTAGAGGTCCCGCTCAAGAAGAAATACGCCAACATGCAGCCCTGCCAGCGCACCATCTATTCCTCGTCAGACGGCACCAACGGCTGCTCGGTATTCCGCCGCCGCGCGAGGGCGGTCGCGGGGTGCTTCATGGAGAACGCGCAGGCGGACGTGAGCCTGAAGCCCGGTTACGGCGGCATTTTGGGCGTCACGTCGCCCTCGGGTGTCATCAGCTACCGCGTGGGCGAGGCGCGCTATGCCCCGCCGCAGGGCGCCGCCTTCCACTTCGACGCATGGAGCGCCAAGGGGGGAAGGCTCAAGGTCATCTTCTTCCTCGACGCGGAGGAAGAGCGCGGCTTCTCGGACGAAGTTTGGGTGGAGCCGGGCGGAAGGTGGCACAGCGTTCTGCTCGAGGCGAGCGCCTTCAAGCTCGACAGGGCGGATTCCAAGGGCGAATCGCTCGAAGATTTTTCGAGCGTCGTCTCCGTCGTGTTCCTTCCCGAGGGGGAGATCCTCGTCAACAACGTGCTATGGATGTAGAACAGCTCCGCCTCGGCGCCGTCGTCGAGACCAAAAAGGCGCACCCCTGCGGCGGGACGCGCTGGGAGATCGTCCGCACGGGCGCGGATCTCAAGATCCGCTGCCTCACCTGCGGGAGGGTCGTCCTCATGCCGCCCGATGAGCTCATCCGTCGGGCGCGCCGCATCGCGGAGGGGGAATGAAAGGCATTCAAAGACCCGTCATGCTCAACCAAAGGGGGGAAGGACCGAGCGTTTCCGCCGTATTCTTTTCGGTGCTGCTCGTGCTCGTCCTCGTCCTCCTCGTGGCGGAAAACATCTTCATCTCCGTCTATACGCCCGTGAATGTAGACGGCTCCTCCATGTACAGTACTTTGGAGGACGGGGACTGGGTGTACGCCTCCGAGGGGGAAGTGCACCGCGGGGACATCGTCACCATCGACGTGAGCGGGTATAAGACCGAGCGCGGCACCCCCGTCTTTCAGAAGGGCGGCGTCGCCATCGGGGTCATCATCAAGCGCGTCATCGCGGTGGAGGGGGACTCCGTCCGCTGCGTAGAGGGGAAGGTGGAGCTTCGCCGCGCGGGCGAGGAGGAGTATGTTTCTCTCGAAGAGCCGTATGCGACGGGGCTCATCGGGGGGGGCTTCCCCGAGACAGAGGTAAAGGAGGGCGAGATCTTCGTCCTCGGCGACAACCGCCCCACCAGCCACGATTCGAGCGAAGAGGGATGCCTGCTCAAAAAAGACGTGTTGGGCGTCGTCGCCGCGTGGTCGCTCGAGAGGAAGGAGAGCGTCACGCGGTGGGAGAGCTTCCGCGACGGGCTTCGGAGCGCGTTCGGGCTCTCCTGCGCGTAAATTTCAATTCGGAAAAAAGAAAAGGAGTATAGACAAATGATTCGTATCACTTCGGACAGCACTTGCGATTTGGGCGAGCACGTTCAAAAGAGGGGCATCGGCATCATGCCGCTCTCCGTCATTTTGGGCGAGGATACCTTCCGCGACGGCGTGGATATCTCCCCCAAGGATATCTTCAACTTCTACGAGCGCACCAAGCAGCTCCCCAAGACGGCAGCGCCGAGCATCGGCGACTACGAGGACTTCTTCGCCCACTACACCGAGGGCGGGGACGAGGTCATCCACCTCAATATCTCGAGAAAGTCCTCCTCCTCGCACGAATACGCTTTGGCGGCGGCGAAAAAGTTCGGCGGGAAGGTGCGCGTCGTGGATAGCAAGGCACTCTCCTCGGGGCAGGGGCTTCTCGTGATGAAGGCGTGCGAC
>CANRHI010000099.1 GCA_947630365.1 uncultured Clostridia bacterium
GCGACTCCGCGGCGGCTTGCGCGCAGCTCGGCTATGCCGATAAGATCACGCACATTTCGACGGGCGGCGGCGCTTCCCTCGAGCTGTTCGAAGGCAAAGTCCTCCCCGGCATCGCTTGCCTCAACGAGAAAGAGTAAGGAGTACATCATCATGGCAAGAAGACCCATTATTGCAGGCAACTGGAAAATGAACAACACCGCGAGCGAGGCCGTTGAGCTCGTTAAGGCCATCAAGCCCCTCGTGAAGGACGCCAAGTGCGACGTCGTCGTGTGCGTCCCCGCCATCGACATTCCCGCCGTAAAGAAGGCCATCTACGGCTCCAAGATCCGCCTCGGCGCACAGAACGTGCACTTCGCCGAAAAAGGCGCCTTCACCGGGGAGATCTCCGCAAGCATGCTCAAGGAGTATGGCGTGCAGTACGTCATCATCGGGCACAGCGAGAGAAGGCAGTACTTCGGCGAGACGGACGAGACGGTGAACAAGCGCACCCTCGCCGCTTTGAACGCGGGTCTCACTCCCATCGTCTGCATCGGCGAAAGCCTTTCCGAGCGCGAAGGCGGGCTCACCGAGAAGGTGCTCGACGCGCAGATCGCCGCCGACTTCGTGGGCATTGAGGACTTCTCCAAGATCGTCGTTGCCTACGAGCCCATTTGGGCGATCGGCACCGGCAAGACCGCGACCGACGAGCAGGCAAACGAGACCATCGGCTATATCCGTAAGCGCATGAAGAAGGTCTACGCGGGCAAGAACGTGGGCAGGATGCGCATCCAGTACGGCGGCTCCATGAACGCCAAGAACGCGAAGGGCCTTATGGCACAACCCGAGATCGACGGCGGCCTCATCGGCGGCGCCTCTCTCAAAGCCCCCGACTTCGCCACCATCGTGAATTTCGATAAGTAAGCCGCTCTTTCGGCTTCTTGGCTTTGCGGCTTCTTGGCTTTGCGGCCTCTCCTCTCCCCTCCCCGAGGGGAGATTTTTTTTGCGGCTCCCCTCCCCCTGCGTCCCAGCCAAGGCACGCCCTACGGGTGCCTCCCCGCAAACGGGGCGGGGGATTCTATAGAGCTGCCCCCTTTGAAGGGGGCGGCTCCCGCGTAGCGGGTGGTGGGGGTCGTCCACCCTTGATGGTGCGTTCCATAACAAAATCCCCTTCCTTTTTAAGGAGGGGGATACAGGGGGAGGTTGCCGCGTCATTCTGCCCAACGCCTCATTCTGCCCCCGCGTTACCGCGTCATTCCCCTCGCCCTCGCCCTCGTCCTCATTCCGAACGGAGCGAAGCGGAGTGAGTGAATCTTCCCCGCATGTTGCACCAAGAAGTAGAAGATACACTCGGCTTCGCCTCGGTATGAGGGTTCATTGTCATTTCGAGCGGACCCCGCCCCGTCCGCGTCCTCATTCTGCCCCCGCGCTACCGCGTCATTCTGCCCCGCCCGAGCTTCTTTTGTATTCCAAGGGCGGCACGAGCGCGTAGCGCGAAGTAGCACCGCGAAGAATCCCGAGGATGAAAATTCGGACTTCGTTTCAGGGGATACACTCGGCCCTTACGGGCCTCGGTATGACAGGTTCACCCTTTGCCCCCACATATCTCGCTTTGCTCCCTCAACATGACGTGGTAGCTCGGGCATTTGGAATGAGGGCAGGAGGATTTTCGGAACATAGAAACATCCCGCGGTTTCCCGCGGGATGTTTTCTGTTTTAGGACTTTTTACTCTGCAGCGGCAGGGGCGGCTGTGCGCACGACACTCGTAAAGGTCGTGAAGCAATGGTCTGCGCCGAGAACAACCTGATAGCTGTTATCCAACGCATGGCCTTCCGTCGCTGTAATGGTATAGGTGATGGATTGCGTATCCCCGAATTTCTCGGTAATCACGATTTGCGCCTTATTCGTCCAGTCGATGGTAAGCGTGGTCTCGCAATCTGCCTTTGCCGCATTGAAAGCAGACCAGTCGGACACATCGGACATGGTTACAGTCCAACCGAAATCAAACGTATTCGTCGGAGCATTCGGGAATGCATTGGGCGCATTGATACAATGGTCGGGGCGGAACACATAGGTCGGGAAGCCGTTCCCATCGTCCGTACCCGTTCCCACAAGAGCTACGGTATAGCCTTGGGCATTCTCGCTACCCGCCGTCATAGTTCCCGTAAGAACAATTTTTTCTCCTGCGGAAATTGCGGTACGCGAAACAGTAGGCGTATAACCAATCGTATTTCCGTCAGTACCAAGGACAACCCCCTTCGCAGGAGCCTCTTCGGCCTCTTCCGTCGAAATGTCGGTGATTTTCGCCCAAGCATTATCGACGCCAAGGCCAATGCTCAATTCCGTATAGTGGGAAGTGAGGTCTACGCCATTGTACGCATAGGTCGCAGTGGCGGTCTTGGTCCCCTCGCCTTTTTCCGTGTAGGTAATGGTGATTTCAACCAAGTTCTCATTCTTCGTCCAATCCCAAACGACGGTTATGTCGCAACCGCTCGCCATAAGGGAAGTAACCGTGCTCGGGTCAATATCGGCAGTTGTTTTGGAGACCGCCCAATAATCGTAAACCGCGCCCCAGTTGATATGATTGATGCAAACGCCGCCGTCCTTGTCGCGGAGCGTCACCCCATAGAACAGATGCGCCACAACGCCTTGGTAGGGCTCCCCGGCAAGCGACTTGGATTCGCCCGTCATGGTAACTTTCTCGCCGACCTTGATCTTGCCGACCCAAGTGGGCAAGCCGCCTCTCGGATTTGTATCGGCAAATAGCCCCCACGCTCCGCCGGCTACAGAGCCGTCTGCGCCGATGACGATCGGCTCTTCCTCTGTCGGGGATTGATTTGCGGAAGGAAGGGCTTCGACCTGCGTCCACTTGGCGTAGATGTTTATCGTCGTTGCTCCGAATTCAGAGGGAACAAACGTATCCGCGTAAAATGCGGTCTCGGTAGGCTCGCCGCCCTCGGCGTCGCTCTTCTTGTAGAACCATCCGTTGAATTCATAATACGACTTATTCGGCGTATTCACATAGAGGGCATCGCCCACAGGGATTCCCGCGGCGACTGCAAGATCCTCCGACCACCTCGGCTCGGTATCGCCCTCGATGTCCTCCTCTGCCATATAGAAATTGAAGGTGTACAGCGCGCCCTTCTTGTAGGAAACCGTCATCGCCTCTGCAATTTCGGGGTCGACGCCGACGGGAACGAGGACGAGAGGCGTCTCGTCCGCTGCCGTATAGGTGAGCGTCGCAAGCATCATGTTGTAAACGACCGTATATGCCGTTCCCGAGGTAGCGACCACAACGGCATCGTATTCCCCGATCTTCACGCTGTTCCCTGTGATGACAACGGGGAAACCACCGTCTTGAGCTGCCCAAACGCCGACAAGTTCGTTATCGAACGTCACGGCGGCGTAGGTGTCGCCCTTCTTCAAGAGCGCTTCCGAGCCATAGGGCTCCGTCTCGCCGTCCATTTCAAGCGTTCCCTCCATCATAAGGACCTTTTCAGAGGTACCCTCCGCGAAGGACAAAACATAGGTAAGCTTCACTTCATCTGCTTCCATCGAGAACGTCAAGCTGTCGGTGCCGACGGTCGGAACATAGGTCTCACCCTCATAAGTGATATTGTGTTCGGTAATCGCGACGACCGTGCCGAAGGCAGCGTCCTCATCCGAATCATACCCCACGTTTCCGGCATTGGGCGCGCCCCAATCGCCGACATACTCCGCGGGAATGTTCACCGTGGTTTGCACGGGCCTGAAGGTGACCGTCACGGTGGTGGCTTCCGTCACGGTGAAGGAATAGACGTTCTCAACGGGGTCGATGTCGGTGCCGTTGACCTTCACGGCGTCGATCTCAAAGCCCGTGTTGGGCGTCACGTTGATGGTGACCTTCGCATTCTTCGCATACTTGCCCGATGCGTTCGCGCTCGGGGAGAGCGTCACCGTGCCTTGGCCGGCGTCGACAGGGGTAAGCGTAACGGTGTATTCCTCTGCCTGCACGGGCTTGAAGGTGACAACGACCGTCGTGTTCTGCGTCACTTCGAAGGAATATACGCCCTCGTTCGCCGAAATGGCGGTGCCGTTGACCTTCACGGTATCGATCTCATAGCCCGTGTCCGGGGTGATGTTCACCGTGACCTTCGTCCCCTTGGTATATTTCCCGTTCGAGTTCGCGCTCGGGGAGAGCGTCACCTCACCGGGTCCCCCTTCGGACATCGCGGAGACGGTATAGCTTTCGACGGGCTTCGTTTGGGTGAGCTTGACGGAAGAAGCATCCATCGCCCCATAGAAGTCGTCTCCGTCCTTTAAGATGACGTAGCAGTATTCATCACCGTCCACTTCCAAGAGCACAAGGAGGTAGCTTCCCACCGTTTTCAGGGTGAAGTCCTCCGTTCCATTGGAGCCCATGCTGACCTTCTTTTCGGTGAAATCGAAGTAGTTGGTCTCGTCCTGTCCCTCGATATACAGCTTACCCGTGATCGAAGGCGCGTTGGTGGGAAGTGCGGCTTTGGTCGTGAAGGTAAGCGCAATGCTCTCCTCGGAGGAGAACAGCATTGCCCCGGGCAACGTCACTTCGAGCTTTTTATCGGCGGTATATTTGCCGGTAACATCCCAGCTCCTGACTTTGCCCTTGTAGCTTCCGTCCTCTTGTTTCGCGAGATTCAGACCGGTATAGTACGTTCTTGTCCCGCTTGCGACCGTTCTCTCGGCCTCCACAACGGCAAGGGCGTTGTCGCCATCCAATTTTGCGGATATGCTGAAGGTGAATGAGCTATCATTTTCGGTGTACGTTGCGCCAGTCCAAAGACCTTCGAGCGTGTCCTCTGCGGGCTTTTTGCCGTCGTCGGGGTTGGCGGGCTGCTCGGTATTGGTGTCGCCGGGAGCGTCGTCCTTCTCCTCACCGCAGGCAACAAGTCCGATGGCAAGCGCGCACGCCGAGAGCACACAGCAGAAAAGCGCGAGCAACTTTTTGAATTTCTTCATGTCTCCTACTCCTTATTGTTGTATTTTGCGAGCTTCCGCACGCATTATACATTTTCGGTTTCCCCCACGCGCGAAAATCTCACAATAATTTGTTCTATTATACATCACCCCCCCCCGAAAGTCAATTGTTTAGCATGAAACTTAACTAATTTATTTGAAATTGAATATAAAAATTTTTTATGGATGAAGGAATTTTTTGTTGTGCACTATAAGGAAAACAGATAGTTCTCCACAGCACATCCTTGGTGCGGGGGGGGATTTTGCCCCCACCTGTCTCGCTACGCTCGCCACCCGCCCCCATAAATAGGGGCAGGTCACAATAAGGAGCCTCATTCCGCCCCGCCCGAGCTTCTTTTGTATTCCAAGGGCGGCACGAGCGCGTAGCGCGAAGTTAGGGAGCTGTAGGCAGAGGGAGCGAATCTTCCCCGCAAGTTGTACCACGGAGTAGAAGATACACTCGCCCCTTGTGGGGCTCGGTATGAGGGGGAGGGCATGAAACTGCCCCCTTTGAAGGGGGCGGCTCCCGCGTAGCGGGTGGTGGGGGTTGCAATTCGCGCACTCGCACTCCCATCCCCACCCGTCTGCCTATGGGCAGCCACCCTCCCCTTCCCCGAAGGGTAGGGCTTCCGTCACACTCCCTACCCTCCCCCTCAAGTATAAGGGGGAGGGTACATCCCATCGCAGTTTTATCCCCCTCCCCTTTGGGGGGAGACGCACCTTGTTTCTATCCCCCTCCCCTTTGGGGTGGGGGACGCAGGGGAGAGGGGCGGCACACCCGCAGGTGCTACCGCGTCATGTTGAGGGAGCTCTGCGACCGAAACATCCCGAAGAA
>CANRHI010000100.1 GCA_947630365.1 uncultured Clostridia bacterium
GGTGGCGAGCGTAGCGAGACAGGTGGGGGTATACTACCCTCCGCCCACTCGGGACGCCCCTCCCCCTGTGTCCCCCAGCCCAAAAGGGAGGGGGATTCCGATTTTGACGTCCCATCGCGTCATGTTGAGGGGCGGAGCGAGCGAAACATCCCGAAGAACGAAGTCCGCACCAAGACCTGCCCCCCATTTATGGGGGCGGGTGGCGAGCGTAGCGAGACAGGTGGGGGTATACTACCCTCCGCCCACTCGGGACGCCCCTCCCCCTGTGTCCCCCACCCCAAAGGGGAGGGGGATTCCGATCTTGACGTCCCATCGCGTCATGTTGAGGGAGCACAGCGAGCGAAACATCCCGAAGTACGAAGTCCGAGCGCGTTTTTCCGCGAAACTTTTCATTCGCAATAAATCTTTCCCGTTACCTTCTTGCTATTCATCGTCTTTTATGATATAATGCAATAGGGATAGCGAGACGGCTCGCAAAGGACGAAAAAATGATCAAATTGCTCGATGTGCTACAGATATCCGAGAACGAACTGAAAAATTATAAAGTACATTTTGCAATTGGGGCGAGGGACAAGAAAAAACCTTATACGAAATTCCTAATCGGCGAATTCAAGGATTGGCAGGAGCACCAAACAAATCGGAATTTTTCGCGACCGTATATACTTTCCCTTATTTATTATGACAGAAACACATGGGTTTTCGGCGGAGTCTACCGCGTTTTGGGAAAGCCTACCCCCATTGAGCATCGGGAAGAGAATTGGTCGGGATGGAAATACGAGACCGAGCTCATGGATATTCAATCCGATTTGATCGGACGGATTTTCGTCTCCTATCAAAAAGAGTACCGTCAGTCATATCCTAATCTCGAAATGCGTCCGGGGAAGGGCGAGGCTCCACGGGATATGGTAGTTTCCTCCATTCTCGACAAGCGTGTTTCTATTTCCGATTTCGTCGGTTTCGACCAAGTGAATATCGACTACGAAATGCTTAAAGCAATCGTTCGGGATGAAATTCCTTCTTGGCGTTCTTCCCTCTCCAATGTGAAGGGTGTCTATTTGATCGCCGACAAATGCACGGGGAAACAATACGTCGGAAGTGCATATGGCGACGAGTGTATTTGGCACCGCTGGACTTCCTATGCAAAGGACGGGCACGGCGGCAATCAGGAGCTCAAAGCCCTTTTGAACGAACACGGCGAGAAGTACAAGTATAATTTCAAATATTCTATTTTGGAAGTCTGCAACATGAATCTCGGGAACGACTACATTATTTCTCGGGAAGGATATTGGAAGGACATTTTGCAGACGAGGGAATTTGGATTGAATCGGAATTGAATCTAAAAAAAATACTTTCAAAGGAGATAACCACATGAGTGCAGGCAAGCAGATTTCCATTGTGCTTTTGGCGAGCCTTGCGATGGCGGGCGTCATTGTTTCCGCGTTTGTGTTCGATCCGCTGTTCATTTTTAGCGCCTATCATATCCTCTCGATGGTCATCGTCACCCTATGGGGATTCTTCTCGATCCCCGCGGCGATGCTCGGGTTTTGGAGCGCGCGCACCTATATGAACCGTCATTCCGACGCGGAAGCCATGCGCACAAGCTTCCGCATGGGCGTCTGCCTTGGGTTTGGCGGGTCGGTCGTCCTCTTCGTCGTCATTGCGCCCGTTGCGGGCATCGGCTGGTATTTCCTCATGGCGCGGGAGGCCGCTTTGGAGCACCGCAATAAGAAGCGGGCAAAGGACGCCGCGACGGACCCCTTCGCTCTGTAAAATGGAAAAGCGGCGGTGTAATTTTTGCTACGCCTCCGGGGCGACCGAGAAGGCGATTTTGTACCACGATACTCGCTGGTGCAAGCCCCTGCACGAGGAGAACGAGCTCTTTGCGATGCTCATTTTGGAGGGCATGCAGGCGGGCGTGAGCTGGAATTTGATCCTCGAAAAGGAAGAAGCCTTCCGCCGCGCCTTCGACGGATTCGACCCGCATATCGTCTCCGCCTACGGGGAGGAAAAAGTGCAAGCGCTGCTTTCAGACCGCGGCATCATCCGAAACGAAAAAAAGATCCGCGCTGCCATTGCGAACGCGCGGGCGTTTCTCAAAATTCAAGAGGAATTCGGAAGCTACGACGCATTTATCTGGAGCTTTACGGGCGGGAAGTCCATCGACCATCGCCTCAAAAGCCTCGAGGAGATGCCCGCGAGGGACGAGCTCTCCGAGCGGGTGAGCGCCGAACTCAAAAAGCGGGGCTTCCGATTCGTCGGCCCCACCATCGTCTATTCCTATTTGCAGGGCATCGGCGTCGTCAACGACCACTGCATTTGCTGCGATTACCGCTAAAAAAGGGCGTTTCGCCCTTTTACCGTATATTCAGCTGTTGAAGGGCGGCCTCGAGTCTTTCCTCGAGCTCCCCCTTCGTCCCGTTGTTTTCCACGAGAAGGCAACGCTTTTTTTTGAGCTCTTCGCAGGAGATCTGCGCCCGCATGCGGCGGGAGACCTCCTCGTCCGAAACGCCGTCTCTCCCCTCCACGGCGTTTTTTCTTGCGCTCTCCTCGCGCACGACGGCGATGACCCCGTCGAACAGACCTTCGTACCCCCCCTCAAAGAGCAGCGGGACCTCGCAAAAGCAGAGAGGAAACGTTTCCGCGCGGGAGAGAAGCCCCTCCATGATGCGCGGATGGGCATAGGCGTTGAGGCGTTCGAGTGCCTCGCCATCTTGAAACACGAGCGCGGTGAGGCGGGCTTTGTCGATCTCCCCCTCTTTTTCGCAGCTCGGAAACAGGGCAAGGAGCCCCTTTTTGTACTCCTCGCTGTTCCACAGCTCGCGGGAAATTTCGTCGCAGGAAAGGACGGCGTACCCCATCTCTTTGAGAAGGGCGCAAACCGTACTCTTCCCGCTGCCGATGCCGCCCGTGACGGCGAAGCGCTTACTTTGCATCGTACCAGCTCCTTCCGAAGGAGACCTCCGCGATGAGCGGCACCTTGAGGGCGATCGCCTTCTCCATCTCCTCTTTGAGCGCCTTTCCCGCGCGCTCCTTTTCCCATTCGGGCGCGTCGAGAACGAGCTCGTCGTGCACCTGAAGGACGAGCTTCGCCGCAAAATTGTCCTCTTTCAAACGCTTTGCGACGCGCAGCATGGCGAGCTTGATGATGTCCGCCGCGCTCCCCTGAAGGGGCATGTTCATGGCGGCGCGCTCGCCGAACATGCGGTTGTTGTAGCTCGAGGAGCGCAATTCGTGAATGTACCGCTTGCGCCCCAAAATCGTCATGACATAGCCGTTTTCCTTGGCGAAGCGCACATTTTCGTCCATATACTCCTTCACCTCGGGGTGCGCCGCAAAGTAGGCGGAAATGTAGCTCTGCGCCTCCGTGGGGGAACAGCCGAGGTCCTTTGCGAGCCCGAAGCCGCTCATGCCGTAGATGATGCCGAAGTTGATGGTCTTTGCCCTCCGCCTTTGGGCGGGAGTGACCTCGGAGAGCTTGACGCCGAACACGCGCGCGGCCGTTGCGGCGTGCACGTCTTCCCCGTTGTTGTACGCCTGCAAAAGGGCTTTGCAGCCCGAGAAATGCGCGAGAAGGCGGAGCTCGATCTGGGAGTAGTCGGCGTCTACGAGCACATTCCCCTCCCTTGCGATGAAGAGCTTGCGAAGCTCCCTCCCCAGCTCCGTGCGAACGGGGATATTCTGCAAATTGGGGTTTGCGCTCGAGAGCCGCCCCGTCGTCGTCATGGTCTGATTGTAGGTGGTATGAACGACCCCGCCGACGACCAGCGGGCGGATACCGTCGATATAGGTGGAGAGCAGCTTTTGGATCTCCCTGTAGCGCAGAATGAGCCGCGCGATCTCGTGCTCCTCCGCGAGCTTCTCGAGCACGTCCGCACTCGTCGAATACCCGCCGCGGAGGTTGCGCTTCAACCCCTTCGTGCTGAAGCCGAGCTTCTCGAAGAGCACGTCCGAGAGCTGGAAGGGCGAATTTAAGTTGAAGGAATCCACGCCCGCGAGGTCGAAAATTCGCTGGGAGAGCACAGCGAGCTCGTTGTTGAAGCGCTGGGAGAATTCGGGGAATCTCTCCGTCTCCACCCTTACCCCCGTTCGCTCCATGTCGAGAAGAACGTCCTCAAGCGGCAGCTCGAGCTCGCGGTAGAGCTTCTCCTCGGGCGTCCCGTCCGTGCTCCTTCGCGCCCCTTCATAGGCAAGAAGCAGGGCGGAAGCGAGATTTTCGGGCGGCAGATCGTATTCCGCCGCAAGCGTCGTGGGGTTGAGGGCGCGAAGGTTGGAATCGGCGAGGTAGCGAAGGAGGGATACATCCTCCACCTGTCCCTTGATCTCCACGCCGATCTCATCCAACCTGTGCTGCATCGCCTTGAGCTCGGGAAGAACGATGGTCCGTTCCCCCGAGAAGAGCGCATCGAAGATGGGGCGAAGCTCGTCGAAAAACACCCCCGCAGACAAGAGGTCTTGCCGAAGATCGAAGATGTATTCCTTGCCCCCGAAGGCGAGGTGGAACGCATCCCCTTCGAGGCAGCAGGCGACCTCCTTCACCCCCGAGAGAAGGGGCAAGACCTCCGAGATCGCTTCGCAGTGCACGACCTCGACGCCCCCTGTTTTCGTCTTGGCAAAGTAGTCGTTC
Organism: uncultured Clostridia bacterium; assembly: GCA_947630365.1. Lineage (GTDB taxonomy): Bacteria > Bacillota > Clostridia > Christensenellales > Borkfalkiaceae > Gallimonas. Next base: position 4,625 of record CANRHI010000100.1, read on the forward strand.
TCGAGAAGAGAGCGGAATTCGAGCTTGACAAGCAGTTTTCTTGCCTCTTCGGGGAAGGGGGTGGTAAGCTCGCAATCCGAAAGGGAGACGTCGATGGGAACGTTCGTATCTATGGTCGCCAGCGTGCGGGAAAGATAGGCGGAATCCCTGTCCTCCAATAGCTTTTCGCGGATGCGCGGGGAGACCTCCTCGAGGTGGGAATAGAGCGCGTCGAGGGTGCCGTAGCGGCGGAGAAGCTCGTTCGCAGTCTTGGGTCCCACCCCCTTCACCCCGGGGATATTGTCCGATGCATCCCCCATGAGCGCCTTTTCGTCGATGATCTGCGAGGGCTTGAGCCCCGTCTTTTCGGTGAAATTCTCGGCGGAGATATAGTCGAGCTCGGTCACCCCCTTTCGGGTGAAACAGACCGTGACGCCTTCCTTTACGAGCTGGTAGGAATCCCTGTCTCCCGTGTAGATGAAGGTATCCACGTCCGGAAATTTTGTGGAAAGCGTGCCGATGATGTCGTCCGCCTCATAGCCCGCCTTTTCGAGCGTGCAAATGTTCATGGCGGAGAGCAGCTCCTTCAAAATGGGAAATTGAAGGACGAGCTCTTGCGGCATGGGTTTGCGCGTCGCCTTATATTCCGTGTACATTTTGTGGCGGAAGGTGGGCTCGTGCACGTCGAATACGATCGCAAAGTAGCGCGGGTGCATGTCGTCCAAAATGCGGAAAAGCAGCTTGACAAAGCCGAAAATGCCGTTTGTGGGAAGCCCTTCTTTGGTCGTGAACACGGTCATCGCATAAAATGCGCGATTCATGAGACTGTTGCCGTCGATGAGAATCAATTTGTCCTTTTGTTCCATGCCTTTCTCCTATCTTCTATTGTACCACTCTTGTAGGTTTTTTGCAAGAATTTCCAAGAAATCGCTTGCTTTTTCCTTGGAATTAGTATATAATCGGCTTATCCACGCCGGTGTGGTGGAATTGGCAGACGCGCTGGACTCAAAATCCTGTGGTAGATACCGTATCGGTTCGACCCCGA
>CANRHI010000101.1 GCA_947630365.1 uncultured Clostridia bacterium
TTGGCAAACAGCCTACCGCACGTCTTTCTCATGTCAAGAGCCTTTCGCGGCATAAACCGCCGCCCTTCCTGTCCTTCGAGGGCAAAAAGAAAAACCTAAACCGAACATATTAGTTCAATTTAGGTTTCACTTGGCGCAGAGAGAGGGATTCGAACCCCCGTATACATCCCTGCATAACACGATTTCGAATCGTGCGCGATCGACCGCTCCGCCATCTCTGCATCGGCATTGATTATTGTACACGAAAGCCGAGAAAAAATCAACCGTTTTCCGCAAACATTTCATTTTTCGCGCAAAAAAACTTTGCCCGCGGCTACATTTCCCGCAACAAATGCAGCAAAGCCTCCTTCTGTGAGGGAGAAAGTGCCCGCACCCGACGTATGAGCTCATCCTCCTCCATCTCGTCCGAAAAAAACTCGGCGAGCGTGATACCGAAGGCGCCGCAAATCGCACGGAGCGTGGAGAGCTTGGGCTCAGCGCCGCGCGTATATAAATTATTGAGCGTGGACTGCGTAAGCATCGCCTCCATCGCAAGATTGTTGACCGACCAGCCGCGCTCTTTCCGGAGCGCGTCGATTTTTTCCATGACCGTCATTGTTTTTCCTCGTTCTTATTTTATAGCGGAATTGGGTTAAAAACATAACCAAAAATAGTTGACAAGTAAACCCATTTGGGTTATACTATAGAAAAACTTGCCGAAAAATGCGAAAATCGGCAAGTTGTTTCAAAAAAGGGATCAACCCAAATCGGTTGACAATACATTTTATGGAGGTAGGTCATGAAAAAGAACACTGCAGCTCTTGTGTTCTCGATCCTCGGAGCGATCTTCGGAGTGATCGGGGCGATCATGTGGGCGGCATGCGCAGACACCTGCGCGAACGTTGTGGGGAGCTCGACGCTCTACACGATGGGCTTCATTGTACTCGGCGTAGGCGGGGGCGTCCTCTCGCTCATCGGCGGCATTCAGGCATTCGGATTCAAGGCATCGGGTTTTGCGCTTTCCATCATCGGTTTTCTGATGCAGGTCGGCAACCTTGTTCTCGAATGCGTGTTTGCGGAGGGCTTCTCCTTTATCCTCTCGCTCTGGACGCTTCTCGCGATCGTTATGCTGCTCCTCGCGACGATCTTCGCGAAGAGAAAGCAGGACTGAAATGAAGCGGTCGTTCTCCTTGAGCGGCATCATGCTGTATCCCTATTCGCTCTTCTTGATCGCCGGCGTAGGTGCGCTTCTTGGTTTTTTTACGGCGCTATCGCTCAAGCGGCACCCCGACAAATCCGAAGAAAACTCATTTGCGATAGAGATGCTCATCGTTTGCGTGGCGGCGGCTTTGCCCGCCGCCATCCTTTTCGACGCCCTATTTCACTTTGCCGAAAGCGGAGAATTCGTCATCGGGGGCGCGACTTTTTACGGCGGTCTCCTCGTTGCGCTCGCCATGTACCCGCCCCTTCTTGCCTTCAAGCGCAACCGCACCGTGAGCATTTACGATCGTCTGTGCGACCTCGCGCCCTGCATCGCAGCGGGGCATTGTCTCGGAAGGATCGGCTGTTTCTTTGGCGGGTGCTGTTTCGGAAAGCCCACGGATAGTTTCTTGGGCGTCGTGTTTCCCGAGGGCTCCCTCCCCTATGAATATTACGGAGGCGCCGTCGCCGTTCATCCGACACAGCTCTATGAGGCGGCTTTCTTGCTCCTCCTTGCGCTGTTCTTGTGGAAGCCCGCAAAGAAAGAGGCTTTTCCGCTCTATTTGATGCTCTATGGCGCGGGGAGGTTTTTTCTTGAATTTCTGCGCGGGGACGATAGAGGCGCGCTCCCCTTTCTTCCCCTCTCGCCCGCACAGGGCGTCTCCGTAGTGTTGTTCGTGCTCGGAGGCACTCTTCTTTTGGTGCGGGGGATACGCGCAAGGCGAGGCCTCCCACGCCGTTCCAAGGAATAATTTCAAATACGATATGGGAAAATCGGCCGACGGGGTAAGCCCGTCGGCCGAAGTTTTCGTTCGATTTATTCCAATTTCAGTCCGTTTTCGCCGACGGTGAGGGTGACGCGGGTGCCCGCAGCGGGGTCGTTTTTCACGATGTACTCGGCGAGGGGGGTCTCGACGTGCGTCTGGAGATACCTCTTCAGGGGTCTTGCGCCGAAGGCGGGGTCGTAGGCGCTGTCCGCGATGTAGCTTACGGCGGCCTTTGTGACCTCGAGCTCGAGCGGTTTCACCCGCGCCTTGAGTTTTTCGAGCAAAATTTCGACGATCTTATCCACATTCGCCTGCGTGAGCGGGTGGAAGGTGATGATCTCATCGAGCCTGTTCAAAAATTCGGGGCGGAAGGAGCGGCGAAGGAGCGCTTCGACCTCCGATTTCGCCTGCTCGGTGAGCTCGCCGTCCTCGATGCCCTCCGCGATGATATCCGAGCCGAGGTTGGAGGTGAGGATGATGATGGTATTTTTGAAGTCCACCGTGCGCCCCTGCGAGTCGGTCGCCCTGCCGTCGTCCAAGATCTGCAAAAGGATATTGAACACGTCGGGGTGCGCCTTCTCGATCTCGTCGAAGAGCACGATGGAGTACGGGCGCCGCCGCACGGCCTCGGTGAGCGTGCCGCCTTCCTCGTAGCCGACATATCCGGGAGGCGCGCCGACCAGCCGCGATACCGAGAATTTCTCCATGTATTCGCTCATGTCGATGCGCACGATGTTCTTCTCGTCGTCGAAGAGGTTTTCGGCGAGCGATTTTGCGAGCTCGGTCTTGCCCACGCCGGTAGGCCCCAAGAAGAGGAAGGAGCCGATGGGGCGAGCTGGATCGGAAATGCCCGCGCGGGCGCGAAGAATGGCCTGTGCGACCTTGCGGACCGCCTCCTCCTGCCCGACGACGCGCCTGTGCAGATCTTCCTCGAGGCGAAGGGCCTTGTCGCGCTCCCCCTCCTTGAGCTTGGCGACGGGAATGCCCGTCCACCGCGCGACGATCTTTTGGATCTCCTCCTCGGTGACTTCATCCTGAAGAAGGGTGCCGCGGCGGCTTTCTTTGCAGGCGGCAAGCTCCTTTTCGAGGGCGGGAATTTCCCCGTATTCGAGCCGCCCCGCCGTCGAGTAGTCGCCGCTCTGTTTGGCGGTCTCGACCTCCCCGCGCAGCGTATCGAGCTTCGCTTTGAGCTCCTTCTCTTTGCCGATGGCGCGCTTTTCGTCCTCCCACTTCGCCCTCATGCCGTCGAAGCTCTCCTTGAGGTCGGCGAGCTCCTTTTTGAGCGTCTCGAGGCGGGCGACGGAGAGATTGTCCGTCTCCTTTTCGAGCGCCTTCTCCTCCACCTCGAGCTGGACGATGCGGCGGTGCATGGCGTCCATGTCCGCGGGCATGGAGTCGATCTCAAAGCGCACCATCGCGGCGGCTTCGTCGACGAGGTCGATGGCCTTATCGGGCAAAAAGCGGTCGGTGATGTACCTTCCCGAGAGCGTCGCGGCGGCGATGAGGGCGTCGTCGTGAATGCGCACGCCGTGGAAGATCTCGTACCGCTCTTTGAGCCCCCGCAAAATGGAGATGGTATCCTCCACAGAGGGCTCCCCCACGAGCACGGGCTGGAATCTACGGGCGAGCGCCGCGTCCTTCTCGATATATTTGCGGTATTCGTCGAGCGTCGTCGCGCCGATGCAGTGCAGCTCTCCCCTTGCGAGCATGGGCTTTAAGAGGTTGCCCGCGTCCATGGCGCCCTCGCTCTTGCCCGCCCCCACGACGGTGTGCAATTCGTCGATAAAGAGAAGAATGCGCCCCTCGGACTTCGCCACCTCGCCGAGCACGGCCTTGAGCCGCTCCTCGAATTCCCCGCGGTACTTCGCCCCCGCGATGAGCGAGCCCATATCGAGGGAGAAGAGCGTCTTTTCCTTCAAGCCCTCGGGCACGTCCCCGCGGGCGATGCGCTGGGCGAGACCTTCGGCGATGGCCGTCTTGCCCACGCCGGGCTCCCCGATGAGCACGGGGTTGTTTTTCGTCTTACGGGAGAGAATGCGGATGACGTTGCGGATCTCCTCGTCCCTGCCGATGACGGGCTCCAGCTTGTGCTCACGCGCCCGCTTGGTGAGGTCGGAGCCGTACTTTTCGAGGGCCTCGTAGGAGTCCTCGGGGTTGTCGCTCGTCACGTTTTGGTTGCCGCGGACCTGCTTCATCCCCTGAAGGAAGCTCTCCTTCGTCACGCCGAAGCGCGCAAACGCCTCTTTCAGGCCCCTCTCCGCGTTGTCGAAGAGGCACAAAAACAGATGCTCGACGGAGATATACGCGTCCTTCATGCCCTCTGCGAGCTTCTCCGCCTCGGCAAGTACGCGGGTGAACGCCGCCGTGGGATAGGGTGCAGAGGCCGCCCCCGAAACGCGCGGCAGCTTTTCCACCTCCTCTTTCAGGGCACGGGAAAGCCCGTCGGCGTCCCGCCCGGCGCGAAGAAGTATGCGATAGTTGAGTCCGTCTTTTTCGAGAAGCGCTGAGGCAAGATGAAGGGCGGTGAGCTCGGAATTGCCGTACTCCGCCGCAAGGCTCTGCGCCGCTTGAATGGCTTGTATGGATTTTTGTGTGAATTTTTCTGCGTCCATGAGAACACCTCCTTCGATCTCATTTCCGCTTTTATTATACCGCAATTTTTCCCCGTTGAAACGTTCCCCGCCACGGGGGGAGTGAAGAATCCCGAGGATGAAAATTCGGACTTCGTACTTCGGGATGTTTCGGTCGCTCCGCTCCCTCAACATGACGCGGTGGCCCCTCATTCCGAACGGAGCGTTAGCGGAGTGAGTGAATCTTCCCCGCAAGTTGTACCACAAAGTAGAAGATACATTCGGCTTCGCCTCGGTATGAGGAGCTGTCATTTCGAGCGGAGCGTAAGCGAAGTCGAGAAATCTCAAAGTAAGGTGGAGATGCCTCGACTACGCTACTTCGCCCTTTGGGCTCGTGCTGCGCTTCGATAGGAATAGAATGCGCGTGGGGCGGCATGACATAATTAGAACGCGGGACGGCATGACATATTAGAAGGCACCCCCTCCCCTACCCCTCCCCCTCAAGTATAAGGGGGAGGGCACAGAGCCACAACAAAATCCCCTTCCTTTTTAAGAAGAGGGACTATTATTCGTGAATCCCCTCTCCTTTTAAGGAGGAGGATTACAATAACAAAATCCCCTTCCTTTCTAAGGAGGGGGATACAGGGGGAGGTTAGCGCCCGAAAAATTGACCCCGAGGGGGTGCCTCGGGGTCGGGTCGGAAACATGTGCCGTATTTCGCGGATGGTTTCTCAATACGCGAATGTCGTTTGGACGAGGACGGAATAGTCGCCCGAGGTGAAGCTCACCTTGAGGGAGACGAGCTTTCCCTCCGAAAGGGAGAGCACGAGCGTCGTCCCCTGCATGGGTGCGTGCCCTTC
>CANRHI010000102.1 GCA_947630365.1 uncultured Clostridia bacterium
GCCAAAGATTATCAACCTTTGGCAGAATGCAAAATTTTCCCCTTCAAAGGGGGCAGCTCTTTCCCCTCATTCCGCCCTGCCCGTACCCTCATTCCGAACGGAGCCGTAGGCGGAGTGAGTGAATCTTCCCCGCATGTTGTACAAAGAAGCAGAAGATACGCTCGGCTTCGCCTCGGTATGAGGACAATCTTTCGCATTCAAACGAGCAAAAAAATAACCGCCCTTAGACGTGCCGGTCTCCGACGGTTATTTCAAAACAATCATTAGGAGCTGACCGCTATGCAGGGTCAACCCTTGTTGTGGTTTCATTTTAACACATTCTCCTCCCCTTGTCAAGCGGTTGGAGAAATTTTTTTGCGCTTGCCCTTCCTACAGCGAAGTGCGCGTGTAGGGAACGGCAGGGCGGGAGAGGGAGAAGCGGAGCCTCTCCGTCTCGAGCAGCAGCTTGTTGTCCTTGCCGAATTGCTTTACGACGACCTCATATTCGCCAAACGCGAGCCCGCCGATGGAGAGGAAAAAGACGTCCTTTTCCACCTTGTAGCACGCGAGCAGCATTTCTCCGCGGTAGAGGAATACCTCGGTGCGCTCATATTCCTCGCAGCAGGGTCGGAAGTACACGTTGACCAAGTCGCTGCCCGTTGCGGTGGAGACCGCCGCCGCTTCGAGGAGCGCCTCATGCGCCCGCTTTGCCTCCTGTTCCAAGCGCAGGCGTTCTTCCTCCGCTTTTTTGGCATAGTATGCCTCTTTGTCGGCTTCCACATACTTCAAATTCAGAACGTAGTCGTCCGCAAAGCCGCCCTTGAAAGTGAAACGCAGGCGTTCGATCTTGTCGCGGAAGTCCAAAGGGATGCGGAAACACGGCGCCCGAGTATCTCCGAGGAAAAACGTCGGCTCGACCTCCTGCCATGTATCGCCCTTTCCCGTGTACACTCTTTCGAAGGGGCTACCCGGCTTGGGCATCACAAGGATATATTCGAGACGTTCGATATCCTCGTCCTGCGTGAGGGTGAAGGTATCCGTCTCCTTGTCGAAGACGCCGTAAAAATTCCGTTTGTCCTTGTCCTCCTCGCAGGGGAGGCAGCAGAGGGAGAAGGCAAACTTCTCGCTGAGGCAGTTTTTTAAGATATATTCCTGATATTTGTTCATCGTCCGTTCTCCTTACTCCAAACCGCAGATATAGTCGATGCAGTATCCGATCTCGTCCGCCGTCGGCAAGTCCTTTTTCTTGTCGGCATGGACGATGCTGTTGCGGCACTTGCGCAGTTTTTGAAGGTAACCGACAAATTCGGCCTGCGTTTCGTACCCCCACTCGTCGAGGGCCTTTCCTTTGTCCTTGCAGTACTTTTCAAGCATTTCGGAGAAATCTCCCTCGTACCCGCGGGAGCGCAGGAGCGCTTCCATGCGCACGCACAGCTTGATGACGACCATCTCCAAGTTGCCCGCTTCGAGCTCGGAGAGGAAATACTCCTCGGTGAGCTCGCCGAGCACGCGCTCCCTTTCTTCTTCGAAGGAAATTTCCGAGATCGCCTGCTTGCGGTAGGAGGCGAAATACTCCGCGATGAAGGGAATGTCGAGCTCCAAATCGTAGTTGCGCTTTACGCAATAGTTCTCTTGCCCCCACCGTTTGCCGAACGGCGGACAGCCCTTCACCGCGAATTCCGTGCCGAACGCCGCGGGGTAGCCGCCATAGCCGACGGAGCGCACGAGCTCCTCGATGAGCGCACCTTCCATCGCCCGTTCGTCGCCCTTCAGCGCGGCGTCTGCAAGGTCTCTATTGCCCGAATCGACGGCGTACTCGAACAGTTCCCGCCATTTCTTGGAAAGAAAGAGGCGGCAGGGCAGCTCGATGGGGTGAATGTCGTACTCCGCAAGCGCCTTCTTGATGAGCGCAATATTCTTCACTGCGAAGAGATCCTTCACGCGGATGAGCCCGCCTTCGACGCAGGATTTGAGGATGCGTTCCTCTTCCGCCTCGCGCGCCTTGTCCTCGGGCGAGGCGGGCGTCTTTGCCTTTTTGGGCTTGGATTTGGCGCCCGATCTTTCGCTGCGGCCCGTCATGAGAAAGTCGATGGTCACGCCGAAGAGATCTGCGATGGCGGGGAAGAATTCGATGCTCGGCGAGCCGTTCTCCTGTTCCCACTTGCTCACCGCCTTGTCGCTCACCTGCAATTTTTCCGCCAGCTCCGCCTGCGTCCAGCCCTTTTCCTTGCGAAGTTTCGCAATGGTCTTGCCGATGCTGTGCCCTTGTTCGCCCATACGTTTTCCTCCTGTATGGCTCCATTGTATCATATCCCGCCCGAAAAGTAAACCTACTTCTTTGAGAGTGAGCGAAATTTGACCTCATTTGCGGCGCACGGAAAAATTCTACGATGCGTAGAGCCGTCCCCGTTTTTTTCGCAAGATCAGACAGAGGACATAAAAGAAGGGCGCGCCGCGCCCTTCCGATTTGTTACATATTTGCTTCCTTGCGGAGTTTTTTGAGCTTGTGCAGCTCGACGGGGAGAGAGATAGGGAATGAGAATACAGACACGATGGGGGACATAAAGAGCCCGATGAGGAACAGGACCGCGGAGAGGATCCCCGAGAGGACCATGAGCAACAGCTTCACCGTGATGAACCAAAGAATGCCGTCTAAATCAAGCGAGAAGATGAGCCCCGGCATGCGGAAGGACTTTACGAAGAAGAGGAAGAAATCGGACATGAATTCTCCCCAAAAGCACTGGGACGTGAACGTAAAGCCCGCGACCGCGAGAATGAGCCCCGCAAAGAGCGCATAGTCCTGCATGGCAAGCGGCAAGATCAAGAACAGCAGCGCGAGCACGCCCGCGACGACGGAGCCCCAGATCATACTGCGGCGGAAGGCGGTTTTCTCTTCCCGATATTCGGAAACGCGGTCATCGTGCTCATTTGCCGCCCTGCACGCGGGGCAATAGAGAAGCGGCGCCCCGCCGCGGCGGTTGTAGACTTGATAGTCCTCGCGTTGGTCGATGGGACGTTTGCAGCGGGCGCAATATCCCACGACGATCTTCGTGTTCTCCTTTGGGTCGGGGACATCGGGCTCCGCTTGCGCCGATTGCGTCTGTGCGGAAGGTATAGCCGCGGAGGCTGAGGGAAGGGTTTTCGCCGCGGCCGTCTCGGCAGTTGCGCTCTCTTCCTCGCCGCCCAAGAGCTCGTCGACGCTGATGCCGAAGATCCTGCACAGCCGCTGCACGGAGGAAAGGTCGGGCTCCGAGATCCCTTTTTCCCACTTGGAGACTGCCTGCGCGGTCACGTTGAGTTGTTCCCCGAGCTCGGCCTGCGTCATGTTCAGCCGCTTCCGATGGAAGGAAATTTGTTCACCACATCTTTTCATTGAATCGCCTCTTCAAAAATTTTTTTGACGATTTTATTATAATACGTATCATTTCGGGGTGCACGAACTTCCATTCAACCGAAAGTTGTATTTTTAGAAATTTCGTTGAATTTTGCTTTTTTCCGCCGCAAAGGGGAGGGGACTCAAAGTTTGGCGATGCACTCGACTTCGGCGAGGACGCCCTTCGGGAGCGCCTTCACGGCGACGCACGAGCGGGCAGGTTTGCCCGTAAAATACTTGGCATACACCGCGTTGAAGGCGGCAAAATCGCCCATGTCCGAGAGGAAGCAGGTCGTCTTTATGACTTTCTCAAAGTCCGCGCCCGCCGCGCTCAAAACGGCGGCGAGGTTTTTGCAAATTTGCTCGGTCTGCGCCTCGATGCCGCCCTCGACGACATTGCCCGTCTTGGGGTCGATGGGGATCTGCCCCGAGGTGAAGAGCATGCCGTCCACGAGAATTGCCTGCGAGTAGGGCCCGATGGCCTCGGGCGCGGAAGGGGTATAGATTTTCTGCATGATTTATTTCTCCTTGATTTTGATCGGTGAAGAGATCCCTCGACTACACTCGGGATGACAAGCACGCTGCGCTCAAGATGACGCGCGGGCTACGCTCGGGATGACAAGCGGCGGGACTTCAGAACAGGCGGAAGCCCGCCTCCTTGAGGGCGCTCCGAAGCGCCGCAATGTGCGCAAAGTCGCGCGTTTCCATATCCACGCGCACATAGCAGCCCACGACGGGGGTATCCGCATTCACCCGTTCGTGCTGGATGCCCGTGATGTTCGCCCCGCACGAGGCGATGACTTTGGTGACCGCCTCGAGCTGCCCGGGCTGGTCCAAAAGCTCGATGTTTAAGGTGCACTTGCGTCCCGTCATGAGAAGCCCTCTGTCGATGACGCGGGAGAGGATGGTCACGTCGATATTCCCGCCCGAGACGAGGCAGCAAACCTTTTTTCCGCGAAGCTCGGGGAGCTTTCCCGCCAGCACGGCGGCAAGGGGAGCCGCCCCCGCGCCTTCCGCCACCAGCTTTTCCCCCTCGATGAGGGCGAGAATGGCGCGCGCGATCTCCTCGTCCGAGACGGTCACGACGGCGTTCACATACTTTTTGCAGAGAGCGAAGGTGAGCTCGCCCGGCTGTTTCACGGCGATGCCGTCTGCAATGGTGGAGACGGAGGCGAGCTTTTCCACCCGCCCGTCGCGAAGGGAGGTGAGCATGGAAGCCGCTCCCGCCGCCTGCACGCCGTACACCTGCACATGCGGGGTGACCGCCTTGATGGCGAACGCTACGCCCGAGATGAGCCCGCCGCCGCCCACGGGCACGACGACCGCATCCACATCGGGAAGCTGCGACACGATCTCCAGCCCCACGGTGCCCTGCCCCGCGATGACCTCTTCGTCGTTGAAGGGGTGGATGAAGGTGTACCCGTGCTCTTTTTGCAGCTCCAAGGCGCGGGCGTAGGCGTCGTCGTACACCCCGGGCACGAGGCAGACCTCCGCGCCGTAGTTCTTCGTCGCCTCTACTTTGGAAATGGGCGCCCCCGCGGGGAGGCAGATAAGCGAGCGGATGCCGTTCGCCGTCGCCGCAAGGGCCACCCCCTGCGCATGGTTCCCCGCCGAGCAGGCGATCACGCCCCGCGCCTTTTCCTCCTCCGAGAGATGGGCGATCTTATTGTACGCCCCGCGAATTTTGAAGGAGCCCGTCTTTTGCAGGTTTTCCGCCTTCAGGTAGAGCTCACAGTCCGAAGTGAGCTTGGGCGCACGGATGACGTCCGTGTGATAAATGGCGCTCTGCAGCGTTTTTTGCGCCTCGAATATTTTCTCTATCGTCAGCATGATGCCACCTCGCATTTTTAAGAAAAGTGTACACCACCCGCGGGAAAAAGTCAAGAGGGAATGGGATTTTTCTCGCGGAAGAAATGTAGGTTTGTCAAACATGTGAGACGGGGTTTGGGAAAAAATCAGTGCAAGAGGCCGTCATGGAGATAGTCTAA
>CANRHI010000103.1 GCA_947630365.1 uncultured Clostridia bacterium
TCTGGGGCATGGGACCGTCGGTCGCAGCGACGACGAGGATCGCGCCGTCCATCTGTGCCGCGCCGGTGATCATGTTCTTGACGTAGTCGGCATGCCCGGGGCAGTCGACGTGCGCGTAGTGACGCTTGTCCGTTTCGTACTCGACGTGCGCGGTGTTGATCGTGATGCCGCGAGCCTTTTCCTCGGGCGCCTTATCGATCTCGTCGTAGCGCATCTTCTGAGCCTGACCTTTGCATGCCATGACCATGGTGATAGCTGCGGTCAAAGTGGTCTTGCCGTGGTCAACGTGGCCGATCGTGCCAATGTTGACGTGCGGCTTAGATCTGTCGAATTTTGCCTTTGCCATTTTGATTCTCCTTAAACTTTTATTTTTGATAACTTTTTTCAGCCTTGCGGGCTGAAAGCGCAGCTATCTATCATTCTCTGATATCAAGCTGAAACCGCTTGCAGATTTCATTATAAACCATTCTCGGAAATTTTGCAATTACTTTGAAGAAGATTTTTGCAAATTTTTCCTATTTTACACCAAAGCGTTCTCTTACGAGCCCGACTTCGCCCTATTCGAGATGATTTTCTCGGAAATCGAGCGCGGGACCTCGTAGTAATGGTCGAACTGCATGGTGAATTGTCCTCTCCCCTGCGTGCGGGAACGAAGCTCCGTCGCATAGCCGAACATCTCGGAGAGCGGGATCTCCGCGTCGATGATCTTGGCGCCGTTGCGGTCGTCCGTGTTGCAGATGTTGCCGCGGCGGGAAGAGACGTTGCCCATGAGGTCTCCGAAGTAGTCCTCGGGGGTGATGATCTGCACCTTCATGATGGGCTCGAGGAGCACGGGCTTCGCCTTCTCCATGCCGTTCTTGAACGCCATCGAGCCCGCGATCTTGAACGCCATTTCGGAGGAGTCGACCTCGTGGTAGCTCCCGTCGTACACTTCGACGCGGAAGTCCACCATCTCGTAGCCTGCAAGGAAGCCGTTCTTCGCCGCCTCCTGAATGCCCTTGTCGATGGCGGGGATATACTCCTTGGGAATGGAGCCGCCCACGGTGAGGTCCTCGAACTTGTACCCTGCGCCGGGCTCCTGCGGGAAGAGACGGATCTTGCAATGGCCGTATTGGCCCTTGCCGCCCGACTGCCGCTTATACATCCCCTCTGCCTCAACGGCATTGCGGAAGGTCTCGCGGTACGCGACCTGCGGCGCGCCGACGTTCGCCTCGACGTGGAATTCGCGCAGAAGCCTGTCCACGATGATATCGAGGTGCAATTCGCCCATGCCCGCGATGATGGTCTGCCCCGTCTCCTTGTCCGTATAGGTGCGGAAAGTCGGGTCCTCCTCGGCGAGCTTGACGAGCGCCAAGGTCATCTTCTCCTGCCCTGCCTTGGTCTTGGGCTCCAAGGAGAGCTGGATGACGGGTTCGGGGAATTCCATCTTCTCGAGCACGATGGGGTGCTTCTCGTCGCACAGCGTATCGCCCGTCGTCGTGTTCTTGAGCCCGACGATGGCGCAGATGTCGCCCGAATACACGGTGTCGATATCCTTCCGCTCGTTGGAGTGCATCTGCACGAGCCTGCCCACGCGCTCCTTCTTATCCTTGGTGGAATTGTAGACGTAGGAGCCCGCCTCGAGCACGCCCGAGTAGCAACGGAAATAGGCGAGCGAGCCCACGAACGGGTCGGTCGCGATCTTGAAAGCGAGGCCTGCGAAGGGCTCGTCGTCCGAGGTCTTTCTCTCCTCCTCTTCTCCCGTCTCGGGATTGGTGCCCTTGACGTGGTCTACGTCGACGGGGCTGGGAAGGAAATGAATGACGGCGTCGAGCAAAAACTGCACGCCCTTGTTCTTGTACGAAGAGCCGCAGAGCATGGGGACGGCTTCCATCTTGAGGCAGCGCTCGCGCATGCCCTTGATGATGTCCTCCTCCGAGAGGTCTCCCGCCTCGAAGTACTTCTCCATGAGCTCGTCCGAAGCGGAAGCCGCCTCCTCCACGAGCTTGGCGCGGTATTCGTTCGCGATCTCGATCATGTCCGCGGGGATGGGCTCCTTGCGGAAGTCCTTCCCGAGGTCGTCGTAATAAACTTCCGCTTCCATGCGGATGAGGTCGACGATGCCGCGGAAGTTCGCCTCTTTGCCGATGGGCAGCTCGACCGGAACGGGATTCGCCCCGAGGCGCTCGTGGATCATCTTCTCCACGCGGAAGAAGTCTGCTCCGTTGATGTCCATCTTGTTGACATAGGCGATGCGGGGCACCTTATAGGTGTCCGCCTGCCGCCACACCGTTTCGGACTGCGGCTCCACGCCGCCCTTGGCGCAGAAGGTCGCCACGGCGCCGTCGAGCACGCGAAGGCTGCGCTCGACCTCCACCGTGAAGTCCACGTGGCCGGGCGTATCGATGATGTTGAAGCGATAGCCCTTCCAGATACAGGTGGTCGCCGCGGACGTGATGGTAATGCCGCGCTCCTGCTCCTGCACCATCCAGTCCATGGTCGCAGCGCCCTCGTGCACTTCGCCGAGCTTATGCGTCTTTCCCGTGTAGAACAGGATGCGCTCGGTAGTCGTCGTCTTTCCGGCATCGATGTGCGCCATGATGCCGAAATTTCTCGTGTGTAATAAGTCGTATTCTCTTGCCATTGCCGCTACCTTCGGTTAGTTGTTGCTGTGGAATTTCAGAAGCGGAAATGCGCGAACGCCTTGTTCGCTTCCGCCATTCTGTGGGTATCTTCCTTCTTCTTCACGGAACCGCCCGTGTTGTTGTAGGCGTCCATGAGCTCTGCCGCGAGCTTCTTGCTCATCTCGCGCTCCGAACGCTTTCTCGTGTTGAGCACGAGCCAACGGATGGCAAGCGTCTGACGGCGCTCGGGCCGTATCTCGACGGGCACCTGATAGTTTGCACCGCCAACGCGGCGCGCCTTGACCTCCACGACGGGCGTCACATTCGCGAGCGCCTTGTTGAAGATCTCCATGGGGTCTGCATTCAGCTTCTCCCCCATGATCTGAAACGCATCGTACACGATCTTCTGCGCAACGCTCTTTTCGCCGTCGAGCATGATCTGGTTGATGAGCTTGGTGACGACCTTGCTCCCGTACATGGGATCGGGCAAGACGTCTCTTTTCGGGACTCTCCCTCTTCTGGGCATCGTTGTATCCTCCTTTCGATAGTCATAAGATCGCGCAAAAATTTGCGCTGTTCGGGCATGCCGCCCGAGGCTGTTGGTAGCCACCCTTCTTTTAAGCCGTCGCTTGCCCCTCCTATATAATATAGGAAAAGGTAGCGATCCTTCTCCCCCTCTTCGGGGAATACTGCTTACCTACGTCGGGTTTGAATATTCCGAAATAAGTAAGGGGTTTTCACGAGCGCTCTCGTGAAGGGAAACGCTGTGCCTTATTTGGGGCGTTTTGCGCCGTACTTGCTGCGGCTCTGCTTGCGCTTTGCCACGCCTGCCGTATCGAGCGCGCCGCGGATGATGTGATAGCGGACGCCGGGCAGATCCTTGACTCTTCCGCCGCGAATGAGCACGGAGCTGTGCTCTTGCAGGTTGTGCCCCTCGCCGGGAATGTACACAGTACCTTCCTGCTTGTTGGTGAGGCGCACCCTCGCGATCTTCCGAAGCGCCGAGTTGGGCTTCTTGGGGGAAGTCGTCGTCACGGAAAGGCACACGCCGCGCTTTTGCGGGCACTGGTCGAGAATGGGGCACTTCGACTTGAAGGCTTCTCTTTCTCTGCCTTTCTTGATGAGCTGGTTGATGGTGGGCATCGTTTTACCTCCTTATAGTATTTCGGAATATTCTCAAATCTTACGATTCGAAAAGCGGTCTTGTCCGTTTTTTTGCGCACAAAAAAACGTGCCTGCCAATTCAGACGTGGAACATTGTACCAAATGTATCTCCTTTTGTCAAATAAAATTTCCCCTTTTTCGGAAAATCAAAGGAAAATTTTGTAAATCGAATTGGAAGTCTTGACAAATTTTTCCGAATGCGCTACTATTATATCCGTCGAAAACAAAGACAAAAGGAGATCGATCGTTATGAACAAAATGACTGTGAAGGACGTGAAGGATTGGAAGGGCAAGCGCGTTCTCGTGCGCTGCGATTTCAACGTCCCCATGAAGGACGGCGTCATCACCGATGAGAACCGCATCCTCGGTGCGCTTCCCACCATCAAGTACCTCATGGAGCACGGCGCGAAGGTCGTCCTCTGCTCGCACATGGGCAAACCCCACTCCATCTTCTCGGACGAGGTGAAGCTCAACAAGAAGGACAAGGCGAAGGTGGAAAAGGGCGAAACGACCAAGGAAGCCATCGTCGAGAAGGCGAAAAAGGACGAGCCGAAGAAGCTCACCTTGGCGCCCGTTGCAAAGCGCCTCAACGAGCTGCTCGGCGGGAAAGTGACGTTCGCAAGCGACGTCGTCGGCCCCGACGCACAGGCGAAGGTCGCCGCCTGCAAGGAGGGCGAGTGCGTCCTCCTCGAAAATCTTCGCTTCCACTGGGAGGAGGAGAAGAAGGACCTCGAATTCTGCAAAAAGCTCGCGGCATACTGCGATATCTATGTGAACGACGCCTTCGGCACGGCGCACCGCTCGCACGCTTCCACGGCGGCGATCGTCGAGTACGGCCTCGTCAAAACGGCGGTGTGCGGCTTCCTCATCGAGAAGGAGCTCTCCGTCATGGCAGACAGCCTCGAGCACCCCGTGCACCCCTTCGTCGCCATCTTGGGCGGGGCGAAGGTCGCGGATAAGCTCGGCGTCATCTCCAATCTCTTGGAGAAGTGCGATACCCTCATCATCGGCGGCGGCATGGCGTACACCTTCCTCAAGGCGCAAGGGTACGAAGTCGGCACCTCGCTCGTGGACGACGAGAAGCTCGACTACTGCAAGGAGATGATCGCGAAGGCGAAGGCGGAGGGCAAGGAGCTGCTCCTTCCCGTCGATACCGTCGTCGCCAAGGCGTTCCCCGACCCCATCGACGCCCCCATCGAGGTCGAGACGGTCTCTTCCCACGCCATTCCCGCAGACAAGATGGGGCTGGACATCGGCGAAAAGACCCGCGTGCTCTTTGCCGAGAAGGTAAAGACGGCAAAGACGGTGATTTGGAACGGCCCCATGGGCGTGTTCGAAAATCCCATCCTCGCCGCGGGCACCAATGCCGTGGCGGCGGCGCTTGCCGAAGCCAAGGGTGCGACCACGATCGTCGGCGGCGGCGACTCCGCGGCGGCTTGCGCGCAGCTCGGCTATGCCGATAAGATCACGCACATTTCGACGGGCGGCGGCGCTTCGCTTGAACTCTTTGAGGGCAAGGTGCTCCCGGACAT
>CANRHI010000104.1 GCA_947630365.1 uncultured Clostridia bacterium
CCCTCGTAGCGGGGCAAGAGCTCCAAGGCGGCGGGCACCCCCTCCGCCTCGAGACGGACGAGGCGCTTCCCTCCCTCGATGGGGATCTCCCCCGCGGGGACGACTTCGTTTCCCCTCGTCTCGAGAAGAAGGGCGCACTTATCCGCGTTTTCGTCAAAGGAGTACTGCAACAGCGAGCCCGAATACACGGCGTTGCCGATTTTCTGCTTGCGGTGCAGGTGCCCGAGGGCGACGTAGCCGTTTTGCGGAAGGCAAGAGATGGGCACGGCGCGGGCGCCCCCGAGGTCGATATCCCGCTCGCTCTCGGAGGTCTTTCCCCCCGCCACAAAGAGGTGGGAAAGGAGGATATACGGCATGTCCCCGCGGTAGTTTTCCGCCCCGCGGGAGATCCAGCGGGAGATCTTCTCGGGGAAGGTCTCCTCCGTCTTTTCCTCCTTGAGGCGCGCCTCGTTGGGGTAGGGAAGGGCGTTGATGTACACCTTCTCCCCCCTTTGGTTTTGGATGACGATATGGTGCTCGCCCGCCTCCGCCGCAAACACGGGGCGCGGGGTCTTTGCGCCAAGGGAAAACGGGCGGTTGCCGAAGATGAAGATGCCGTCCTCCCCCGCAAGGGGCGCGGAGGCGGAAAGGCGGATGCCGTCGTCGTGGTTGCCGCTGATGAGAACGACGGCGCGGCTCTCCCCCGCCAGCTCCTTCACCGCGCGGAAGAAGAGCTCCTCCGCTTCGGCAGAGGGCATGTAGGTATCGAATACGTCCCCCGCGACGAGCACGAGCTCGACGGCTTGCTCCTCGCAGACCTTCACGAGCTGCGAAAGCGCCGCCGCCTGCTCCGAAAGACGCTCCCTGTCGCCGAGGCGTTTTCCGATATGCCAATCCGAGGTGTGTAAAATGCGCATATGCCGCTTTGAAAAAATTTATTTCCGCGCCCGAAACCGACTTTACAAGTCGGGCACGGATATGCTATACTATTATACAACGGGTCCGAAAAAAAATCAAGCGTTGTAGCATGAAAAGTGACGCTATAGGGAGGAAACCGTGTCTTTTTGTACATACTCGCGCGAATTCACGGCGAACATGTTCACCAGCGTGGAGAATCAGTTCATCACAAAGTACCTGCCCCAGGCGGATGGGGACGCCGTCCGCGCCTATCTCTATGGGCTGTACCTTTGCCAGTGCGCGCAGGACTTCGACGCGGAGAGCGCCGCAAAGCTCTTGAAAATTCCCCTCTCCCGCCTCGTCGATATCTTCCTCTTTTGGGAGGATTGCGACCTCGTGCACGTTCTCTCCCGTTCCCCCCTCTACATCGAATTCCTCCCCGTGAACGCCGCCGTGGGAAAGCCCAAGCCCATCCGCCCCGAAAAATACGCCGAATTCAACCGCGAGCTGTATAAGCTGTTGCAGCGGGCGGGGAAGGACTTCAAGCCCTACGAAATGCAGCGCATCTTCGAGTTTTTGGAGAGCGAGCCCATGGAGCACCAGGCCTTTCTCCTCGTCGCCAAGTACTGCGTGGAAAAGGACGGGGAGCGGCTCTCCGCCCAGCACATCCTCAACAAAGCCAAGCAGCTTTGCAAGGAGGGGAAATACACCTACGAGCAGGCGGAAAAGGAGCTTGCCGACTTCAATCTGCACGAAAAGGAGCTCTCCCGCCTCTTTACCCTCCTCGGAATTTTCCGAAAGCCTCAGGAGAGCGACTACGACCTTCTCGAAAAATGGACGAAAACGGGCGTCGAGCTTCCCGCGGTCTACGCGGCGGCTTCCACGCTCAAAAAGGGCTCCCTACCAGCCCTCGACGCGCTTATTTCGGAGCTTGCGGAAAAGGAGGCGTTCTCCGAGAGCGCCGCGAAGGAATACCTTGCGCAAAGGCAGGCGGTGACCGCGGTCGTGTTCTCCGTGGCGCGCAAGCTCGGCGTGAAGGTGGGCAACCCCCGCCCGTATGCCGAGGAATACTGCGAAAAGTGGTTGGAGCGCGGCTTCGGCGAAGAGGAGCTCTTGCTCCTTGCCGGGCAATGTATGAAGCTCGGGTACGGCTTCCCCGAAATGGACGCCCTTCTCGAAAAACTGTACCGCGCGGGCATCGTGGAGAGCGAAGGCCTTCGCGAATACTGCGCCGCACAGGAAAAGACATTGAAGCTCCTCCAAAAGTTGCAGCAGGTGGTCGGCGTCGTCAAAAAGACGCAGACGGCGCTCGACATGATCTCGGCTTGGCGGGAGTGGGAGCTCTCGGACGAGATGATCATGGAAGCCGCGCGGCGGAGCGCAAACGCCTCTTCCCCCCTCCCCTACATGAACAAGCTGCTCTCCGAGTGGAAGCGCCTCGGCGCGAGAACGCCCGCGGACATTCCCGAAAAGGAGCCCGCCGCAAATTTCAAGAGCGAGGCAGCCATCGCCGCCGACAAAAAGACCGACCGCGAGCACTACTATGCGGTGCTCCGCCAACGCGCCGTGGAAAAGGCGGAGAAGGCCCTCTCCCGCGCCGAACGGGACGAAGAATTCCGCGAGGCGGACGCCGCCATACGGAGCGGAGAGATCGAGCTTGCGAAGGCGGAGGTATTCGGGGACAAGAGCCTTGTCTCCATTCAGACCCGCCTCGAGCTCGCGAAGAAAAAGCGGCGGGAGGCGTTGAAGCGGCTTGGCATTGCCGAAGAGGAGCTTACCCCCCAATATTCTTGCAAGAAGTGCTCGGATACGGGCAGGCTCCCCAGTGGCCGCCTTTGCGACTGTTATGCGGGGTAAACGGCGCAAAAATGCCGTTTATGCGTGACATAGTACTATGTAAACGCTTCAAATACAAGAATCTAACGCAAAAACCACCCGTTTTCGGGTGGTTGTGTTCTATTCGTATTCGCCATAGTCGCGGCGGTCGCCGCGGGGGTAGAGCGGCTTTTGCTCGGGCGGCTCCTCCCATTTCCCCTTGTGTTTTTCGGGTTTGGGGGCGGAGCGGATCTCCACCAAGACGACGTCTACTCCGATCTTCTTCACGCATTTTAGGTCGATGAAGAGGTCTGCCTTCCCCCATCGCATTCCCCTTCCTCCCGGGACGACGATGCCCTGCACCTTCCCCTCGGGATAGGAAAACACGATGTCCGAAACCTTGCCGAGGCGCTTGCCGTCCGCAAGGTTGACCGCCTCCATGCGTTTAAGCTCTCCGAAGCTGACTTCCACACCTTATTGTATGCGGAAGGCGCGAAAATGTTTCAGGAAATTTCCTTGCGGATGTTGCCGAGCGCGTTTTTTTCGAGGCGGGAGACCTGCGCCTGCGAGATGCCGACTTCCGCCGAGATCTCCGTCTGCGTCTTTCCCTCGTAGTAGCGGAGCTTGAGAATTTTCTTCTCCCGCTCGGTGAGCCGCTCGATCGCCTCGCGGAGGGCGACCCGTTCCGTCCAAATCTCGTCGCTCTGCGTTTCGTCGCACAGCTGGTCCATGAGCTGCAGCGTGTCGCCCGACTTGTTGTAGACGGGCTCGTAGAGCGAAACGGGGTCGGAGATGGCGTCGAGCGCGTACACGACTTCCCTCTCCTTCACCTGCATTTCGGCGGCGATGCGCTCGATGGTCGCCTCCTCGTCGCGCTCCTCCAGCCCCTCGCGCACCTTGAGGATGCGGTAAGCGGTATCGCGGATGGAGCGGGAGACACGCAGCGAATTGCCGTCGCGGAGAAACCGCTTGATCTCCCCGAGGATCATGGGCACGGCATACGTCGAAAACTTCACGTTGAAGCCCAGATCGAAGTTGTCGATCGCCTTGATGAGCCCCACACAGCCCGCTTGAAATACGTCGTCCGACTGGGCGTTCTTCGCCCAAAACCGCTTGACGAGCGAAAGGACGAGCCGCATATTGCCGACGATGAAGCGCTCGCGCGCCGCCTTGTCCCCCGCCTTCAGGCGCACCATAAGCTCGTCCATCTCCTTTGCCGAGAGCTTGGGAAGCCCCGTCGTATCCACCCCGCAGATGACTACTTTGCCTTGCACGTTCTACCTCCGTATGGGAAAATTCCCTATGTATCCCCACGGCGGAGTATCTGCAACGGCAAAGTTTTTATGTATCTCTTCGGGAAAATTCGAGGCAGCCCGTGCGGCCTTGGGATATTGTACCGTATGGGCGCGGGTTTGTCAAGTAAGCTTGGAGATCTCCTTCTTCAGCCGCTCGATGATCTTCTTTTCGAGGCGGGAAATGTAGCTCTGCGAGATGCCGAGCTTATCCGCGACGTCTTTTTGCGTCATCTCCTCGTTCCCTCCGAGCCCGAAGCGCATGTACATGATCTTTTGCTCGCGCTCGGGAAGCTTTTTGAGCGCCTCCTTCAAGAGCTCGCGCTCGACCGAGCTCTCCACGCCGCCGTACACCGTTTCGCTGTCCGTGCCGAGGACGTCGGAAAGGAGCAATTCGTTCCCCTCGAAGTCGGTGTTTAAGGGCTCGTCGAAGGAGATCTCGCTCTTGAGCTTGACCGTCCTTCTCAAATACATCAGAATTTCGTTCTCGATGCACCGCGAGGCGTAAGTGGCGAGCTTGATGTTTTTGTCCGTGCGGAAGGAGCCCACCGCCTTGATGAGCCCGATGGTGCCGATGGAGATGAGGTCGTCCGCGTCGACGCCCGTGTTCTCGAATTTGCGGGAGATGTACACGACCAGCCGCAAATTGTGCTCGATGAGCTGCGCCTTCACGTTCTCGGCGTCCTCACCCGCCTCGAGCCGCGCGAGCATCTCTGCCTCCTCCTCGGGGCGAAGAGGAAGGGGCAGCGCCTCGCTCCCGCACAGGAAGTGCACGATGTTCTCGCTGTCCCCCGTCCGCCGTATCCATGCCTTGAGTAGTTTGAGAAGCTCCATTGTTTCCCTCCGAAAATGCCGTATGCAGAATGATTTGGACGTCTTTCACGTCCCCGACGGTGAGGAGCACGCCGCAGAAACTGCGCCCCTCCACCTCCATGCGCCCGCAGCGAAAGACGGGCGCCTCCTTTTCTCCGTTCACCGTGCCGATGCGCATGCGCCCCACCGCCGTCGGGTGCGCCCCGAAGAGCGCAAACACTGCCGCAGGCGAGACGACCGAAACGGGCTCTCCGCGAAAATAAAGGTTGTTGCCGCTGTCGAAGAGCCCCCGCCATGTAACGCGCTTCTCTCCTTCGAAAAGGGTGCACGTTGCACGCACGCGCTCGCACTTTGCATGGCGATACAGCCGCCTCGAAAAGCCAACGACGCCCGCCGCGAACACGCCCGCCCCGCCGAG
>CANRHI010000105.1 GCA_947630365.1 uncultured Clostridia bacterium
GTTCTCCGTAAATCCGCCGACAGCGGTGGTCTTGGGCTTGACGGTCTCCCGCCTCTCGTGCGTGGTATCCACCTTGTCCGAGGAGAGCGTGATGATGTCCGCGCTTCCCGAGAGGGTGCAGTCCGTCATGTCGAATTTGACGTTGAGCTTGAACGCCTTCGCCCCCGCGTTGACGATCTTCACGAGGATGTCCCCCGTTTCCTCGTCCTTGCTCGTGACGAAGTAGATATCGTCGAAGGTGCGGGTGACGGGCGTGTTCTTGTCCTCCGTTTCCACGTTCGAGACGATCTTCCCCGCAAAGCCGCTGTACATCGTCTGCGGGAGAGAGGTCCCCTCCGCGGGCTCGAGCTTGGCGTTCACCTTGTAGTCGCCCGAGTTTTGCATGAAGATCTGCTGCACGAAGTAGTTGGGCGTGCGGGTGAGGGTGCTGTTGGTGAAGAACATCATGTCCACTGCCCACTGGTTGGGAAGGTCCTTCATGCCGAACATGGGCGCGTAGGCTGCGAGCTTGACGATATCGCCGTTGCGCTCGAGCCCCGTCATGTACGCCGCTTCGGCGAGCGCGGTGAGCCAGCTGTTTTGCGTGTAGTCGAAGGAGGAGAATTTGCCGCCCGACTGGAATTCGGTGCGGGTGAAGTTGGTGTTCGCGGAATACTCTCCCACAAAGACGTTATAATAGGTCTTTTCCGAGCTCCCGCCGGGGCGCTTGTACGAATCGTACATGTCCGCCGCCTCGAAGAAGTCGGTATAATTCATATAGTAGTGCTGGTCGACGATGCCGTAGTCCGCGATCTTCTCGATCTTCCCTTGGCTCAAATACGCATTCGCCGCCTGCTGCGCGGTGCCCTCCCTGTGGCCGCCGTCGTAGTAGTACTCGACGTCGTACTGGAAGTTGGGCCCGTTGCCCACGATGAGCTCCACCGTGCCGTACAGGGGGTTGGTCTGCGCCTTCTCCTTGAACGCCTCGAGGAATTTCTCGTAGTAGTTCGAGAAGTAGGTCCCCCACTGCTCGTTGCCGATGCCGAGGTAGTGCATGTCGAAGGGCTCGGGGTGACCCATGTCCGCGCGGACCTGCGCCCAATACTTCTCGTTCGCGTCCGAAGAGCTCGTGCTGCCCTTGGCGAATGCGACGAGGTCGAGCGCGTCCTGAATGTAGTCCGCGACGCCCTTCCCGTGCCTGCCCTGCAGGGGGACCGCGCCGTTCGGCGTCTGGATCTGGCAGGAGAGCCCGCAATTGACGATGGGGATCGCCGTGGCGTTCATGCTCTCGCAGAGGAGGAAGTACTCATAAAAGCCGATGCCGTACTCCATCTCGTAGTAGCTGCCGTTCTCCCAAATATCGGTGTTGGCTTTCCGCGTGACCTGCTCGCCGCGGGTAGTCACTTCCGAACGCACGCCGTCCTTCACGAGGGTATAGGTGAGCTCGGGCACGACGTCCTTTTCCCCCTCTGCGGCGGCGCCGATGGAATTCTTCCAGTCGTATGCGCCCGCAAAATTCTTCCCCTCGATGACGCAGCCGCCCGGGAAGCGGAAGAAGGCGGGAGAGAGCTCGTGCATGGGCTCGTACATGTAGTTTTTGATGCCCGCCGTGGCGTCGAGCGTTTCGAGCGTCACGCCGTCGAGGAGAACGGAGTCGTCCGCGGCGGAGAAGGCAATTTGCATCGTGACGCCCGTTGCCTTGGTGGAGGTGGCGGTGACAGTCTTTTGGTACTTCACCCAGCTATCGCTCTCTTCCACCGTGAAGCTCCCCTCCGCGACGGTATCCGCGCCCGCCTTCACCGAGACGGTCACCTCCCCCGCGTACCCCTTGATAAATGCCGAGAAGAGGTAATCCTCCCCCTTTTGCACGAACATGGGCACCTGATAGTAGCCGCTGTTCGTGAGGGAGCCGCCCGCCTGCTGCACGTTGACCTCGGCGTAGTTGGGCGCCGAGGAGGAGAGGCTCTCCGCGCCGCTCTTTCTCGCGATGGAGGCGTTCGTGCCCGTCCACCCCGTGAGGGTGCCGCCCTGCAAATACTCGAAGGAGCCGTTTTCCACCATATTGTCGTCGAGGGCGTAGGAGGCGTAGTTGATATCCTCGAGGAAGAGCCCGAAGAGCTCGGAGGAGATGGCGTTCTTTGCGTTGTCCTTGTTGACTTTGCCCTGCAAAGTGAGCGTCGCCTGTGCGTCCGTATAGGCGGGCGCGGGCGTGAGCTCCTCGGCGGGCGGGGGCGGCGTTTGCTGCTCCCCTTGCGGCCCCGTGTCCCCCGCGGGGACCTTCTCTTCTTCGTCGCCGCAAGCGGCGAGCGCCGCGGCAGAAAGTGCCATAAGGCCGGCGAGCGTAAGGCTCACCCATCTCTTGTTCATGTCTTTTCCCCCTATAAATTTTTTTCTTTTTGAATTTTTTCGGTCTCCCGCCGCGAAGCTCAATCCTCCGCTTCGAGGAGAAAGCTCACGGGGCGGAAGCCGTCGTTGCACGAGACCATGGCGGAGCGCTTGTTCTTCATCCAGCCCTCGATGAGGTCCTCCCCGCCGCTCGAGAGCGCCAACACGAAGGGAGAGAGGCTCTCCCACGCGCTCTCGCAAAGCTCCGCGGGGCGGCTCCACCCCTCCGCATAAAGCACCTGTCCCTCCTTGAGGGGACACGCGTTCTCGATGGGGTTTTCGTACCGCTGCATGAGGTCGGGATATTCCGCCTTCCGCACGACGGTGATGCGCACTCTCTTCATTTCTGCTCCGAAAAGGGCGAAGCACGCTGCTCCGCCCGAATTTCTGCCGCTTATCTGTGCTTGCCGACAAAGAAGATGGCAAGCGTACCCGCGCCCGAGTGCGTCCCGATGACGCTGCCGATCATGTTCACATAAAATTTCCGCTCGCCGTACTTCGCCTTGACGAGGGAGATGAGCGTCTCCACGTCCTCTTCGCAATCCCCGTGGCTGATGAAGATGGGGTCGCTCTCGGAGAGCGTTTGCAGCTCGTTCATCTTATCGACGAGCGCCGCGATGGACTTCTTTCTGCCCATCACCTTTCCGATGGGAATGAGGTGCCCGTCGTCGTCCACATGCAGCACGGGCTTGATCTTGAGGAGCGTCCCGACGACCGCCGTCGCCGCGCTCACCCTTCCGCCGCGCTTGAGATGGAACAAATTTTCCACCGTGAAAATGTGGCAGATGTGCAGTTTTAAGTCCTCGGCGTAGTCCCTTGCCTCTTCGATGGTGGCGCCGCCATCGGCCTTCTTCACGACGTAATCGACGAAAAGCCCCTGCCCGAGCGAGGCGCAAAGGGAATCGACGACCAAAAACTTGCGCTCGGGGTATTTTTCCGAGAGCTCCTTCGCCGCGGAAAGGTAGCTCCCATAGGTGCCCGAAAGGCCCGAAGAGAAGGCGAGGGCGAGCACGTCCTGCCCCTGCTTCGCATGCGCCTCCATGTGGGAAACCGCCTGTTCGGGGGAAATTTGGAAGGTCTTGGGCATGGCGCCCCCGCGCAGCCGCGCGTAGAATTCCTTCACGTCGAGGGAGGCCCCGTCCTCCCCGCCGTAGGTCACGTCGTCCATCACAAACCCGAGCGGGATGCAGTCTACGTCGTGCTCGGCAAAATACGCCTCGGGGAGATCGCTCGCCGAATCGGTAACGATCGCAAATTTTCGTTCCATAAATACCACCTCTTTGACTTCGTAACAAGACTCTCCCCACTTGCCCAAGCAAGAGTATAGCATAAACGGGTCACATTGTCAATCACAGTTGAGGCCTTCCGCGAAGAGAAGTGAAATTTTTTACGCGCACGGCGTGGAAATCGAGGCTGACGAGAAAGCCCTCGGGGCTTCGGGACAGGGTGAGCCCGACTTCGCCGAGAAGCTCGAAGTACTCCGCCGCCACCCGCGTGAAATCGGCAAGCGCCGCCCGTTTGCTCTCCTCGTTCATCTCCTCCTTGTCCTGCTCCAAGAGCCGCGCAAGGCGGCTGCGTTCCTCCCGCTTCATCTGCGTTTCCCCTCCTTTTCTTCTTCGCTCAAGAGCTCGTCCGCGAGCGTGCGGAAGGCGCGCACCCGCGCCGATACCCCGTTTAGAAGCAGCTTATCCTCCTCGGGCACGGCGGCAAGAAGGGGCAGGCGGAGGGCGGAAGCGACCTCCTTCGGGTGCAGCGTCTCGCCCTTGCGCACGAGGTCCCGCCGCACGAGATTGACGACGAGCCCCACCCTTGGAAAGCGGTAGCACTTCAAAATTCCCGCGACCCTGTCCGCGTCCCGCATGGCGGAGAGCTGCGGCGTGGTGACGAGGAGCGCCTCCTCCGCACACGAGGCGGCACGGTGGAAGCCCTCTTCGATGCCCGCGGGGGAATCGAGAATGAGAAAATCGAATTGTGGGGCGATGGAATCGAGAACGAGCCGCACCGCCTGCGGGGAGATGTACCGCCCCGAAACGCGGTTGCTCGAAAGGGAGTAGAGCGTGGGATATTCGGGCACGCGGATGAGCGCCTGACGCGGACGGCACCGCCCTTCCACCGCGTCCAAAATGTCGTACACCGCCAAATTCTCCACGCCGAGCACGACGTCTACGTTGTTGAGCCCGAAGTCCAAATCGCACAGCGCGACGCGGTACCCGAGCACGGCGAGCCGCACGGCAAGATTGCAGGAGACGGTCGTCTTGCCGACGCCGCCCTTCCCCGAAGTGACCACGATCCTCCTCGCCACAGTGCCTCCCTCCCGCGCGCGTTCTTCCGTAAAGTATAGCAGAAAGAATTTGTCGGAACGGGAAAAAGAATTTCCCTTTTTGCCGACCTTGGACGGTTTTGACGAAGGATAAGCGGAGGGAGCGGTGTTTCGGCAAGTAGTACCAAGGAGTACAAGATACGCTCGGCTTCGCCTCGGTATGGGGAGATCGCACCCCCTCCCCTACCCCGATTGCGGCGGTAGGGACCGCCGCAACCCCCGTCGCGTCTGCCAACGCTCCTATCGCGGCGCGCTCACAGCCCACAGGGCTGTTGAGCATAGTGCGCCGCTCTACCCCTCAAGTATAAGGGGGAGGGCT
>CANRHI010000106.1 GCA_947630365.1 uncultured Clostridia bacterium
CGCCTCTGCTTACTCTATTCTCCCCAGCTCCCGCTGGGGGTTTCGACCATCAATGACGCGGTAGGGCGGGGCGGGATTCTTCGCTACGCTACTTCGCGCTACGCGCTCGGGCCGCCTTTGGAATACAATAGAAGCTCGGGCGGGGCAGAATGACGCGGTAACACGGGGGCAACCCCCACCACCCGCTTACGCGGGAGCCGCCCCCTTCAAAGGGGCAGCTCTATAGTATCCCCCTCCCCTTTGGGGTGGGGGACGCAGGGGGAGGGGCGGCACACCCGCAGGTGCTATGGCGTCATGTTGAGAGAAAGGAGCGACACAAGCAACAAAAACAGGGCTCCCAAAAAAAGACGAAGTATTTTTTTGGGAAGAGGAGCGGCAAGAGGCAAAAGGATGGTGCCCGCCGAGAGGCGGGCACCTCAAAACGCCGCTTTGCCGCGACGATGTGGTGCGGGCGACAGGAATCGAACCTGCATGGTCGCCCATCGGATCCTAAGTCCGACGCGTCTGCCAATTCCGCCACGCCCGCAGATAAAAACGCCGAAAATGGCGTTTTATGTGTGACATAGTACTACGCAAACCAGCAAAAAACGTAAGTTTTGCCTCGATTATTCGTACATTTCCGCTTTTGTACTCCGCGCGAACAGTTTTCCGATCTCCTCGCGGCAGCGCGCTTCCCCATCGCCTTCGCCGTAGCAAACGCGATACACCGCCTCGGTGATGGGCAATTCCACCTTATATTTTTGCCCGAGAAGGCGCATGGCTTCGGAGGTCGCGACCCCCTCCGCGAGCTTCTCGAAGCGCTGCCCCTTGGCGAGCATTTCGCCGTACATGCGGTTGTGGGAGTAGGGCGAGAAGAGCGTCGTCTCGTAGTCGCCGAGGTGGGCGAGCCCGTAGGCGGAGAGCTCCTTTCCCCCCATCGCCTTGATAAGGCGGGCGACTTCCCTCGCCCCGCGGGACATGAGCGGCCCCTTTAAGGGAACGCAAACGACATCCAAAATGCCCGCGGCGATGCCCATCACGTTCTTCGCCGCCGCCCCGATCTCTGTGCCGATAAGGTCATCGCCGTAGTAGAAGCGGATGAGGTCGGACTTGAAGCTATCGACGAGCTCGCGCTTGAGGGCGTCGTTTTCCGAGTCGATGACCATGCAATTGGGCACGCCGCTCACGAAGCTCTGAATGTGCCCGGGACCCACCCAAACCGCAATGTTTTGGGGGGAAACGCCGCTTGCGACCAGCACCTCGGAGAGCCTGCAGCCCGTGCCCGTCTCGATACCCTTCATGCACAGGACGAACACCTTATTTTGCACATCGTATTGCATGATGCGCTGCATGAAGCCGCGGAGCCCCTGCGAAGAGATGGAGATGACGATGACCTCCGCGCGGGTCACGGCCTCTTCGAGGTCGCAGGTCAAGGTGATCTTTTCGTCGAGGACGACATACTCGTTGCGCCCCGTCGTTTTTAAGATCTGGTAGGAGAAGTCGTTCTCGGGGCCCCAGCTGTACACATCGAAGCCGCGGCGGGAGAGGTACCATGCGATGAACGACCCCCATCTCCCGCAGCCAAGTACGGATATTTTCATATTTGTTCCTCTATGTTTTGTTTGAATGAAGTTCGGACTCTCGACGCGCCTGCAAGAGGCGCCGAGGGCGGGATGACAACAGCGCACCCCCTCCCCTCCCCCTCAGGTATAAGGGGGAGGGCATAAGGACCGTCAAATCTCCTTTCTGTCCAAAAGGGCGCGGGTGAGGGTGATGTCGTCGGCGTACTCGAGCTCGCTGCCCACGGGCACACCGTGCGCAATGCGCGTGACCTTCACGCCGAGCGGCTTGAGAAGTTTGGCGATATACATCGCGGTCGCCTCGCCCTCGACGTCGGGATTGGTCGCCATGATGACCTCCTTCACCTCCCCCTCGCCGACGCGCGCAAGCAGCTCTTTGATGCGGATGTCGTTGGGGGAAACGCCGTTCATCGGGTCGATGACGCCGTGCAGAACGTGGTACACGCCCTTGAATTCGTGCAATTTTTCGAGCGCGATGACGTCTTTGGGCTCCTTCACCACGCAGATGACGCTCTTGTCGCGCATTTTGCAAATGTCGCAGACTTCCTCTTCGGTGAAGTTTCCGCACACGCGGCACAGCCGGACGCGCTGCTTCACGCCCAAAATGGCGTCCGCAAACGCCTTCGCCTCCTCCGCGGACATGCCGATGACGCGGTAGGCATAGCGCTGCGCCGTCTTTTTGCCGACGCCCGGGAGCTTGGAAAACTCGTTCATGAGCCGACCGATGGGCTCGATAAAGACCTCCACTTAAAAGCCCCCCATGCCGCCGAGCCCCGCGAATTTGCCCATTTTTTCCTTATACACCTCGTCCGCCTTCTTGTAGCCGTCCAAAATGGCGGCGAGAACGAGGTCCTCGAGCATCTCTTCGTCGTCGGGGTCGATGACGGCTTTGTCGATCTCGATGCCGTCGATGATCTTTTTCGCATTCATGTACACGACGACGGCTTCCCCGCCCGAAGTGCCGACGATCTCCCACTCGTCGAGCAGTTTTTCCGTCTCCTGCATCTCCTCCTGCATCTTTTGCGCCTGTTTCATGAGGTTCTGCATACCGCCGCCCATGGGGCCTTTGCCGAAATTCGCCATACTTCCTCCGTTTTATTTGATGTCTATGGGATAGTCGTGAAAATCCCGTTTGAGCTGCGCGATGCCGTCGATGGGCTTTGCGCCCGCCTTTTTGTAGCGCACCTCGAATTTTGTAATGCCTAACATCGAAAAGATCTCCGCCATCGAAGCGCGGTGGTCCTCCCGCGAGAGCATCTTTGCGACCGTCTCCCCCTCCGAAAGCAGGACCAAAGTATCCCCTTCGTACACCGCCTCGAGGTCCGAACACATGGCAAAGAGCACGCCGTTGCGGCTGTTCTTGCGCAGGAGCCGCATGAATTTCCCGTAAGCCATCTCCGCCGAGAGCGGTCCTTCGGGCGGCGCAGGGCTTGCCGCGGGCGCCGGCTGTTTCGCCGCGGGGACGGAGGGCTGTGAAACGGGCTCCGCGGGCTTGGGAGCGGGAGCGGGCTTCTCTGCGAGTTTGGGTGCGGGAGAAGCGGGCGGCGCGCTGCTTGCCGCGGGCTCGGAGAAGTACGCCTCCTCGAACACGGGCTCCTCCATGAGAAGGGGCGGCTCCTCTTCGGAAGGCGCAACGGGCGCCTTTTCGGGCTTCTCCGCAGGCTTTTCCGCGGGCTTCTCTGCGGGAACGGGCGCGGGCGCAGAGGCCGCAGGGGCGGAAGGCACGGGAGCGGGGCGGGAGCGGAGCGCTTTCACCTCCTCCTCGAGCGCCGCCATGCGCGCCATGAGCGCCTCCAGATCGTACTCGAGCTCGGGCTGCCCCACCCGCAAAACGGCGCTCTCCAAAAGGATGCGCGGCGAGGTGGTGAGGCGAAGATCGGTCTCCGTGCGCGCCAAAATTTCCGTCGCGCGGAGCAGCGTTCTTCCGTCCGTCTTGTCTGCGATTTCCTTCACGGCAACAAACATTTCGTGCGGGAGGGAGAGAAGGGCTTCGGCGTTTTTGCACGTCTTGGCGACGGTGAGGCGGCTCATGAGCTCCAAGAGGTCTTTGATGAGCACGCCGACCGATTTGCCCTCCGCGACGATGCGCTCCACCGCTTCGAGCGCGCCCCCGCCGTCTCCCGAGAGGAGCTTTTCCGCGAGCGCGCAGGTATCCTTGAAGTCCGCCGCCCCGAGCACCGCGGTCACGCCCTCGTAGGTGAGCTTGTCGCCGTAGGCGATGCACATTTCGGCGATGGAGAGCATATCCCGATCGCTCCCCGCCCCCGCGCGCGCAATGGCGGCGACGGCCTCCCGTTCATACGGCTTGCCGATCTCGTCCAAAATGCGCATGAGATGGGCTTCGAGGTCGGCTTCGGGAATGAGCTTGAAATCCAGCCGCATACAGCGGGAAAGGATGGTCGCGGGGAGCTTTTGCGGCTCCGTCGTGGCGAGGATGAAGATGGCGTGGGCGGGCGGCTCTTCGAGCGTTTTCAAAAGAGCGTTGAAGGCGCTGTCCGTGAGCATGTGCACCTCGTCCACGATGTACACTTTGTATTTGCCCGAAACGGGCGGGTATTGCACCTTTTCGCGCAGGTCCCGCATTTCCCCCACGCCGTTGTTGGAGGCGGCGTCGATCTCGGTCACATCCAACGATCCCTCGTTGAGCGCGCGGCAGGTGGGGCAGGTCCCGCAAGGGGAGCCGTCCTGAGGGTGTTCGCAATTGACGGCGCGGGCAAAGATTCGGGCGACGCTCGTCTTGCCCGTTCCGCGCGGCCCCGCGAAGAGATAGGCGTGCCCGACCGAGCCCGTCTTTAACTGGTTTTTGAGGATCCGCACGACGTTTTCCTGCCGCACCATCTTGTCGAAGGTGTCGGGGCGGAATTTCCGATAGAGAGAAAGGTGCATATCACTCCTTACACGGCAAAGAAGCCGCAAGTACATAGTTTTTTGGGTTGCTCTTCTTGGATAATGTCATGCCGCCCCGCGCGCATTCTATTCGTATCGAAGCGCGGCACGAGCCCTTTGGGCGAAGTAGCTCTGTCGAGGCATCTCTACCTTATTCGAGATTTCTCGACTCCGCTTGCGCTCCGCTCGAAATGACAAAGCCGCTTTCCCTGTCTCACACTGTCATACCGAGGCCCATAAGGCCGAGTGTATCCCCGTAAACGAAGTCCGAACTTTCATCAAGGGGATTCTCTCGGCTACGCCTCGGAATGACACGGTAATACAGGGGCCAAGGAACGCTCTCCTCATGCCCTCCCCCTTATACTTGAGGGGTAGAGCGGCGCACTATGCTCAACAGCCCTGTGGGCTGTGAGCGCGCCGCGATA
>CANRHI010000107.1 GCA_947630365.1 uncultured Clostridia bacterium
GTGTACCCCTTCGGCTGCTCCCTGCCGTTCTCAAACAGATACCGCACGCCGAAAGTGACTTCCGACTGCCCCGAAAAGTCCATGCTCGAGGAGGCCGCAAGATCTCTTCCCTCGTAGCTCACGAGAAAGCTCTTGAAGCTCTCCGTGAAACCGTTCGTGTAGCGGTAGAGGAAGAAGATCCCCAGCCCGATCCCGCCGACGACGAGAAGGCTCAAAAGGAGCCACACGATCTTCCATAGTACGCTGCCCTGTGCTCTTGCCATAGCTACTCCTTAAAAGACGATCTCGCTTTTGTCGACCTCGACCGCATTCGCCGCCTTTGTGAGCGACGCCGCATTGAAGAAGATACCGAACTGTACGTTTTCTTCCACCGTTACGCCGTCTAACTTCACTTCGTCGATCTTGAAGCTCACGGCCTTCGAGGAGAAGTAATTCTCCGCGATCGCGGCGCGGAGGCTCTCCTCCGTCATGCTCCCCTCGGAGGCCGCTCCGAGGAGCTGCGCCAAGCTATACCGCTCTACGTGCATCTGCACGGGCGTGGTCCAATCCCGGTAGGGCGTCCCGCCCGCCGTCTCGATAGCGTCCGGGAGCTCGCTCTTCACCCAAAAGCCCTTGCATTCGAAATCGCCGGGGTTGCCGTTCTCGACGAGGGGGATGGAATACACGCCTTCTTTTCCCACGGGCCGGAAGATGACCGCGACTTCGTCCGATAGCTTCCTATTCAGAATTTCCGAACAGGGGTAGTCGATAAAGACGCCGCCGAGCGACTTGTTCGCGCCCGTGTGCTCATACTTCATTATTTGAAAATTGCCGGTAGTGAACACGACCATCAGGTGGTCATACTTCTGCTTGTAATCCAAGAGGACGTCCGCGGAGATCCTTGCCTGCCCTTTCACCGCAACGTGGAGCTTTATCTGCTTTCCGAAGGGCTTGATGCAGGCGACTTCCGCCGAAAAGGTATCCCCTGCGGGCGTGACGGAGATGTAGTCCGTGACGATCTCCGCCCCATTCTCCGCATTCCAAGAAAGGGTGTACTCGAGACGGATCTGCTCCTTGGAGAGCTTGTCCAGCTCCTTGTGGGCGTCGTCGTAGAGCGTGGCCGTCACGGTCTGCGCACTCTCGGCGCCCGCGGGCACCATGTCTATGGGCACGGCTGCACTCATGAGCGCCATGCCGCCCGTCTCCGCCGTGTCCGTCACCGTCATGCCGCCACCATCGAGGGACGCGGAGGGCTCCTTCGGCGCCTCTTCGCCCTTGATCCACAGGTGCATGAACCACCCCAGCACACCGCTGCCGAACAGCACCGCCATCGCAAGAATGAGCGCCAGTACCCCGAGCACCGTGTTCTTTGCCGATCTTTCCCCGTATTTCGCCATCTCCTTCCTCCTTTAGAATACAAGATTCCCGCTGTCTTCGAATTGAAAATCGGAAATGCCGACATTCAAATTATCATGCTTTGAGCCACACGTAATTGTTCCTTCTCTTTGTTCGATTGTTTGTTCATTATACGTATTGGTTAAAGTACAGTGAATGTTAAACCCAAA
The DNA here is from genome assembly GCA_947630365.1 of uncultured Clostridia bacterium. Lineage (GTDB taxonomy): Bacteria > Bacillota > Clostridia > Christensenellales > Borkfalkiaceae > Gallimonas. The sequence continues at coordinate 1,545 of CANRHI010000107.1, forward strand.
TTCCCAGTAATTCAAGGTGGATATTACATTACTCAAAGCACTTTTGAGTAAATTGATTGCTTTTGTTCCGATCTCCTCTATGCGTGTGCTATTTGTTGTTTTGAAAAATGCCGTCCAAGGTATTGCCATGCTACCGGGTTTTGTAGGATCTGAAACTACATAATTATCGGTATTATAATCTACGATATCGTCGCCTAAAAGCTCATTTACTTGTTCGACGACATTGCTTTCCGATAATTTGGTACAAAAAGTTGTATCTTTTAGTGTCCAAGTAGCATTTGAAATCGTTACATTTCCTTGAATAGTTCCTGTCCCGAAATTTTTTTCATTAAATTTTCCGAGCTTTACTTTGTTGTTTTCACCGAATACATAACCGTACATAAGGTTTGAATTTTCGCCATCAGTTATGCTTAAATAGTTATATGAGATTCTCTTCACATAGTCAAACTGCTTGGTGGCGAAGATGGAGCTGTCCGCATGGGAGGCGACCTTCACCATGATGGGCTCGCCGAACGCCTCCGCGCACGTGACGACACAGGAGGCCTCTTGCCCGGGCTTGATAGTCACATAGTCCGTCACCGTCTTGCCCGTCGCCCACGTCGAAGAGCCGTCCTTAAAGTAGACCGTCCAGTCCACATCCCTTACGGTGGCGTTCTCCGGCTCGATCTTCGCCGTGATGGTGTATGCGCTCTCTACCGAGGCGGGCGAAATGCCGTACTCTTCATACAGCTCGATGGGGAGCTTCGCCGCCATGAGCTTGATGCCGTGGCTCTCGCTCGCGTCGTGCTGTTCGCTGCCGGTGCCCGTGTTGCCCGTGCCGCCCGTGCCGCCTTGGTCTCCCGTGTTGCCGGTGTCGGGCTTCTTGTCCTCCTCGGGCTCCTTGTTTTCATTGTCATCGCCGGGCGTTACCATGCCGCCCTGCTGCGTAGGGGGCTCCACGGGCGCCTCCTCGCCCTTGACCCACTTGTGCGTGAACCACCCAAGCACTCCCGCGCCAAACATGAACGCGACCGCAAGGATCGTCGCCACCACTCCGAGCACTGCGTTCCCGCCGCTCTTCCTACCGTTGTTCCGATAGTTTGCCATCTATTCTCCTTCCACACGGTCTTTGCCGTGTAATTACCGACCGTTTAGATCCTGCTCTTCATAGCCATGGGCGGAAAGCAGCTTGCGCTTTTCGCCTTGGATCTTCTCGCGCATGAAGTAGAGCTCGCGGAAAAGGGCTCCGTTTTTGTTGCGGATCACCTTTTCCATTACTTTGGCAACGATGCGCTCTCTCCTTTCGAGCTCCTCGAGCTCCTTCCAAATGCTTGCACTGCGCCCTCGTTCCCTCTCTAGCATGTTCCTCTTCCTTTTACTGCTCCGAATTTATGAGTATCTTATCATAGATTTTGAGTAATGTCAAGATTTTATCATAATTTTGGAGTAAATTTCAAAAAATTATTTTGTCTCTCATTTTTTATGATAGAATTTTTTTGAGGTGAAACCATGACTTTTGCTCTTCGGGTCAAGTCGTTAAGGGAAGAAAAACAGCTTTCTCAAGCGAAGCTCGCTTTTGCATTGGGTGTGGGCGTTGGAAGCGTGGGAATGTGGGAAAGTACACAAGAAATCCCCCCTGCAAAAAAACTGGTGAAAATTGCCGATTTTTTCGACGTTTCTCTCGATTATCTCGTTGGGAGAAGTGATTCGAAAAATGCGCTTGTGCGCACCCAACACGTTCCTTTTTCTTCGGTTGAAGAACGTCTTATAGAAAATTTCCGAAGGCTTCCTGCGCAATCGCAGGAGTATGTCTTCGGTATTGTACAAAATCTTGCAGCTCATTCATAGTTTACATTGAAGATTTGTGAGTGATAAAATCCCCCATAAAAGGAGGATTTTATCATGAATGAAATCGAAAAAAAACTGTGTTTGCATGCGTCAACGTTTTAATGCTTTTGCTGAACGAGGACGCAAAGAACGCCGAGGCCGCCGCTTCTGTGTTGGATCCAAAAGAGTGGCGAGCTTCGAAGTCTGAACCTTTCCGGGAACTTCTCTTTCCCGGGTGCGAAAAAGCAGTAAGCAATGAGGAAGCCCTCGAGGAGGCATCGAACTATTCGCAGGAGGAGATAGCAAAGATGCCAAGATTGAAAGACGGTCATTTCCGTATTACCCCCGACGGACTTTATCAAGTAAGATACCGGAGGGACGGATTTAACATTCAGTTTACTTCGAAGGACCCGAAAATCATACGAAAGAAATTTTTGGATTGGTGTCGCTCGGTGAACGAGGCGACGAGAGCAAACAATAAGCGGATGGGAACGTTCCGTCAAATCGCGGAAGAATTCTTTACGACGGTGAAGAAGGCGAATGTGTCCGCGAGCGTGTATCACGACCTTTGGCGGAGCATGGAATTGCACGTGCTGCCGCAGATCGGCGCCATGCAGCTGCGCAAAATCGCCCCTTCGGACTGCCAAGGCGTGCTGAACGCGTTGTTGGAGAAGGGGAAGGGCAGGACGTCGGAGACGGTAGAGGATCTCTTAAATCAGACCTTCAACTACGCCATCGGCGAGAAGCTTCTCGCGCAAAGTCCCATGCGGTACGTCAAGATCCCGGCTCACGAGCGGGAGCAGGGCACTTCACTCTCCCCTGAGGAGACGAGAGAATTCCTCGATAAAATCGAAGGGAGCGCATACCGCAAGTTTTTCTTGATTTTTCTCTATACGGGAATTCGTAGGAACGAGCTGCACGATGCGAAGATCGAGGACGGTTTTCTGTCTGTTCTATGTGGAAAGCAGCGAACGGGGCGACGGGAGAAGAGGCGTAGCATTCCCATTTCTCCCGCGATCGCGGACCTCTTTCCGCTCACGGAAGAGGAGGATCGGGTGAAAAATGACGTTTTGTCGAAGAATTTTAAGAAGATCTACCCAAATCATTCGCTGAAGGATCTTCGTCACACTTTCACCACGGCGTGTCTGCAGTCCGGGATCCCGAAGGAGCTCGTGGACGTTTGGACGGCCCATGTGAATAAAAAAGACATGACGACGAGCGTTTACACGCATTTCTCGAAGGAATTCCAGCGGGAGCAGATCTTGAAGCTGCATTTTTAATGCAATGATTTTGCCGCGCGAAAAGGCGTTTTCTGCCCAAAAACTGCCCAAAAGGTCAAAAAAATTGCGGGAAAACGCTCGCTATACTGAGGGGAAAGGGCAAAAAGAGAGCCGCATCTTGTGTAATAATGACCCTTTTCACACAAAATACGGCCTCTTTGGTCGAGGAGACGGGATTTGAACCCACGACCTCTTGGTCCCGAACCAAGCGCGCTACCAAACTGCGCTACTCCT
>CANRHI010000108.1 GCA_947630365.1 uncultured Clostridia bacterium
TACCTCGCCGACTACGTGCTCGCCTCCTACGGCACGGGCGCGGTGATGGCGGTCCCCGCGCACGACGAGCGCGACTATGCTTTTGCGACCAAATACGGCCTTCCCATCCAAAAGGTCATCGAGCGGCAGGGCGGCGATACACCCGTTCCCTTCTGTGAGGACGGGATCATGACGGGCACGCTGCAATTCGACGGGCTCGTCGGGGAAGAGGCGCGGGACGCGGTGAGCGCATATATCGCCAAGCTCGGCAAGGGCGGAAAGAAGATCAACTACCGCCTGCGCGACTGGCTCATATCCCGCCAAAGGTACTGGGGCGCGCCCATTCCCGTCGTCCACTGCGAAAAGTGCGGCGCGGTGCCCGTGCCCGAGAGCGAGCTTCCCGTCAAGCTCCCCTACGACGTGGAATTCCGCCCCGATGGGAAGTCCCCTCTCGCCAAACACGAGAAATTTATGAACACCACCTGCCCGCAATGCGGCGGCAAGGCGCAGCGCGACCCCGACACCCTCGATACCTTCGTGTGCTCGAGCTGGTACTATCTCCGCTATGCGGACGCGAACAACTCCAAGCAGCCCTTCGACCGCGAAACGGTGGATAGCCTTCTTCCCGTCGACGTGTATGTCGGCGGCGCGGAACACGCCTGCATGCACCTCCTCTATGCCCGCTTCTTCACCAAGGCGCTGCGCGACATGGGATATTTGGACTTCGACGAGCCCTTCAAGCGCCTCGTGCACCAAGGGGTCATCTTGGGCCCCGACGGCAACCGCATGAGCAAATCCCACGGGAACATCGTCTCCCCCGACGACTATGTGAATGAGTACGGCTCGGACGCCTTCCGTCTCTACCTCATGTTCGGCTTCTCCTACACCGAGGGCGGGCCGTGGAGCGACGACGGCATCAAGGCCATTGCGCGGTTTATGGACCGCGTGGAGAAGCTCGTCCTCAAGGTCTACGAATACAAGGTCGACAAGAACGCCTCTTACCCCTACGAGGACGAAGAAAAGACGCTCGACTATGCGAGAAACCTCGCCATACAGCGCGTTTCGAGGGATATGGAGGCCTTCTCCTTCAACACCGCCATCGCAAGGCTGATGGAGCTCACCAACGCCCTTACGAAGTACGAGGCGGGCGAGAACAAGAATATCCCCCTCATGCGGGCGACGGCGAAGGACCTCATGCTCCTTCTCGCCCCCTGCGCGCCCCACTTTGGCGAGGAGCTTTGGGAACAAACGGGACATGCCTTCTCCGTGTTCGACCAACCCTTCCCGCAGGAGGACCCCGAAAAGCTCGTGCTCGACGAGAAGGAATACGCCGTGCAGGTGAACAGCAAGATCGTCTGCCGCGCGAAATTTGCGAGCTCGCTCGAGAAGGATGTTCTGGAAGAGAAGGCGAAGGCGCTGCCCGAAGTCGTCTCCCGCATCGGGGACAAAGAGATCAAAAAGTGCGTCGTCGTCCCCGGAAGGCTGATAAACTTGATCGTGTAAAGGAATTTATAAGCATAGAATGAGGTCCCCGCCGACGGCATGCCGTCGGCGGGGATCTTTTTCCATATCGAATTTCAGGAAAGCGTAAGTTGTATCAATGTGTCGCACGGGATGGGTTGGTCTATCGGCTTCAAACTGCCGATATTCCACGTCTTGTTGGATATTTCCCTGTCGGGCGGATCGCCCAGCCAGCGTTGCAGCAAATACAATTCGTTGCCTTTCTTGGTTTGCGCGGAGAGAAACCCGAGCAACCATTCGCTCATTTGCAGCGATGCCTCGTACAGGTCGGGAAGAATGTCCTTATTCTTGCTTTCGAATTCGAACAGCATGACATTGCACTTGACCTCATACCAATGACACTTGGAGGAAGCCTTCCCGAGGTGCTGCCTGTTCCCCTCGAACATGTCCGCCGCAAATTCGATGCCCCTGTGGAAAAAGAAGGAATCTTTGTATTTGATGTCCGAAAAAACCTCTTCGGGACGAAATTCGGTCTTGTGAAGAGGATTTTTCGCTCCCAAAAATAAAATCGCGCTCATAGCCGCTCTTCTCCGTGAAACCGTCGGAGCCCCATTTAACTGTAAAAGCCCCTTCGCCTTTTTCGATTATACCCCAAAAACGCACAAAATGCAAGGAAATTTTTATGTCCCCGTGTTCCATTTTTCATGCAAAGCCTACTCTACGCCGCCATGCCGCCATACCGCCCCTCCCCCTGCGTCCCAGCCAAGGCACGCCCTACGGGTGCCTCCCCGCTTTAGCGGGGAGAGGGATTGTTATTAGGGAATCCCCTTCCTTTTTAAGATGCGAGACCATCAAACATATCCCCTTCCTTTTTAAGGAGGGGGATACAGGGGGAGGTTCCCGTATGCGGTAAGTTTCTTCAAAGGAGCACCCCTCCCCTTTCCCCCAAATCTACACAAAAAAGCCGACCCAATTCCATTCGAATTGGGTCGGCCGTGGTGCACCGTAAGAGATTCGAACTCCTGGCCTTCGGTTCCGTAGACCGACGCTATATCCAGCTTAGCTAACGGTGCATCTCATCAATTCCCAAGTATTATACCGTTTTCGCGGATTTTTGTCAACGAATTTCAGGGGAAAAATCCATTTCCACACAAAATTTATTTTTGTGGAAAAAAATTTATGTATATATACACGAAACATTTGTTTTTTTGTCGGTTTTGCGCGGGAAACGGGCGTTCGGCGGCAAAATTGTGGATAACTTTTCCGATATCTTTCGGATGAACGGGCATTTTCCCCGTCGCAAAGTGGATTTGTTTACAATTCCCACACCCTTCCCCTCTATGTATATTTGTCCTTTCCTTGAAGTATTCCTACAAACTCGGGCGGAAAAGGTCCTCGGTGAGCGGCTCGACGGAGAGCGCATGCGGAACGCACAGGATCGTGCCGCTTTCGCCGATGGCGGGCATATGGGCGCAGTCCGCGCGGGCGCTGCAATTGGCGTCGAGAACGCGCGCCGTCCGCCCCTCGGGGTCGAATTCGACGAGGTTGTACTCCTCCCCCTTGGAAAAGCGCACGAGCAGCCTGCCGTCCCGCTCGGTCTCCGAGATGGTGAGCTCCCCTTCCACCGCCTCTCCGCCGCCCTCAAAGCGGTAGGTGTACACGGTTTTCCCCTCGTATTTGACGGAAAACCCCACGGCGCCTCCCTTCGAGGGCCACAAGGTAAAAAGGAGCAGCACGGCGATGAGCGCCAGGATGAGCGCATAAAAGATGAGGTCGAGCGGGCGGAACGCCTTGCCGCGCTTCACGTCCGGGAGGCGGTTCACAGCCGCACCTCCTTGGCGTCGCCGAGGATCTCATACCTCTCGATGGTGGTGTAGAAGATGTTCTCCTCCGCCACAAAGAGGACGGCCTGCAGGCCGTGGGCGCGGATAAAGTCGATGGCGCGGTCCTTCCCCATCGCCACGAGGGCGGTGCAAAGCGCGTCGCCGCGCGCCGCTTCGTCGGTGAGAACGGTCGCGCTCGCAATGGTGCTCTCCGTGGGGCAGCCCGTTTTCCCGTCGATGATATGGGAGTAGAGCTTGCCTCCCAGCTCGTAGCTCTTTTCGGCGTCTCCCCCGGTGGAAAAGGCGATGTTTTGCGCCGAAAATCGCAAAAAGTTCTCCTTTGTCTCGCTGCGGGGATGGGTGAGCCCGACTTCGAAGCCCTCCCCGCGGGGGTCGGCAAAGAGCAGAAGGCTGCTCTCTGCGAGCGCAAGGTAGCCTTCCACCTCGCCGAAGCCCTCCGCCGCATAGCTTTCATCGAGAAATTCCGCCAAGATATCGGCGCACATGCCCTTCCCGATGCCGCCCAAATCGAGCTGCATAGTGTACGTTACGCCGTCGATCTCCACCTCCGCATCGGGTTTTTGGGCGAAATAGCGCTCCTCCTCGGCGGAAAGGGTGACCGAGGAAAAATCCGTGAGCGGCAAAAAGCCCTCGATGTATTTCGCATCGGGGAGCTCCTTGGTGAAATCTTCCCTGTCGTAGGGCATGGCGGCGCCTTCCCCCTCCGAAAAGCGGGGTGAAAAGCCCCATAGATCGGTGTATAGCCCGAGGGCGGGGTTGTACGCGCCTTCGGTCTCCTCGTACATTTCCTTTGCGAGCGTCAAGGTGCGGTAGGAAACGGCGTCGAGCTCCACCTTCTCCCCCGCCGCCGCCGCGTTGAAGCGCGCGATGGGTCCTTCCCCCTCCGCGGAGAGAGCTTCCTCCACCTGCCCGGCGAGGGCAAAAAGAGACGCGCGAAGGTCCCCGCCGACGGTTTCCTCATGCGGGACATGCACCCACCGAAGGCGGGTGTTGAAGTAGGCAAATGTGTCGTCCGCGATGAGCTCCTTCCCGCCGCACGCCGCAAGGGGCAGCAGGAAGAGGACGAGAAGTGCGCAAACTACCCTTCGCATAGGGATAGTATATCACACTTTTTGCGCAATTTCAAGTGCAAAATCAATTGTATTTGGTGTGCGACTTAAAGAGAAGCGCCATCAGAAAGGAAAAGATGACCGCCGCCGAAACGCCCGCGCTCGCCGCCGCGAGCGAGCCCGTGAGTGCCTGAAAGAGCCCCTGCTGCGCGCCCTTCATGGCGCCGTTCGCAAGGAGATACCCAAAGCCCGAGATGGGAACGGTCGCCCCCGCGCCCGCAAATTCGACGAGGGGCTGGTATATCCCGAGGGCGGTGAGCGCCACCCCCGCCAACATGAAGGCAACGAGGATCTTCCCCGCCGTAAGG
>CANRHI010000109.1 GCA_947630365.1 uncultured Clostridia bacterium
CCCGAGTGAGCGGTGGGTATTTTGCCCCCACCTGTCTCGCTACGCTCGCCACCCGCCCCCATAAATAGGGGCAGGTCCATGTTTTGGCTCCCCTTAAATAGGGAGTGCCGCATAAGGAGCCCTACCCTTCAGGGAAGGGGAGGGTGTCTGCCGCAAGGCAGACGGGTGGGGATGGGAGCGTATTGGACGAATTGCAATCCCCACCACCGCCCTATGGGCGGAGCCTCCCCTTTGCAAAAGGGTAGGTCTTCCTCCCCAAGGATATAGACAATATTGCTCAAAATCTGTAATTTATTGACGTGTACAGAGGAAAACATTATATTATTGGCGCGATTGTGAAATGGGGTAGTCTGCCCTGTTTTGCAGGACGAAAATATCCCTTCCAAAGGGGAGGGAAAAAGGGAGGAAAAATATGAAGGCAAAGGTCAGAAAGTCCCTGCTTTCCGCATGTGCGTGTTTGAGTGCGGGGCTCTTTCTCGCGGGGGGGGTTGTATTTTTAAGCCCCAAAGCTGACTCCGCCACCGCAGCAGAGGGGGAGAAGATCCTGTATTATGTTGACTGCGGGAATTATGTCGACAGCGACACAGGTATTGGAAACAATGTATTTCGTTCGAGCACGGTTGGCTATCCCAATAAGCAGCCGACTTTGTTCATGGAAATGTACGGCCTCTCCTTTGGTACGTCGGACAGCATCGGCCAAGTCGAGGGAGCACTCTACAATTCCGTAACGGACAATGTATTGGGTGAGGACGCTGCGACGGGAAAGACGTGGGGCTACACCGCCGATATGGAAAAATACGACGGCTATAACACTTGGCGTACAGGCGAAACAAGCTCAACCAATTCTACGCAGAGCGGATTCAAGTATTGCCGTCAAATCGGTGAGACCAAAGAAGGAGCCTTGACGTACAAGTTTGAAGTCGATGATGATTCGACGGAGCTCAAGCTCGCGATGGGGTCGAGGAGCCAAAGCGGTTGGGGTGATAAAACCTTCACCATGAAAATCAACGATGGCGACCCTCATCAGGTCACTACGCATGACAATTCCGATACAACAGAAGAATTTGTGCAGAGTGCCGCCGGTGTCGCTTTGAAGGGCGTCGCGGCGGACGGGAAGTATTTTGTCACTGTCGCAATGAACATAAACGACAGCGAAACCACTCAGGTTTGTTGGTTTATGTTGACGACAAAAGATTACGTGCTTCCCGAAACGGCAGATTTTAACGAATTTGTCCATAAGGGCGACGAGACGATCGGCGGCGAGCTTTCCGTAAGCGGTGCGCAAGACTTCACGATCGACGAGGCAAGCAAAACCGCTATCAATAACGCAAAGCCTTTCGATGAAATCAGCATTACAGCAAGCCATGATGGACATTCCTATAAGGATACCGTTACCGTCCTTCCCAAAGAGGACAACATCACATACTTGATCGATGTCGCCAGAGACACGCAAAACGGTATCTTCTCTCCCGACAAAAAGTATGAGACTTCCGGTTACGGATATCTTGATGATATTCCCGTATCGGGAAGCGACGGCGAAACGACCTGCAATTGGTTCGGTGATGCCGATTACAAAAAATCTATCCGTAACGGTAAAGTCGGCCAAGATGGGACGGACAATGCGAATGGCTCCCTTACCTATCGTTTCGATATTTCCGAGTCGGGCACTTATTGCATCGTTTACGGCACGGCTGTTCCCGATGGCTGGTGGGGACGTCCTCAAACGTTGAGCGTTCTTCCCACGGAAGGAGTGACGAACGGCACCACGGATTCTGCGTATCCCTTAGAGGACCTTAAGGCGCAGGGGCTTGGAATTTACAATTACAGCGTGTTTGCCGATGTGGATCCCTCAGACGGAACGGCACAGCTTGAAGTGAAGATCGAGGCTACGAAAGAGAAGAAGAACGACGGCGTTGTTCTTTCCTACATCCTCGTCTACAAAGTCAACAAGGTCACCTATGATTTGAACGAGGGGACGGGCGTTGACACGACGGGATATTACGACATCGGCGCGACGGGCGATCTTCCCACCCCCACGAAGGCAGGGTATTCGTTCGGGGGCTGGTACAAGACCGAAGAGTATGGGTCCGATGGCAAGGTGGGAAGCCTTGCAGACATCACCGAGAACACCGAGCTTCACGCCAAGTGGGACGCGATCACCTACACCGTGAAGTATGCCGCGGGCGCGGAGAGTGGCGTTACGGGTATGCCCGAAGGGACGGGCACGATCTCCATGGAAACGCCTCTTACGCTTCCCGAAGATCCCAGCCGCGCGGGCTTTGACTTTGGCGGTTGGAAAACCAACGGCATGCAAGAGGGCGTTAAGAAGAGCGACGGTACCCTCACTCTTACGGCGGACATGATCCCCGCAAAGGGCACCGAGATCACCCTCACCGCCCAGTGGATCGCAGGGACATATACCCTCAAATTCTATGCGAACAAGGAGCACGCCGAAGAGGAGCCTCTGAAAACCGTCACGGTCGATGGGACCGATCATCTCAGCGAGCTTCCCGAGACGCCTCAGGGCCCGACGAAGTATCATGCATTCCTCGGTTGGTTCTTCGAAAAGGAAGAGGGCCAAGAGGTCCAAGTCGAGAAGGATACGTTTGTTCCGTCCGACTATGACAGAGTAGAGTTCGAAGTCTACGCCAAGTGGGAACAGGTAGAGAGTCTGCCTTCCGAAAAGCAGACCGCAAGCGAAGAAGACCCGATCGTGATCGGTCTCGACGACAACAAGTCCGGCGCGCCCGGCTTTGACGGCAATAGCGGTTCGGGGGTTCAGTGGATCGGCAAGATCCAAAAGGGCAAACACTACAACTATTCCGGTACACAGACGAGTGTGGCAACAGGCAACGAACAGAGCATTCTCACCTACATTTGGAGCGGCTTGGAACGCAATGGCTTCTTCCGCATCGACCGCTTCATCACCGAAGATCCTTGGAGTTGGGACGGGAATGGCGTGAATTATGCCAAAGCCGAGCACTGGGTATTCAACAAAATCGAGCCCGTGACCTTCGATAATTTTACAGCTGCTTTGAACGGCACTTTCTCCATCGACATCGACTGGACGAATGAGGGCATCATCGTCATCGGAATGGAGATCACCTCGAAGGACGGAGAAGCGGCGGGCCATTATCAGGGCTACTACACGATCGTCGCCGAGAAAGGCGCGGAGCTCAAGGACGAGTACAGCATCGGCTTTGCCGCCGAGGCAGCTCAAGCGAAGATCACGACAATCAAGGAAGACGAGAGGCCGATCCATGTTGTTGCGCCTACTCAATCTTCCGGTGCGACCGAAGGCGTTGTCGTCGGCGGGCCCGAACTGAATATGGGGTATTCGGACAAGACGCCCGCATGGTACGGCAAGTCGATCAAGCAGGGCGGAACGGTCACCCTCACCGGTACGGTCCGCGCGGGCACGAACGATTCGGGTAAGCATGGCTTCTATGTCCCGATCGCCTATCTCATGAGCGGTCCCATCAACCACACGATTTTCCGTCTTGACGGTTGTGGGAAATTCAGCGATAATGCTCGGGAAGGTTTCGCAATGCAATCGAGCCCGGCTCTCACAGGTGCAGACGACAACTATGGCGGTGGCGCCGGGAACAGTGATACGAATTTCCTCGATGCGATTACCGCAGAGGACGGTGTGAACATCACGATCACTTACGATTGGACGCAAGCGGATACGATTACGATCACCGCGAAGTTCGAGAAGGAAGGGCTTACCGACGGCGGCAGAACGACCGTGTTCACGCTTACCCCTATCGGCGCACACTTTAGCGCGAAAGAGTACTACATCGGCCTCGGCGGCGAACGGATCCATTTGCAGATCAGCTCGATCGTGTACAATAACCCCGCCGAAAGCGTCTACTATGTCGAATACGATCTTGGCGATCACGCCAAGGAAGGCGTAGCCGTTCCCCAAGATCAAGAAGCAAAGCAAGCAGAAGAGTACAAAGTTACTCTTCCCGGTGCGCCCGAGGCAGAGGTTGGTTACAAGTTCCTCGGTTGGAAAGTCGGCGACGATAAAAATCTGAAGGAGGCGGGTGCACAGGTCACCATTTCCGATCACGTTACCGTGACGGCAGTATGGGAGGCGAAGAAGTACACCGTCAAGTTTACCGACGAAGTGGGCACCGCGCCCGAAGCGCTTACCGAACAGGAGTTCGGTTCGGAAGTAGAGCTTCCCGACCCGACCGAGATCCCTGCAGGCGAGGTCTTCAAGGGCTGGTTCAGCGGCGAAAAGGAAATTAAGACCGCAGAAGACCTTTGGGCCCTCGTCGTCGACAACGAGACGAGCGAGATCGAGCTCACCGCGAAGTACGAGAAGCTCGTGACGACGGTGACCTTCGAACAGGGCGACCACGGCACGCTCGAAGAGGGCGATAAGAGCAAGGAATTCACCTACGGTGAAAACGCGCAGCTTCCTACGCCCACCCCCGCGATCGGATATGAGTTCGAGGGTTGGCACGTCGGCACCGCCGAAGGCGATAAGCTCGAACTTGCCGACGGGAAGTGGAATCAGAACGTTGAAAACCTCACCCTCGTGGCGAAGTACACCGCAAAGAATTACACCGTGAAATTCACGGTCGGCACGGACGGCACGCTCGCAAATGATGCACAGGCGCAAGTGACCGCCGCTTACGGCAGCGAAGTGACCCTTCCCGAAGTCA
>CANRHI010000110.1 GCA_947630365.1 uncultured Clostridia bacterium
ACCGGCACCAAGTCAGTATAATCCGAACCAAATACTCGTAACGAGTGAATGGTTCGGATTTACTTTTTATCTATGAGTGCCGCCTGCTACTTGCGCTTCCCCTATTTTTATGGTATAATTGAAGTAACAAACAGAAATTCAACGGAGAAGCAAGTAAATTTCCGTTCGGTAATGTTATATAAGCAGGAGGTGTTTTATGAAAAAATTATCGAAAGTTTTTGCCTTGCTTATTTTGGCGTGTAGCTTAATGGTGATTTTTGCCTCTTGCGACGAAGATCCGTATAAAAATTATGACCCTTTGGGACTTCAAGCGAAGGCGTTTTCTCTTAGTTTTGACGAGAACGAATCTCTCGTTTTGTCTCTTTCGAAAGAACAAGCAAAGATTTTCGTTGATTACGAGAGTTATGCAGCATACGCTCTTCCGCTCGATTACACCGAGGAATTTTTTGTGAAGAACAACTTGCTTGTATTCACGACGATTGCAAGCTCTTCCGACGAAATGCAATTTCTCGACATTCTGACTTATGAGGGGAAGCTATATCCCTGTTATTCGCGTGTAAAAATCGGTCCGAACGAGGCGATAGCGGAGGACATACTCTTTTTTCCCTATTACGCGGAATTGGCAAAGTCCGACGATCATAAATTGGGAGAAGTGATTTATAAGTACAGGTAAACTTCAATTTTAGGTGATAGATAAAAATTGCAATATATACAAACGGGGTAAAAATTGGTATTGCGAAGTTGGAAATATCAAAATAACCATCCATTCAAATAGTTATACGATTATTACGGCACATATTATTGAGTAGACTTCCATTGAACGGAGTATCTGTTGCCTTTGTGGTATGATCGAAGCGCAAAAAGAAATTTTTCGGAGGAATTATGCCGTCAAGCAAGGAGTATTTGAATTTTATTTTGGAGCAACTTTCGGGCTTAGAGGACATCGCCTACAAGCCTATGATGGGTGAATTTCTGATTTACTATCGCGGCAAACTTGTCGGCGGGATCTACGATGATAGATTGCTCGTAAAACCCGTGAGATCCGCTCTATCGTATTTGCCGCAAGCGGAGTATTCCTTGCCGTATGAGGGCGCAAAGGAAATGCTGCTTGTTGATAATGTAGACGACAAGGTTTATTTGACCGGACTTTTTGAGGCTATGTACGACGACCTTCCAACGCCGAAAATAAAAAAGCAGTAAATAAAGTTTCACGAAAAAAAGGGCGAGGGCGGTTTGTCCTCGCTTTTTGGGTGTGATGTGTTGAGAATGGCACCCCCTCCCCTACCCCTCCCCCTCAGGTATAAGGGGGAGGGCATGTAGCTGCCCCATTTGAAGGGGGCGGCTCCCGCGTAGCGGGTGGTGGGGGTTGTCCCTTTGTTCCCGCGTCATTCTGCCCCGCCTGTGCCCTCATTCCGAACGGAGCGTAAGCGGAGTGAGCGAATCTTCCCCACAAGTCGTACCACCGAGTAGAAGATACACTTGGCTTCGCCTCGGTATGAGGAACCCCCACCTGTCTCGCTTTGCTCACCACCCGCCCCCATAAATAGGGACAGGTCTGTATAGCGGACTTTGTTCGCGGGGATGCACTCGCCCCTTACGGGCTCGGTATGAGGAGCCCCCACCTGTCTCGCTTTGCTCGCCACCCGCCCCCATAAATAGGGGCAGGTCTTTATAGCGGACTTTGTTCGCGGGGATACACTCGCCCCTTATGGGGCTCGGTATGATAAGCTCCCCTTTTGTCGCTCCCCCTCACACGACGATGAGCGGGACGAACATTTCCTCGGTCAGGGAGGTGTGGTGGCCTTTGAAGGGGTGGCCGAGCGGAGTGAGCTTCATCATCTTGTGCGTTGTGCCGACGGCGATATAGTCGCCGAGCAGCTTCGCATGATCGGTGACAAGTCCCCCGCCGAAGTAGTTTTCGCGGATGAGCTTTTCCGTGTGGAAGAGCGCAAAATCCTTCCCATATTTTTCGAGGAAGAGCGCGCAAAACGCCTCCCCTCTTCCCTCCTTCACTTTGAATGCGACCGCGCGCGCCTCCAAATAGGGCGCATATTTGAGGAGGGAAAGCAGCTCTTCGTCCAAATAAATATCATAAGAGCCGTCGATATCCACCTGCCCGTGGTCGGCAGTGACGATGAGAAGGGTATCCTTTTTCCTGCGTGCGAACGCCTCCGCGCCCTTCTCGAGGGCGGAAATGACCTCCTTCGCCTCATTCGAGGAGACGCCGAAGCGGTGCATCACGGAATCGGGCTGCGTGCAGTAGGCATAGACAAATTGCTTGCCCTTCTTCCCGCAAATACAGTCAAGATGGGAGAAGAGCTCCTCGAAATTCGTCCAAACATAGCGGTTTTCCTCCTCCCGCCAAAAGCTCGGAACGACGACGTTCACCTCATACTCCCCCGCTGTTTTCCGATAGAAGGGAACGGTGGGAAGTCTGCGGCGGCAAAAATCCCTCTCGATGGGCTCGCCCGTGTGGGAATCGACGTCCTCGAAGATATTTACCGCCCGTCCGAGCTCCTCAAAATACAGGCTCCAGCCGAACCAGCCGTGTTCCATGGGATAGGTGTTGGTCTGAAGGGAGGTCGTCGCGTTGGTCGTCGTGGAGGGAAAAACGGAGGTGAGGACGCCAGCAATGTTTCTTCGGAAGAAGCCCCCCGCCGCGGCGTTTTGCTCGAGCGGGTGCATCCCCATGCCGTCCAAAACGAGGAGGATGACGTTTTTGTAGCCTTTTTCAAGCGCCTCGGAGAGCTCGGGGAGAACGGGCTTATCGTTCGGCGCCCCCAAATAGCTTGCAAGGCTTGCGGAAATATTGACGACGCTTCTTTGAAAATCGGGCTTGTACAGCATTCTTCCCTCCGAAAAAACAATGGGATATTACCTTTGAAGCGGCTCAGAACCCTGCTTCTTTCAGAATTTGACGAACATATTCCAAATTTTTGTATCGGACGTAGAGGAGATACGCTTCGAGCAGGAGAGCGAATTTGGAACGGACGCCGCTTCCGCAGGGCATGAGCACGAACTGTATATCTTGCTTTTGCAAATTTTCCTTTAAGTTCTCGCCGAAGATCCTATCCACCCGACCGACCAAACAAAAATCCTCTTCGGTCACGAGCCGCAGCTTACTTTTACCGCACTTCGGGCACCTCTCCTCGCCGCACGCAATGTTACAACTTTCGCAAAAATTCATACCGAGCCCCCTCGTTTATTTCGCTTTCATTATAGAAGAGCCGTAGGTGTGAAAAGTCTGCCCTTGCCGAATATGGCAAGGGCAGACAAAATTCGCCTTGCGGCGACGATGGCGCAGAGAAGAGGATTCGAACCTCCGGACGATTCACCACCGTCACACGATTTCCAATCGTGCTCCTTAAACCACTCAGACATCTCTGCAAGCGACAAGGCTATTTTACACGATAT
This sequence comes from uncultured Clostridia bacterium, assembly GCA_947630365.1. Lineage (GTDB taxonomy): Bacteria > Bacillota > Clostridia > Christensenellales > Borkfalkiaceae > Gallimonas. The sequence continues at coordinate 3,415 of CANRHI010000110.1, forward strand.
GGCGAAAAAATGCAACTGATTTCCGCCCCGTTTGAAAATTTCCCCGAAAATCTTTTTTTCCTTGACGAAGCCTCTCCCCCGCGATATAATAGAGAAAAGTATTTTTCCTCAAAAAAAGGAGATAAAGGAGACAGATATGTGTACAGCTCTTGCCTTTGGAAAGAAAAAGTTTTACTTCGGAAGGTCGCTTGACTACGAATTTTCGTATGAAGAGAGCGTCTGCATCGTGCCGCGGGCGTTTTCCCTCCCCTTCCGCAAACTTCCCACGCTGCATTCTCACCATGCGATGATCGGCATGGCGTTCGTGCAGGGCGGATACCCCCTCTTCTACGACGCGGTGAACGAAAAGGGGCTCGGCATGGCGGGACTGAATTTCCCGAAGAATGCCAAGTACTATCCCGCGGTCGAAAACAAAAACAACGTCTCGCCGTTCGAATTCATTCCCTACATTTTGGGGACGTGCGCAGATCTTTCCGAGGCGAAAAAAGCGCTCGAGGGCATACACCTTGCGGCAATTCCCTTTTCCGAACGCCTTCCCCTCTCCCCGCTCCACTGGATGATCTCGGATAAGACGGGCTCGATCGTCGTCGAAGCTATGGAGGACGGCATGCACGTCTACGAAAACCCCGTCGGCGTGCTCACCAACAATCCGCCCTTCCCGAGTATGATGTTCTATCTCTCCAACTTCCAAGCCCTCTCCGCGCTGCCGCCCGTCAACAATCTTGCCCCCGAGCTGCCCCTCGAGCAGTACAGCCGCGGCATGGGCGCCATGGGGCTGCCCGGGGACCTCTCCTCCGCCTCGCGCTTTGTGCACATCGCCTTTGTGAAGCACAATTCCGTGTGCGGCGAGAGCGAGAAGGAGTGCGTCGGGCAATTCTTCCATGTGCTCGGCTCGGTGGAACAGCAGAACGGCTGCGTGAAATTGGGCGACAAGTACGAAAAGACCATCTACTCCTCTTGCTGCAACGCCGACGAGGGCATCTACTACTACACGACCTACGGCAACCGCCGCATCCGCGCCGTGAAGATGCACAGCGTCGACTTGAGCGGCACCGAGCTTACCGACTACCCCATCTCCGACGACGAGGATATCTTGTATTTGAATTAACGCCCCGAAACGGTTTGAAAAGCCCGCGCTCTAAAGCGCGGGCTTTTTGTATAAAGAAAACCCCCGGATAGTCCGGGGGGTTCAGGTAAGGCTAAGCCGATAAGGATGACAAAGGAACT
>CANRHI010000111.1 GCA_947630365.1 uncultured Clostridia bacterium
GTAAAGAGCTGCCCCCTTTGAAGGGGGCGGCTCCCGCGCAAGCGGGTGGTGGGGGTTGCCCCCCGCGCCATCGCGTCATTCTGAAGCGTAGCGAAGAATCCCGAGGATGAAAATTCGGACTTCGTTCCTCGGCATATTTCGGTCGCTTTGCTCCCTCAACACGACACGCGGGACATGCCCCTCCGCGCGCACATTATTTCTGTTTTTTTCACAAAACGCTTGACAGGGGGGGGGTAATTATGTGCTACAATAGCTTCAAATCCAAGGAGGAGAGATTATGAGCATGTTGTCAAGAATGAGAGAGAAATCTGCAGACTTTATTTGCACTTTGGGGCACGGCAAATTTGTCGAGGGCAGTTTGGCTTTTGCAATGGTGTTGACGTTCATGTTCGGCGCGGCAGCGTGCGGTGGCGCAGAAAATAACAATGCGGGAAGCGATCCGAACCACTCCATAACCGACCCGTCGGGCGATTTCAACAATCCAAGCGCCGACCCCGACGGCAATGCCTCAACCGGCCAATACAGCGAAATCCTGCAAAACGTATTAAAAAATCAAAGTTATTATGATGCTATTTCAAAAACAAAAGACCAATTTGGACGTATTTGGACTAGTTATCAAATCGTCCAAGCAATTCCTTATAATTTTTTGGCAAAACAGGGTCATGATGTTGTGGCATATAAAAACGATGAATTAGATTGCGAAAGCGCCGCTTTTATAAAGGGAGATGACACAAATACTTTATACGTTTCCGTGAAGGCGGAAAATGAGTATGCCGGCGGAAATTATTATACTAATTATATTTTAAGTTACCCGTTGACACATCAAGAATATTCAGAGTTATATATGTTGCACGACGAAAGATATGTTCAGGCGCCTTTGTTTATTCAGGAGTTGGATAATGAAAAGATTGCAAAAGTTGAAAGTCAAACGAATATTGATACTGAGTCTTTTAAAAAATTGACCACAAGTATTCAAACTTGGGATAACATTATTATGAATATGTTTTACTCTTCAACAGTTTGCATAGATTTAACAAAAGTTACCGATGCAAACCATATTAGTCTAAACATTAGAGACCGCAGAGACCGCCATTATGGTTCAAAAATGGTGAATGAAGGGAAAATTAGAAATATTGATTTAGAAATAGACGAATTGGGTCGACCTTCTTTGTACAATGATATACTTAAAATTACCGATGCTGAAAAAATCAAACAATTAAACAAAGAAGAATATAAAAACAACTACATCCCTATAACATATTTCATCTCCAATGACATAATAAATGTGCAAGACCTATCAAAATAAAATTCCACGAAAGCGGACGGAGAAAGAGGATTTAGGTATCTCGCAATATTCCATCTGAAAAACTGCCCGGCGAATAAAAGGAACGGAGGATTGTTTCTCCGTTCCTTTTACTGCAAAGACTTTTTCGAAGATTTTTTCAAAACTATGGACAAACGGGGCGGGGCGTGGTACAATACAGGGTAAGGAGGAGGAAAAAATGGCAAACAGATTTGTATTGAACGAAACATCGTACTTCGGCAGCGGCGCGCGGAGCGTGCTCAAAGAAGAGATCGCACGGAGGGGCTTCACCAAGGCGCTCCTCGTTGCGGATAAGGACCTCGTCGGCTTCGGCATCGTCGCCCTCGTCGAGAAGGAGCTTCCCATTCCCTACGAGGTTTTCACCGACTTCAAAGCCAACCCCACCGTGAAGAACGTACAGGCGGGCGTTGCGGCGTTCCATAAGAGCGGGGCGGATCTTCTCATCGCCGTGGGCGGCGGCTCCTGCATCGATACGGCGAAGGGCGTCGGCATCATCGCCGCCAATCCCGAATATGCGGACGTCGTTTCTCTCGAAGGCGTCGCGCCCACCAAGCACAAGTGCGTGCCCATCATCGCCCTTCCCACGACGGCGGGAACGGCGGCGGAGGTCACCATCAACTATGTCATCACAGACGAGGTTTCGGGCAGGAAGATGGTCTGCGTCGACCCCAACGACATTCCCATTCTCGCCATTGTCGACGCCGAGCTCATGGCGACGATGCCGGCTTCCCTCACCGCCGCGACGGGGATGGACGCTCTCACGCACGCCATCGAGGGGTATATCACCAAGGGCGCGTGGGAGCTTTCCGACCTTCTCGAATTGAAGGCGATCGAGCTCATCTCGAAGAATCTCCGCACCGCCACCTTCGAGGGCAAGAACATGGAGGCGAGGGAAAACATGGCGCTCGCGCAGTACGTCGCGGGGATGGCGTTTTCCAACGTCGGGCTGGGTTGTGTGCACTCCATGGCGCACCCGCTCGGCGCGCGGTTCGACATTGCCCACGGCGTCGCGAATGCCCTGCTTTTGCCCATCGTGATGGAATTCAACCTTCCCGCCGCGAAGGCGAAGTACGGCGACATCGCAAGGGCGATGGGCGTAAATGTGGGGGGCATGTCCGAGGATGAGGCTGCGCTTGCAGCCGTGGAGGCCGTGAAAAAGCTCTCGCTCGATCTCAAAATTCCGCAAAGGCTCCGCGATATCGGCATCCCCGAAGAGGCGCTCGAGCAGCTTTCCAAGGACGCGTTTGCCGATGTGTGCACGGGCGGCAATCCCCGCGAGGTCTCCGAGGAAATTCTTCTCGGTCTGTACCGCAAAGCGTACTAAAAAACGGGGGCGGCAACGCCCCCTTTCCTTTTGGAGAAAGTATGAAATACACCCTCATTACGGGCGCGTGCGGAGGGCTCGGGCGCGCGTTCTGCTTCGAGCTTGCGGGCCGCGAGCCCCTTCTTCTCACGGGGAGGAGCGAGGAGCGGCTCTTTGCCCTGAAAAGCGAGCTTCTCGAAACATTCCCCGCGGCGCAAATTCAAACCATTCCGTGCGAGCTCTCGGCGGAGACTTCCCGCCGCGCGTTTTGGGAGGAGGCGGAGGGGAGGGGGATACGCCTTTCCCGCCTCATCTACGTTGCGGGCATCGACACGCAGATGGCGTTCGAAAAGTACGACGAAGGCCGCGCCGTGCGGCAGACCCGCGTCAACTTCGAGGGCGCGGTGGAATTCGCCCGCGAGAGCCTTTCCCGCATGGACAAGAAGGGGGAGGACGAAATTCTCTTTGTCGGGAGCGTCTCGGGCATCTCGCCCATGCCCTATTTTGCGCTGTACAGCGCGACGAAGAAGGCGCTCGAACAGTTTTCTTCCGCCCTCCGCGTCGAGCTCAAGGGGCGGGTGAAGGTGACTTGCGTGCTCCCCGGGAGCATTCCCACGAGGGAGGATATCAAGGAAAATATCCGTGCGCATGGATTTTTCGGAAGGCTTTCCGCCCTTCCGCCCGAAACGGTCGCAAAGAAATCCCTCAAAGCGGTGCAAAAAAATAAACGGCGCAAGACAATCGGCGGCTGGAACAAGCTCATAAACGGGCTTGCGCGGCTGCTTCCGATGCCGTTGCGCCTTCGCCTCATCGCGCGCATTTGGCAACGCACGGAGAAGGACTATTATAGGGAGTAGGGGGTTGACACCCTTTTAACCCTTCAGTCGCGCAAAGGTAGCGCGCCAGCTGTCTCACGCGGGTAGAGTCCCGCGTTCGGTCAGCATTTGCCCGTGCATATGGGCAAATTCCAAGAAAATTTTGCGCCAAAGATTATCAACCTTTGGCAGAATGCAAAATTTTCCCTCAAATAGGGGAGCCAAGGGTGGCATCCCCCTCCGTACAAAGGAAGGGGATTTTCGAATGATCATCCACCCCTTTAGGGTGGACGCCGCCATCAAATCCCCTTCCCCGCACGCGGGGAGGGGGATGCAGGGGGAGGGGATAGTGTTTTCCCCTTGGCGCCCCCTTCAAAGGGGGCAGCTCTTCATAAGGAGCCCCGATCATTCCTATTTATGCTTCCCTTGCGCCTCTTCCTCGGCGGTGGTGAAGTCGAATTCGATGCGATCGTTGCGGCGGAGGAGCGCCTTCACGAAGTCGTCGTACCATTCCTCTTTGACGACGATGATGGTGTACTTCTCGTGGAAATCGTCGAAGTAGACGGCAAGTTTTCCCGAGCCCTTGAAGTGGTGCACGGAAAAAATTTTCTTTATCTCGAATTTCTCGGTGATGAGCCCCAATCTTCGGATGATATACTTGTCCGTCACCGTGTAGCGGGAGCAGATGAGCATGGCGACGATGAGCACGGCAAGCAATCCGCACACGAGATAGAAGAGGACAAATTTCAGCCACTCGTACACGGAGGAGAGGTCGGTTTTGAGGAAGTCGAGGAGCTGCCACGTCGTAAGCCCGACGCCCGCCGCACACAAAACGAGCGCGAGCGTGAACACGCAGATCATTGCGGGGGAGAAACGGAAGGCAAACACCTCGTCTTTTTGTGCGCTCTTGGATTTCATGCCTAAAGTATAGTACACCCCGCGAAAAAAAGCAACTCCCTTCGCGAAAGAAGGGAGAATTTTTACGGATTTCCCGCCGAGGACTTGAAATTTTACATGAGGTAGAGTATAATGGAGGAAAGGGTATTCTACCTTGGAGAGTGCCACCGCGTCATGTTGAGGGAGCGAAGCGACCGAAACATCCCGAGGTACGAAGTCCGAATTTTCATCCTCGGGATTCTTCGCCCCACAAGGGGGCTCAGAATGACGC
>CANRHI010000112.1 GCA_947630365.1 uncultured Clostridia bacterium
GGAAGGCGATGACCTCGCGGATATTCGTCGTTCCCGCAATGAGCATGACCATGCGGTCCACCCCGGGGGCGACGCCTGCGTGCGGCGGGGCGCCGTATTCGAAGGCGTTGTAGAGGGCGGGGAATTTCTTCACCACGTCCTCCCTTCCGAGCCCTACGACGGAGAAGGCCTTGAGCATGATCTCGGGGTCGTGGTTTCGCACCGCGCCCGAGGAGAGCTCCACGCCATTGCAGACGATATCGTACTGGTAGGCGAGAATTTCGAGCGGATCCTTTTCGAACGCCTTCATCCCGCCCTGCGGCATGGAGAAGGGATTGTGGCAGAATTCGAGCTGTCCGCTCTCCTCCCCGATCTCGTACATGGGGAAGTCCACGATCCAGCAAAACCGATACACGTCCTTTTCGAGAAGGTCGAGCCCCGTACCGAGCATGGTGCGAAGGAGCCCCGCACGCTTTTGCGCGTCTTGCAGCTTGTCCTCGGCGACGAGGGCGACGAAGGCGTCCTTCTCCACGCCGAGAAGCGCTTTCCACGCCGCGATGTTCTCGGCGACGAATTTCGCCATTCCGCCCGCGGGAGCGCCGTTTTCGTCGAGCTTGAACCAAAAGAGCTTACCGCCCTCCGTCTTTACGGTGAAATCCTCCGCCGTCTTATCGATCCACTTGCGCGCCACATTTACGCCCGTCACCGCGATGGCCTTCACATGTTTGCGCAGGATGGGGTCGAAGCCGCAGTTTGCGGCGAGCCCGCTCACATCCTTGATGCGGAGGGGGTTGCGAAGGTCGGGCTTGTCCGTGCCGAAGTCCTCGAGCGCGGTGAGGTACGGAATGCGCAAAAACGGCGGTTTGTCCGCGTCCCACCCCGAAAACTTGGCGAACACGGGCGGGAGGACCTTCTCCACCACGGAGAACACGTCCTCTTGCGTCGCGAATGCCATCTCGATATCGAGCTGGTAGAATTCCCCGGGCGAACGGTCTGCGCGGGCGTCCTCATCGCGGAAGCACGGCGCGATCTGGAAGTATTTGTCGAAGCCCGAGCACATCAAGAGCTGCTTGTACTGCTGGGGCGCCTGCGGGAGCGCGTAGAATTCACCGGGGTAGATGCGGCTGGGGACGATATAGTCCCGCGCGCCCTCGGGCGAAGAGCTCGTAAGAATGGGCGTCGAGATCTCCAAAAAGCCCTGCTCGGTCATGAGCCGACGGAGCTCGGAAATGATATTCGCGCGGAGCACGATCTTGTCCTTCACGGCGGGGTTGCGAAGGTCGAGGAAGCGGTAGCGAAGGCGCGCGTCCTCCCCCGCCTCCGTCGAATGGGAGACCTCGAAGGGGAGCGCCTGCATCATGCGCTTGCCCAAAACTTCCACCTTTTCGGGGACGATCTCGATGCGCCCCGTGGGGAGCTTGTCGTTGGGGGCGGAACGAAGGACGACCTTCCCCTCCACCGAGACCGTCGATTCCGTCGGGATCTCGCGAAGAAGGGAGAGGCAGGGCTCCTCCGAGGAGACGACCTGCGTCACGCCGTAAAAGTCGCGAAGCACGGCAAAGAGAAGTCCGCCCTTGTCGCGCTTGCTATCCAGCCAGCCCGAAATTTTCACCTGTTTGCCGACGTCGCCCTCACGGAGCTCGCCGCAGGTATGCGTTCTGTAAAACATAGCCACCTTCCGCATTTTTTTCTTTCTATTTTACCCCGACGTTTTGCAAATGTCAAGTGAATTGCCCGCATGTTTTCTTCTCTCCGCGGGAAGGGTTTTTCGTTTACCACCGGGAGGGGCTTATGTATGGGACCTCATTCCGAACGGAGCCGTAGGCGGAGTGAGTGAATCTTCCCCGCATGTTGTGCCAAGAAGTACAAGATACACTCGGCTTCGCCTCGGTATGAGGGGCGCCCCCTTGCCCACCCCTCGGAGGGCACCCGTAGGGCGTGCCTTGTGCAGTGGGTGGCACGAGCCACGGCGAGTGACGGAAGTGGTGTTGCGTGTTAAGAATGACACCCCCTCAGTCGCGCAAGGTCAGCGCGCTGGCTCCCCCTCAAGGGGGCGCCAAGGGGGAGAGCTGCCCCCTTTGAAGGGGAAAATTTTGCATTCTGCCAAAGGTTGATAATCTTTGGCGCAAAATTTTCTTGGCATTTGCCCATATGCACGGGCAAATGCTGACCGAACGCGGGACTCTACCCGCGTGAGAAGGGCTCCCGCGCAAGCGGGTGGTGGGGGTTGTCCCGAGTGAGCGGTTGGAATTTTACCCCCACCTGTCTCGCTACGCTCGCCACCCGCCCCCATAAATAGGGGCAGGTCCATATCTTGGCTGGGACGCAGGGGGAGTGGCAGAGGGAGTGGCAGAGGGCAGGGCTCCGCAGCGCCGCCTTTTCCTGTGCGATTTGGGCAATTTGCATAACTTTTGCCCATGTTTTGTACGAAATGTAAAAATTTTCAAAACAGATTGACGAGCGAAGTTTTTCGTGCTATAATATGTCCCGAAATATGGCGCGGAAGGCGTCAAAAAGAATTTTCGGAGGGATATTCCAATGGCAAACGTAAAGGTTGCAATCAACGGATTCGGGCGCATCGGCCGTCTCGCCTTCAGGCAGATGTTCGGCGCGAAAGGGTATGAGATCGTCGCGATCAACGACCTCACCACCCCCTCGATGCTTGCGCATCTTCTCAAGTACGACAGTGCGCAGGGCAGATACAAGCTCGCGGACAAGGTCTCCGCAAGCGACGAAGACAGAACGCTCACCGTTGACGGCAAGACCATCAAGATCTACGAAGAGAAGGACGCGAAGAATCTTCCTTGGGGCGAGCTCGGGGTAGACGTCGTGCTCGAGTGCACGGGCTTCTACACCAAGAAAGAAAAGGCGCAGGCGCATATCGACGCCGGCGCGAAGAAGGTCGTCATCTCCGCTCCCGCGGGCAACGATCTTCCCACCATCGTCTTTGGCGTGAACGAAAAGACGTTGAAGCCCGAAGATACCATCATCTCCGCCGCTTCCTGCACGACCAACTGCCTCGCTCCCATGGCGAACGCTTTGAACAAAGTGTATCCCATCGTTTCGGGCATCATGACGACCGTCCACGCCTTCACGGGCGACCAGATGGTCCTCGACGGCCCTCATAGAAAGGGAGATCTGAGAAGGGCGCGTGCCGCCGCCTGCAACATCGTACCCAATTCGACGGGTGCGGCGAAGGCGATCGGTCTCGTCATCCCCGCCCTCAACGGCAAGCTCATCGGAAGCGCGCAGCGCGTTCCCGTTCCCACCGGCTCGACGACCATCCTCGTCGCCGTCGTCAAGGGGAAGGACATCACCAAGGAGAGCATCAACGCCGCGATGAAGGCCGCCGCCTCCAAGTCCTTCGGCTACACCGAGGAACAGCTCGTCTCCTCCGACGTCATCGGCATCACCTACGGGTCCCTCTTCGACGCGACCCAAACGATGGTCACCAAGATCGACGACGAGACCTATCAGGTGCAGGTCGTTTCGTGGTACGACAACGAGAACAGCTACACCTCGCAGATGGTCCGCACCATCAAGTACTTCGCAGAGCTGTAATCCTGTTCGCGAACTCGGAATGTGCTTTGCAAGCCTGCAATGCACTTCTCGAACTTGGAATTGGAACCCAAAGAGGCCTTCGGTTTCCCGAAGGCTTTTTTGTCTCCCGCGTCTTTCCGCCCCCGCATTTTTACGCGTCATTCTGCCCAGACCGCACTATTTTCGACCAAGAGTGGCATAAGCCGAAGGTGAAGTAGCAGGAAAGCCCGACCGCAAATGCGGTCGGGTTTTCCGTGCTGAGAAATCTCGTTATCGTAAATGTTTTTTTATCCTACTTACTTTATGCCTCTTTTGTCCAAAGAATGATTGTCTCGCCGTCCTCATCGTAGTGCCACCAATTCTCGCTCTCTTCCCACTGTTCCGCCGTCGGCGTTTTATCGGAAAAGTAGTACCGTGTCGCATCCGTTAAATTATCGTTACAAAAGTCAATTTGAATTTCGTTCCACTCCGAAGGCGTCCCCTTGTAGTAAACGGTTTTCAGCCCACTACAATCCTCGAACGCAGCCCACCCAATCTCGGTCACGCCGTTCCCAATTGTCACGCTCGTTAGCCCGCTACATTGATAGAACGCACATTGATAAATTTTATAGCTCTTTCCGCTCGGCGAAGTCGTCGGCAATGTCAATTCTGTATCCTCTCCCATATACCCAAGGAGATAAATTTCCTCCCCCTCTTCATAAAAGAGATATTCGGCTTTTGCTGTCTGTCTGCCTGGCGTCTCTTCGGTGTAAACGTGTTTGGCAGACCCTGCGATACAGCCGTTGCCCTGATAATCGCCCTCTGTAAACTTCAGTTGCGAATAATTCCATACCTCAACGAGTTTATCGCAACCGCCGAACGCTTCATCTCCAATCTCGGTCACGCCTTTCCCAATCGTCACGCTTGTCAGCCCTCTGCAATACCTGAACGCCCTATCTCCAATCGAAGTCACGCTGTCGGGAATTGTGATGCTCGTCAGCCCGCTGCAACCAGAGAACGCACGATCAATAGTGTTAGGGATTTTTGCTTCCCTTTGGTTTGGCGGCATAACCGTAGCTATGCCGCTAAAC
>CANRHI010000113.1 GCA_947630365.1 uncultured Clostridia bacterium
AATAAAATCCCCTTCCCCGCCAAAGCGGGGAGGCACCCGTAGGGCGTGCCTTGGCTGGGACGCAGGGGGAGGGGTGTTTCTTCCTCTTGGCGCCCTCTTGAGGGAGTATGGTTTCTTATGCCCTCCCCTTTGGAGGGGCTCTCGCAATCGAATCCCCCTCCCCTTTGGGGTGGGGGACACAGGGGGAGGGGTAGGGGAGGCTCAAAATGACGCGGTCCCCCGTATAAAACCCTGCGGAATTGCAAATATTTCCCATATGCGGAAATTCTTTTACCTGCTTCCCTGTGTACTGTTGCTGTCGGCGTGCAACGCAAGCGAAATGGGCACGCTTACCGAGCTCACCCGTCCGTATGCGGGCGAGTACGTCTGCGAGGAGCTCACCTACGGCGGGCGGGACCTCCTCGAGAACTTCGACTATATCCGCCTTTCGCTTTCCCCCGACGAGAGCTTTTCCGTCTCCTATAAGACGGCGTTCGGCGGCGAGGGCAGCTACGGCGGCGGATACTCCATCGACGAGAAGAAGGGGGAGATCGTCCTCTCGGGCAGCATTGCGGAGCGCACCGTGTCGCGCGCCTTCCCCATGAAGGACGGGGCGGTCTACCTCGACTATGTTTTCGGCGGAAGCAATCTCCACGCCGTTTTCCGCTTGCCGTAGGGGGGAAGCCCTACCGGCGGGAAGAGGACGCAGGAACCTCCCCCTGTATCCCCCTCCTTACAAAGGAAGGGGATTCTTCTATAGTTTATCCCCCTCCCCTTTGGGGAGGGGGACGCAGGGGGAGGGGCTTTCCCCCGAAAAATTTTTCAAAACCATCAAACGAATGTTTGCGTTTTGCGTGCGTATGTGGTATAATGCGCATATGGACAAGCGCGGCGTTTGCAAAAATCCCACGCTCACCGCCGATCAGGCGGAGGCGGCGGAGCTCATCGCGGAGTGGTTTCTGCACCTCAACACCCAAATCTTTGTGCTGTGCGGCTATGCGGGCACGGGCAAGACCTTCCTCGTCGACTACATCGTGCGCTATCTCGGGCTGGTGCCGGGGGAAAGCGCCGTCTTTGTCGCGCCGACGGGGAAGGCCGCCTCCGTGCTCATCCGCGGCGGCACGCCCGCGGGCACCGTGCACAGCCTCATCTACACGCGCGAGGAGGACATCGAAGTCAACGAGGACGGGGAGGTCATCTCCGAGCGCTTTTTGCGCTTCGTAAAGAAGGAGAAGCTCTCCAAGGATATCCGCCTCATCGTCGTGGACGAGACGAGCATGGTCTCGGACGACGTCTTGAAAGACCTCCTTTCCTTTGGCGTGAAGTGCCTCTTTTGCGGCGACCCCGCCCAGCTCCCGCCCGTGGGAGGGAGCAATTCGCTGCTCTCGATGCCCGTTATCACCCTCACCCAAATCGTTCGGCAGGACGAGAACAACCCCATCATCCGCCTCTCCGAGCGGGTGCGCGCGGGGGAAATTCCCGCCTATGGCGACTATGGGAACGGTTGCGCCGTCGTGCCGCGGCGGGCGCTTGTGGGAAGCTATAAGGAAGAACTGCTCCTCGGGGCGGATAGGATCCTCGCGGGGACCAACCGCACGCGCAACTTCCTCAACCGCACCGTGCGCACCATGAACGGCATCGCGGAGGAGACCCTTCTCCCCATCGACGGGGAAAAGCTCATCTGCACCCTCAACGATTGGAGCAAGCCGCTCGACGAGAGGGGGGATTTCCACCTCGTGAACGGCATCACGGGCAATTGCTATCAGGTGCGCGAGGGGGAGGACGGCTTGGGAATGCTCGATTTCCGCGCCGACTTCCTCACCGATACTGTGTACGATCTGCCCTTCGACGCGGGCGTCTTTACGCGCGGGGAGTACTTCCACCGCTATGGGGAGAAGGCGTGCCGCCTCGAGAATGGGCTCTTGGTGCACGAGGAGAATTACCCGCTTCTTCGCAGATACCGCGTGCGGCGGGAGGATACCATTTGCCGCTTCGAATTCGCCTACGCCGTCACCTGCCACAAGGCGCAGGGCTCGGAGTACGATTTCGTCGTCGTGTTCGACGAGAGCAGATTGTTCGACGACGGCGGAAGGTGGCTGTATACCGCCGTCACGCGGGCGAAAAAGCGGCTCGTCATCGTGCGCTGATTTGTGTTTTCTGTGATGGAATCGCGGACATGGTAGGGGGAAATGCAGCCGGACATGGGAGCGCCGAGGGCAAACCGGCCATACCGAGGCCCATTGGGCCGAGCCCTGAAACGAAGTCCGAATTTTCCTCCTCGGGATTCTTCGCTCCGTTCGGAATGACACAGTAACCTCCCCCTGTGTCCCCCTCCTTAAAAAGGAAGGGGATTTTTGTTGTGGCTCTGTGCCCTCCCCCTTATACTTGAGGGGGAGGGGTAGGGGAGGGGGTGTCCCCTCATACCGAGGCGTAGCCGAGTGTATCTTCTACTTTGTGATACAACTTGCGGGGAAGATTCACTCACTCCGCCTACGGCTCCGTTCGGAATGAGGTCCCCTACACCCCCCTTTGCTAAACGAAAACCCCTCCCGCGAGGGGAGGGGCAAAGCGTAAAATTCGGATTTCCTTATTCCCCGTCGGGGGCTTCGGGCTCGGAAGGGGCGGAAGGGGCCTCGGGCGCTTCTGCGGCGTCGGGGTTCTTCTTCACGAGTTGCATGTAGAAGATTTCGCCCGCGATGAGGCAGATGTTCACAAGGAGCGTCACGACGGATGCGCCCGCCATCGCGCCTGCAAATTTCCCCGTCACCTGCGTGAAGGAGCCGATCCACGAGAGAATCAAGAACAAAACTTGCAAAACGCCGAACACCAACACGGCGTGCTTGTTCTTTTTGCGCTGTCCCGTCTTCTTGTCGATTTTCTTCTGCTTGCGGGGTTGCCCCTTGATGGCGCGAAGGAGCCGAAGAAGGACGGGGATGGCGAGAAGAAGTTGCACAAGCCCGAACACGAGGATGACGTATCCGCCGTACACTGCCAACATGGGAAGACATTCGTCTTCATCCATCACGGGATCCGACTGCGTTCCGACTGCTCTGTAATATTCCACTTCGTCCGAGTCCGTTGCTAACTTAAACGTGTCCGCATAGTTGGGCATGTTCCCGATGGCGGACTCGATGAGGGCCCTCTTCGTGACGGTCAGATCGGCAAATGCTTCCTCAATATATGCGAAGTTGACGTCGCTCACAAGGTATGTATCGCGAAGTCCTTTCACCGTCTCTTCGTTCAAAGAATCGTGCGTTGCGGCAGTGAAGCAACCGCGGACGAAATTGCGGAAGCCCGCATAGTTGAATTGCATGAGGTCGGCAACGGAAATCTTTGCAAGGACCTTAGCCTCCTCATAAATCTCGGTCCATGATTTTACGGTAGCTTCGCGGTCCGCATTCTTAAATTCTTCCCAATATGCGCGAATGTTTGTGTTGATGTTATATAGCACTGCGTCGAACCAAGTGTCGTAGTATAGCCAAGCCATGAAATCCGAGGGGGCGTAAGTGCGCTTGAATTCGACGTCGGCGAGAATTTGCTCCTCGCTCGGCTCCCGGTTGCTTGTATTCGTGTTATCGCCTTTGACGAGAAGGTCTTTGCCGCCGTTTTCCACAAATGCGTCTACGAGGGCACCGTCGCCGGAAATTTGCTGAATGGTGCCGACGAACATTTCAAAGGGCGAGAAGGAGACGCTCGGCTCGTCAAAGTCCGCGGGGTGCGCATTCGCCGTGGGGATGAACCACGAGAACACAAACGAGAGCACAAGCAGCCCGAGAATGACGGCGTTTACGATGATTTCCGTAAGACGTGCCTTGGGGCTCATTTTACCTTGTGCCTCGGGGGGGGTGATAACTGCTTCGTTTTTCATTATTTACCTCCGTTAATTTCCGCTTTTGCGGAATATACACGATCATTGTACCAAGCCTTCCGTTAAAAAAGCGTTAAATTTCGACGCTTTACGGAAAAAAATTTCTGTAGAATATGGAGAAATTTTTTGCGCACGGGGAGGTATGGAAGGAGAGCACCCCCTCCCCCTGCGTCCCCCTCCCCCCCAAGGGGCGGGGGATTCGATTGCGGTGCCCACCTCAAAGGGGAGGGGATTAGATAGCGGCGTCCTCCCCCAAGGGGCGAGGATAAACTGTGAAAAAAATCCCCTTCCTTTTCAAGGAGGGGGATACAGGGGGAGGTTGTTATATGTCATGCCGCCCCTTCACGGCCCACCGCGTCATGTTGAGGGAGCTTTGCGACCGAAACATCCCGAAGAACGAAGTCCGTACTTTCATCCTCGGGATTCTTCACCCCCTTTGGGGCTTCAGAATGACGCGGTAACACAGGGGCAACCCCCACCACCCGCTTGCGCGGGAGCCCTTCTCAC
>CANRHI010000114.1 GCA_947630365.1 uncultured Clostridia bacterium
TGCAACTACAAGGACGGAACAATTCGGATCTCGTTAGAGGAAATCGAGCGTTCGGATTTGTTATCAAATGGTGTACCACGTCGCCGCAAGGCGGTTGCAAGAGGTTGCCTTTGGGCAACCTCTTTGCTTTCACGCCTGCGTCTGCTTTCCACAAAAACCTTCCTCGTATTTTTCTTTTCCCATGCAAAAATTGTTGATTTGACAACAAAATTGTGCTATACTGTCTGCCGTTGGGCGCGGGAGGGCGCCAAAAGGATAAAAAAGGAGAAAGGGCAAACATGGAGCAGCGGTTCGCAACATTTTCGCATTTGCTCATCACCATTTCGCGGTGCGTGCAGCGCATCAAAAACATGGAGATGGCGGCGCTGGGGCTCAAGGGCAGGCAAGTGCAATGCCTCTTTGCGCTCTACAACACGCAGGGCGGGGCGAGCCTCACGCGGCTGGCGGAGCTGTGCGGCGAGGACAAGGGCATGCTCTCCCGCACGGTGAAGGAGCTTGCGGGAAGCGGGCTCGTATACGTCGCATCCGACCGCGCGCAAAAGTACAAAAACCCCATTCTTCTTACAAAGAAGGGGGAAGAGATCGCGGGCATCGTCGCCGAAAAGATCTCCTCCATGCTCGAAAAGGGCAGCCTCGGCATCTCGGAGGAGGAGCGGGAGAACATGTACCGCACCCTCAAGATCGTATCGGAAAACTTAACGGGCATCTGCAACGCCTATGCGCCCATGTAAAAAAGGAGGTCTATCATGTGCAAAAATCTTGTCACTCAGCTCATTTACCGCGTCGTTCTCTGCGTCGTTTCGGCATTCGCGTGCCTGCTGTCGCTCGGCATCTTCTATATCGGGGTGAACGGCGGCAACACATTCTCTTGGGGATTTTTGAAATTCTACACCAACATCAGCAACTATTTTGTGCTCGCCGTCTCCATCGTCGTGCTTGCGGACACGGTGAGGCGCGTGCGCCGCGGCGAGACAGAGGGCTATAACGAGAAGCTCCGCACCTTCAAATTCATGACGGTCGTGATGATCCTCGTCACCTTCCTCGTCGTCATTTTCCTGCTCGACTCCCCTCTCCACGCGAGCTATTGGCGGAATATCGGCAACATGGCCTATCATTTCCTCGCGCCGCTCCTCTTCATCCTCGACTATATTTTCTTCGATGAGAAGCGCACTCTCTCGGTGTTGGCGCCCCTCTACAGCCTCGTCATCCCGCTCGTCTATGTGGCGTACATCTTCCTTTTGGGGGCGATCGTCCCCGATTTCGAGTACCCCTACTTCTTCCTCGATGTGAACACCCTCGGCTACGGCGGCGTGCTCCTGTGGATCTTGGGGCTGCTCGTCGTGTTCGCCGCGCTCGGGTACCTGCTTTGGCTGTGGAACCGCCTCTACCGCGCCGACGGGAAGTGGAAATTCGACTTCCGCAACATCCTCTTCCCCCAAAAGAAGGGCGGGGCGCCCGCGGAGGAGCCTTCCTTAAACATCGAAGAAGAGCCTTCTCCCAAGCCCGAAACCCCTTCTAAAGAAGCGCAAACGGAGGTCCCGTCCGAGACCCCCGAGGAGAAATAACATGGTCAAAATTTTGGTGGACAGCGCCTCGGACATCGAGGAGGAAGAGGCGCGGCGCATGGGCATTTCCATGCTCCCGATGGAGATCCGCTTCGGCGACGAGACCTTTTTCGACGGCGTCAACCTCACTCATCGGCAATTTTTCGAGAAGCTCATCGAGACGAACGACTTCCCCAAGACCAGCCAGATCAACGAATACCGCTGGGGCGAGGCGTTCGAGACTCTCACGAAGGACGGCGACGAATTGGTCGTAATTACCCTCTCCTCCAAGCTCTCGGGCACCTTCACTTGCGCCAAAAATGCGGCAAAGAAGTGCTCGGGCGTGCACGTCGTGGATAGCCTCAACGCCACCACGGGCGAGCGGATTTTGTGTGAATACGCCTGCCGCCTTGCGAAAAACGGCTTGGACGCTTCCGCCATCGCCCAGGAGCTCGATGAGAAGAAGCGCAAAATTCGCCTTCTCGCCGTCGTCGATACCCTCAAATACCTGCGGAAGGGCGGAAGGATTTCCAGCGTCGCCGCGATCGCGGGCGGGATGCTCTCGGTGAAGCCCGTTATCTCGGTTGCGGAGGGCGAGGTCAAGCTCGTCGGCAAGGCCATCGGCAGCAAGAAGAGCAACAATTTGCTCATGCAGCTCGTGCAAAAGTGCGGAGGGATAGACTTCTCCATGCCTTACGGCCTCATGTATTCGGGGCTGTCCGACGAATTTCTCCAAAAATATCTGAAGGACAGCGACGCGCTTTGGCGGGAGCAGATCGACGACCCGGGCGCCATCCCCCGCTACCTCATCGGAAGCACCATCGGCACCCATGTCGGCCCCAACGCCATCGGCGTCGCCTTTTTCGCAAAGTAAGTAAGCCCCTTCGCCGGGGAATAGAAGATACCCTCGCCCCGCTAACGGCTCCCTAACTTCGCCCTGCGGGCTCGTGCCGCCCTTGGAATACAAAAGAAGCTCGGGCGGGGCGGAATGAGGGGGGCGGGCATACGAAGGGTGCACCAAGGTGGGGATCCCCCTCCCCCTTGGGGAGGCACCCGTAGGGCGTGCCTTGGCTGGGACGCAGGGGGAGGCGTGAGGAGAAAGACCCTTGCCCACCCATCGAGGGGTGGGTGGCACGAGCCGCGGCGAGTGACGGAAGGGGTGTTGCAAATTTAGAATGACACCCCCTCAGTCGCGCACGGGCAGCGCGACAGCTCCCCCTCAAGGGGCAGCCAAGGGAATACCGCGTCATGTTGAGGGAGCAAAGCGACCGAAACATCCCGAAGAACGAAGTCCGAATTTTCATCCTCGGGATTCTTCGCGGTGCTACTTCGCGCTACGCGCTCGTGCCGCCCTTGGAATACAAAAGAAACTCGGGCGGGGCAGAATGACGCGTTGGCGCGGGGGGCAGCCACCCTCCCCTTCCCCGAAGGGTAGGGCTTCCCCTCCCCATAAATCTCCCTTCAAATTTCATCCAAAAACCGTTTACATTTGGGGGCGGGCGGGGTATAATAAAAACAAAAACGGGAGGAAAGTATGAGAAAGAATTTCGGAAAGCAGACATGGGTCCTGCCGCAGCCGGTGCTCATCATCGGGACATACGACAAGGAAGGGAATGCCGACGCGATGAATGCGGCATGGGGCGGCGTGTACGACGCGAACAAGATCGTCATTTCGCTCTCCCCGCACAGGACGACCGAGAACATCAAACTGCACAAGGCGTTCACGGTGAGTTTCGGAGACGTGGAGCACCTTCTCGCCTCCGATTATGTCGGCATCGTTTCGGCGAAAAAGGAACCCAAAAAGATGGAGAAGGCGGGCATTCACACCCACCCCGCGGAGCATGTCCATGCCCCCATCTTGGAGGAATTCCCCGTGACGCTCGAGTGCGAGCTCGAGAAGTTCAACGAGGACGGCAACGTCGTCGGGAAGATCGTCAACGTGAGCGCCGAGGAAAGCGTTTTGGGAGAAGACGGCAAGATCGACCTTGGGAAGCTCGACCTCATCATCTTCGACCCCGTCGACGCCGCCTACAGGAGAGTGGGCGAGAAAGTCGGCAACGCCTTCTCCGACGGAAAAAAATTGATGTAAAACCGCCCTGCAAAAAACAGCATACCAAAAGAGACAGGCCAACCCTGCCTCTTTTTTGCATTTTGTATTCCCCTCATACCGGCGCCGTAGGATGATCCCCCTCCCCTTTGGGGTGGCACCCGTAGGGCGTGCCTTGGCCGGGACGCAGGGGGAGGGGCATGAAGGGCCTTCCCCTCATACCGAGGCGAAGCCGAGCGTATCTTCTACTTTGTGGTACAACTTGCGGGGAAGATTCACTCACTCCGCTTGCGCTCCGTTCGGAATGAGGGGGCGGGCGGGGCAGAATGACGCGGTAGGACGGAGCAGAATGAGGGTCCTTATTGTGACCTGCCCCTATTTATGGGGGCGGGTGGCGAGCGTAGCGAGACAGGTGGGGGCAAAATACCCACCGCTCACTCGGGGCAACCCCCACCACCCGCTTTGCGCGGGAGCCGCCCCCTTCAAAGGGGGCAGCTCCATGCCCGCCCCTGCGCCACCGCGTCATGTTGAGGGAGCGGAGCGACCGAAACATCCCGAAGAACGAAGTCCGAATTTTCCTCCTCGGGATTCTTCGCTACGCTACTTCGCCCTACGGGCTCGTGCCGCCCTTGGAATACAAAAGAAACTCGGGCGGGGCAGAATGACGCGGTAGGACGGAGCAGAATGAGGGTCCTTATTGTGACCTGCCCCTATTTATGGGGGCGGGTGGCGAGCGTAGCGAGACAGGTGGG
>CANRHI010000115.1 GCA_947630365.1 uncultured Clostridia bacterium
CCTCCCTCTTGCCGAGGCTCAAGAGAACGTCGTAGTCGTCGGGATACGCCTTCACGGTGCGGATCTCCGCGATGTCTGCGCCGAGCTCCCTCGCGATGCGGCGGGCGAGCGTGCGGGTGTTTCCCCCAAATGAGTAATATACAACAAGCGTTTTCATGGAACACCTTCCTTTGCTTTTCTATTATACCACAGCTTTTCCGCCGTGTAAAGGGGTCAGAAGAAAGTTGCGAGCTCCTCTTCGGGCGGGTCGGCATATTCGACCGATGTCGCCTTGAGAACGGGCCCCTTCTGCCCATAGACTTTGTGGAATTCGATGTCGATGCGCGCGATGACGTCCACCCAATCCCGCGTGCGGAAGGGCAAATTGGAGGTATGGCGGCACACGAGCCCGCTGTAGGTGATGTCCGCCTCGCAACACGTCATGATGTGCCTGCCGACGACGATCGTCCCCTCCTTGAGCTTTTTGTCGACGGCGACGAGCCCCTTGAAGTGCACCGTCTTTCCGCCGTACTTTTCCATGTCCTCCATGAGGTCGCGGTAGAAAAAGGCGTAGTCCTTATCGGCGATCTCGATGACGGGCGCGTCGATATCGAAGGGAAGCGGGTCCTCAATCTCGTCGTAGACCGCCTTCCCGCCGACGTACTCGTACACGATGCCCGGCCGCCGCGAGACGCCGCGCACGACCTTGTGGAATTCCTCCTGCGAAAATTCGTCCGAAAAGCGGTTAAATACGACCATGTCTGCGTATTGCAGCTTGTCGAACACGAGCTGGCGCATGTTTTTGTTGTACGGGAGGAAGGTTTTCGAGTCGAAAAACGTCATCACTTGCGCGATGAGCCATCCGTCGGGCAACGCCTCGAAGAGGGCGTCCGAAAGCTGCATCCCGTTGCATTCGACGACGACGCGCTGGGGCACATACTTCTTCTCGAGAGAGAGCAGCCGCTCCGCCGTCATCTCCTCGGGAGAGAGCGTCTCCATTTGGAATTTTTTTACGGAGAAGCGGGAGGGCTCGTACTCCTCCTCCCCCTCCTCCAAGACGAGGAGAAGCGTCCTCTCGCCCGTTTCGAAGCGGGGGTCCTCGAAGGTCTCCTGAATGAATTTCGTCTTACCCGATTCGAGAAAGCCCATAAAGAGGTAGACGGGGACTTCTCTTGCCATAGTTTACTCCGCAAACAGGGCGGAAATGCCCTCTTCATTTAACTTGCACCCGATGACGCACAGCCTTCCCGTGACGGCGGGGCTGCCCCTTCGAATGTCGATCTCGCCCGGGACATAGTCGAAATACAGCCAGCCCTCTCCCCCGTTTACGATGCCCTTGGCGCGGAGGATCTGCCCGTATTTGCCCGTTTCGAGCTCGCGGAGGGCATGTTCCAACTTCTCTTTGGGGAACACCTTCGCGGTCTCCACGCCCCAGCTCGAGAATACCTCGTCCGCATGGTGATGATGATGGTGATGGTGCTCGTGCTCGTGCTCTTCATCGTCATCATCGTCGTCGTGATGATGGTGATGATGTTCGTGCTCTTCTTCGTCGTCGTCATCGTCATGGTGGTGATGGTGATGATGTTCGTGCTCTTCTTCGTCGTCGTCATCATCGTGATGATGGTGATGATGTTCGTGCTCTTCGTCGTCGTCATCGTCGTGATGATGGTGATGGTGGCACTCGCACTCCTCGTCGTCGTCATCGTCGTGGTGGTGATGGTGATGATGGCACTCGCAGTCGGGGTCGTCGCACTCGTCGTCATCGTCGTCATCTTCCTGCGCCTCGGCGGCAAGTTTTTCGAGCTCCTTGTTCAAGCTGTCCGTCTGCTGCATGGCGGCGAGAATGTCCTTTCCGTTCAAGCCCTCCCAATCGGTCGTGACGATGGTCACCGAAGTGTGCTCTTTAAGCAGGGCGACGGCTTCTTCCACCTTCTTGGGGTCGGACGTGTGCGAGAGCACGACGCAGCTCGCGTTCTCCACCTGATCGAGGAAGAATTCGCCGAAGTTTTTGAGGTACATTTTGCACTTTTTCGCGTCGACGACGGTGCAGAAGGCGTTGAGCGCGCTGTCCTTCACTTCCGCGCGGCGGACGGCCTTGATGACGTCCGAGAGCTTGCCGACGCCCGAGGGCTCGATGACGATGCGGTCGGGCGCAAACTTTGCGGCGACCTCCTTCAACGCCTTGGAGAAATCCCCCACGAGCGAGCAGCAGATGCAGCCCGAATTCATCTCGGTGATCTCGATGCCTGCGTCCTGCAAAAAGCCGCCGTCGACGCCGATCTCGCCGAATTCGTTCTCGATGAGGACGACCTTCTCGCCCGCATACGCTTCCTTGATGAGCTTTTTGATGAGCGTCGTCTTTCCCGCGCCCAAAAATCCCGAAAAAATATCGATCTTGATCATGATTTCGCCTTCTTTTTACATGCTCCAATTGCCGTTTTTGAAGATCTGCACGCGCTCGCCGCTCTTCGTGACGCCCACGATATCGAGGTCGGCGCTGCCGATCATGAAGTCTACATGGATGAGACTGTCGTTGATGCCCTTTGCGCGGATCTCCTCGAGGGACATGTTCTCATACCCCTTAAGGCACTCGTTGAAGCCGCGGCCGAGGGCGAGGTGGCAGCTCGCGTTCTCGTCGAACAGCGTGTTGTAGAAGAGGATGCCCGTGTTGTTGATGGGAGAATCGAAGGGGATGAGCGCGCACTCGCCGAGCATCTTCGCCCCCTCGTCCATGGAGATCATCTTCTCGAGCAGATGCCCGTTCTTCTCCGCCTTGACCTCGACGACCTTCCCGCCCTCGAAGCGGACGGAGAAGTTCTCGATGAGCTCCCCTTGGTAGGAAAGCGGCTTGGTGGAGTAGACGACGCCCTCCGCCTCCCCCGCCTTGGGCGAGGTGAAGATCTCCTCGGAGGGAATGTTGGGGTTGAAGGAAACGCCGCCGAGCGTCTCCTCCGCGCCGCCCGCAAACAGCCCGCCGTCGATGAGCCCGACCTTGAAATCGGTGCCGTTCTTCGATTTGTATTCGAGGGAAGTGAGCTTCAAGCGGTTGAGATAGTCGCATTTTTGGGCGAGCTCGTCGTTGTGGCGCGCCCAGTCGCGCACGGGATCGGCGCCGTCTGCACGGGAAGCCTTCAAAATGACGTCCCACAGCTTCTCAACGGCGGAATTCACCATGAGGTCGGGGAATACCTTCTTCGCCCACGCCTTGCCGGGAACGGCGGCAATGCACCACTGGTACTTGCTCTCCATCGCGTCGCGGAAGGGCTTGATGACGCCCGTCCGAACGGTGCGCACCCGCGTGAATTTCTCCTGATCGAGCCCCTTGAGACCGTCCGGGTCCTCCGATTCGAGGTAGAGCATGGCGGGAAGTTCCTCCTTGCGGTAGGCGAGCTTCTCCATCTCCCACTTGGCAAAGGAGCTCAAAAGCTCCTCCTTTTGATACTTATAGTGAAGCCCGGTCAGGGGTTGGTGCGACCATTCGACGGTGACTTTCCCCGCCCCCGCGCGGTAGAGCTCCTCGACGCACATTTCGACGAATTCGGGCTGGTCGAGCTCTGCCTGCACGATGACCCATTGCCCCTTCTTCACGGCGACGCCGCGCTTTGCGAGCAGCTTTGCATATCTTCTGAGTTGCAGTTTGTTCATTTCTTCCTCCTCGTTAAGCAATTTCCTATTACATTATAATTATACCCCAAATGCAGGGGAAGTCAAACGAACGGCAGGAAAAATGCGGCAGATTTTGCCGCATTTTGGGAAAACACGAGTACTATGTCAGATATAGTACTATGTTCCCGCTCGAAATACACGATTTCAAATCCAATACGCGCTGGTTGGAGGAGCCGCGGAATTTGAGGCGGATATCTTTCTTGCTCTCGACAAAGGGCCCGTCGACCAATACGTCGATGTAGGAGAGCATCTCCTTTACATCCTCCCCTTCTTGCTCGGCGATGGTGCCGTTTTCGTAGGTGTAGCCCGTGAAGCACCACACATTCTTTTGGGGAAAGCGCTTCTTGAATTCCCTCAAGAGCGGGAGAAGCCCCTTTCGGTTCTCGGGCTCGAACGGGTCTCCGCCGAGGAGCGTGAGCCCCGCCATATAGTAGGGCTCGAGAGCCGTTAAAATTTTCTCCTGCACCTCTTCGGTGTACGGCGTGCCGTAGGAAAAATCCCACGCGACCTCGTTAAAACACCCCTTGCAGTGCCTTCTGCAACCCGAAACAAAGAGGGAGACTCTCACTCCCTCCCCGTTTGCGATATCGTAAAATTTGATCTCTGCGACATTCACCTTGCAACAAAGCCCCTCGCCGCGGCGTTATAGGTGCAACACGC
>CANRHI010000116.1 GCA_947630365.1 uncultured Clostridia bacterium
CTTTTGTTACGTCATTCCGAACGAATGTGAGGAATCTTTTGAGATTTCTCGCTGCGCTCGAAATGACGGGGTAGAAGAGGAAGGCATGAATGCGGTGACCCTTCGACTGCGCTGCGCTCCGCTCAGGGTGACGTATTGAGAATGCGGGCATGATCCCCCCACCACCGCCTACGGCGGAGCCGCCTCCTTCAAAGGAGGCAGCTTTCATACAAATCCCCTTCCTTTGTAAGGAGGGGGATACAGGGGGAGGTTGCTGCGTTTCAGGGGATACACTCGGCCCTTACGGGCCTCGGTATGACAGGTTCACCCCTATTTCCTCATATGTCTCGCTTCCCTCCCTCAACATGACGCAGTGGGCTGGGAGGGCTGTATGAAAACGCCCCCTTCCGAGGGGGAAGGGGGCGCGGCGGGCATAACTTTTTCTCGAAAATCAAATTTCCATAAGGCAGACGAGGCCGATCTTGCGCATTCTTTCCTTCAAAAATCCGAAGAGGAGCGGGTTGGTCTTGTCGCGCTGCTTCTTGCTCTCCATATCGTGTTCCATACTGGAGACGATCGTCGACATCGAAGCCCCGGGTCCGAATCCGCCGCTGCCCATGTCGTACCCTTGGGGCGCGTCGTCGAGAATGGTCTGCATGGCGTCTTTGATGGCGTCGCCGAGGATATCGTGCACCGTTTGCAGGGAGATGACCGTCTTTTCGCTCTCCGACGTATATTTGATCGACTTGAGCATGGTGGCGAAAGCTTTGGTATCGAATCCCGTGCATTGCACGGTGAGCCCGAAATCGTAGTAGCCCTTCCTGCCCTTCTTGGTGGTGACGCTGTCCTTAAAGCGCAGGCGGAAGCCCCCGTTGTAGAGAAAATACACCGTAACGTTCTTGTAGGTGGAAGAGAACAGCCCCTTTTTCAGTTTGGGGAAATTCTTCTTGTCGATGTCTTTGCGCATGCCGAAAGTACCCGTCGAAGTCATCGTCCCTCCGACCGAATAGCCCTGCATGACGCAGACCTCCCGATGTTGCCGCATGCTCACTTCTGCGCCCTTGGGGCAGTCCGTCGCCTTGCTCGCCGTAACGAGCGCGTTGTCGTTCATGTTGTCCTCGATCACCGTGATGGACATGTGTTTCCTCCTTGCGGGCATTTGCCCCCTTTTTCCGCATTCTATCATACGAAGCGTTAAAAAAGCGTTAAAATCCGCGCTTTTCCCAAAAAAATTTTTTTCGAAACGGCAAAAATTTGGGAAATACTTTCGGAAAAACGCATTTTTTCGAAAATATCTTGCGAAATCGGAGAGAATATAGTAAAATATTCGTATGAGAAGAAATAAGCTCCTCTGTTTTGGAGTCCCTTGCCTTGCCCTTTCGCTTGCGGTCGGGATCGCGGCGCCCCTTCTCACCACCCTCTTGGGCGGCGGGGCGGTGTCCGATTCGGCGCTCGGGGCGGCGTATGTGACGGTGCTCGGGTTTTTGTTCGTCGTCTGCATCGTCGAGGTCATCTCGGTGTTCAAGATCGACGATTCCACCTTCCATACCGCGCTCATCGCGGGGTGCCTCTTTGTGCTGTACGCGCTCTCCGTCGATATGGATCTCTTTTTGAAGAACTTCGGCGTGGACATCCCCCTCTATGCGCTCGGCATCTCCAGCGAGCTCGCCTTCGCCCTCGCCGAGGCGTGCTGTTGTTGGTATATCCTGTTTTTGTACCGCATTCCCATCTCCAACCGCAGCGCGGCGATCGTCACTGTCTGCGCCATGGCGTCGCTCATGGGGTATTCGCTCGCCGTCATCTTCGGGTATGGGTATATCTTCCACTTCTTGCTCTCGGCGATCTATATCATCGTCTTTTGCCTCATTTTGGAGCGGGTGTGGGCGGAGAAGAACGTCCTCTTCACCACCTATCTCGTCACGGCGGTGTTCTCGCTCGCCATCGGCGTGCAGAGCGTGAACGCCCTCTCCTACAGCGGCCCCGCGCTCCCCGTGCAGGGCATCGCCCTCGCGTTTGCCGTGCTCACCTTCGCCGCCTTTGCGACGGTGTATTTCCTCTTTTCCGTGCATACCGACCTTCGCGCCGTCCGCTCGGATGAGTACAAATTGCAGGCGCGGCACTTCGAGACCCGCGCCCTCACATGGCAGATAAAGCCGCACTTCATCTTTAATTCGCTCGAAGCCCTCCGCGCGCTCTACCATAAGGATATCGCCCTCGGAGACGAGGGGCTCGCCCACCTCTCCGATTTCCTCCGCGGGAGCATCCGCTCCTTCGACAGCGACCTCGTCCCCTTCGAGACGGAGATCGACAACATTTACAACTACGCCGAATTCGAAAATCTCAAACGGGACGGCAAAATGGAGGTCATCTTCGATATCGACTTCACCGAATTTTCCGTCCCGCCGTTCTCCATCCAGCCCTTCGTCGAGAATGCCTTCAAATACAGCGGCGTGGAGGAGACAGGCGGGCGCATCGTCATCTCCTCCTATCGGGAGGAGGACCGCGCCGTCGTGGAGATCTCGGACAACGGCAAGGGCTTCGACCCCTCCGCCGTCTCCGACCGTTCCCACGGCATCCGCAACGCCTGCGGCAGATTTGCGCTCGCGCTCGGCGCCCACCCCGAGATCAAAAGCGAGCCCGGGAAGGGGACGCAGGTGAAGATCGTCATAGACATCAACGGAAGGGGGAAGAAGGTATGAGGATCGTCGTCATCGACGATGAAATGTATGCGCTGCAGTCGTTTTTGAACGAGATCATCGACTACAACGTTGAATGCAAGTTTTTCCGCGACGACGAGCGCGCCGTCCTTGAGTACATTCTCAAAAACAACGTGGACGCCGTGTTCACCGACGTGGGAATGCCGGGCGTCGACGGGCTCAAGCTCGCCGGGGAGATCGTCTCCCTCCGCCCCGAGATCTCCATCGTGTTCATCACGGGGATGACCATCACCATGGCAGACCTCTCGCCCGCCCTCAAACGCAACACCGTGGGGTTTTTGTATAAGCCCTACCACGCCGATAAGCTCACCGAGATCTTGCGCCTCATCGAAAAGCGCACCCCCACTCTGTATGTGCGCACCTTCGACTCCTTCGATTGCTTCTCGGACGGCAAGCTCGTCGTGTTCTCCTCGGGCAAGGCAAAGGAGCTCTTCGCCCTCCTCATCGTCTACAACGGCAATTCCCTCACGATGACGGACGCCATCGACCACCTTTGGCAGGACGCCAACGTCGAGAAAGCCAAGGTGCTCTATCGGAACGCCGTGTTCCGCCTCCGAAAGACGCTCGCGGATATCGGCGTCAATTGCGTCACCTCCGGCAGAGCCGTTCTCTCCCTCGATAAGACGAACATCCGCTGCGACTATTGGGATTACCTCCAAACGGGCGGGGACCTCTATCACGGCGAATTTTTGAAGAGCTACGACTGGAGCGTGGACTACCTCCCCGAGCTCGACCGCATCGCCTCTTCCGGCGCCCCGCAGGGCAGAAGATATTATAAGCTCTCCGCCGAGGATGAAGCGGCCGATGCCCCCTCGAGCGAAAATCCCCCTACCATGTCCGCCTCTTCTCCTCCGATTCACAAGAAGGATGAGGAAAATTAGATATTTTGTCTATGAAGAAGGCCGCCGAACAGGCGACCTTTTTTGTATGCAACGCCCCTGTGCGCCCCTATTGAGAGGCGCATATGGCGAGAGCTACCTCCTTGCCCACCCCTTGAGGGGTGGGGGCCCCGCAAGGGGCGGAAGGGGTGTTGCCTATTTGAGGTGACACCCCCTCAGTCGCGCAAGGGCAGCGCGCCAGCTCCCCCTCAAGGGGGCGCCAAGTTCTACCACAACAAAAATCCCCTTCCTTTTTAAGGAGGGGGACACAGGGGGAGGTTATCGCAAAGGGATACAGGGGCAAAAAGATTTTTACACATCTGTTGTTTCACGGCTTGATAATTCCCTCCCGAAGTGCTATAATAACCGTGCGACACATTTTAATATCTCATTCTAAGGGAATACTTTCGGTAAAAGTGTATTCTCTCGCCTTGGAATGAGGAAAATGTGTCGCAACATTGGGAGGTACATTTTTCGTGCGCCTCCCCGTGAGGCGCATCTTTTTGTATAAAGAAAACCCCCGGATAGTCCGGGGGGTTCAGGTAAGGCTAAGCCGATAAGGATGACAAAGGAACT
>CANRHI010000117.1 GCA_947630365.1 uncultured Clostridia bacterium
TGCGGGGGAGCCGGCACTATACACCGGATGGTGTCGAAATCAAACCCCCATTTGAAATGGGGGTTGCTGACTTCTGAACCCCCTTGTGGGGTGAAGAATCCCGAGGATGAAAATTCGGACTTCGTACTTCGGGATGTTTCTCTCGCCTCGCTCCCTCAACATGACGCGGTAGCCCCCTTCTCCTTTGGGCGAGCGGCGAAGTCGAGAAAATGAAAAAATAAAGGAAAATTCCGCGTTGACAATGGCGCGGATTTTTGGTATAATAAACCCGATATGGAAACAAGAGGCAAATTCATCGTATTCGAGGGGACGGACGGCAGCGGCAAATCGACGCAGATGCGGCTGCTTGCCGAGTATCTCACGGGGAAAGGCGTCCCCGTTTCCACCACGCACGAGCCCACCGATTCGCCCTTCGGCGCGCTTCTCCACGACTGCATGGGAAGGCGCATCGAGACGAGCGAACACGCCATCGCGCTGCTGTTCGCCGCGGATCGGCTCGACCATATCCAAAACCCCGCATACGGCATGAAAAAGAAGCTCGAGGAGGGGGTCACCGTCCTTTGCGACAGGTACTATTTCTCCTCGTTTGCCTACAACGGCGGCTTTGTGCCGCTCGAGTGGGTGGAGGAGCTCAACCGTCCCGCCATGGAGGAGCTCCGCCCCGACCTCGTCCTCTTCCTCGACATATCCCCCGAAGAGAGCATGAAGCGCGTGGGAAGGCGGGGGGCGACCGAGCGGTATGAGACGCTCGAGCGCCAGCAAAAGACGCGGCAGAAATTTTTCGAAGTCTTTGAACGCTACAAGGGGATAGAGAATATCCTCATCGTCGAGAGCGAGGAAAACAAGGAGCGGACGCAGGCGCACATCCGCCGCGCGGTCGACGCTCTGTTCGGAGAAGAAAATGCGTGAGCTTGTCGTTGGCGAAGTGTTGAAGCCGCAGGGCATTCGCGGCGAGATCAAGGTCAAGCCGTTCACGGACAGCGCGGAGGACTTTTCCTCCTTCCGCCGCGTCTTTTTGGACGGCGTAGAGTATAAGGTGCTCTCCGTCCGCACGGCGGAGGGCATGGCGTATTTGAATTTGCGCGGCGTGCCCGACCGCAACGCCGCGGAGCTCCTCCGCGGGAAAAAGGTCACCGTCCCCCGCGCGGAGGCGCCCGCCCTCGAGGAGGGGAGGTACTACATTGCCGACCTTCTCGGCATGGCGGTGTGCACGGAGAAGGGGGAGACGCTCGGCACGCTCACCGATATCCGTCAGGCGGCGACGGACATCTATACGCTCGAAAAGGACGGGAAGGAGATCCTCTTCCCCGCGGCGGAGGGCGTGGTGCTCGAAGTCGACCTCGAGGGGGGAAGGCTGGTCGTCTCGGCGGCGCGCTTTGCGCAAGTCGCCGTTTTATAGGGGACACAAGGAGGGGAGATGGCAATACTCGAATGCGGAAATCTCACCAAGCGCTACGGCACGCTCACCGCGCTCGATAAAGTCGATCTGCGCATCGAGGAAGGCGGCATCGTGGGGCTGCTCGGCCCCAACGGGAGCGGCAAATCCACGCTCATCAAGCTCGCCATGGGCATGCTGCAGCCGACGGAGGGCGCCATTCTCGTGGACGGGATGCCCCCTTCGGACAAGACGAAGGCGGAGACGGCGTATTTGCCGGACGCGTTTTTCCTGCCCGACTGGCAGAGCGTTGAGCAGGCGATGCGCTTTTACGAAGATTTCTTTCCCGACTTTCGGAGGGAACGGGCGGAGGAGACGCTCTCCCGCCTCGGCATAGAGAAGAAGCAGCGCATCCGCACCCTCTCCAAGGGGAATAAGGAGAAGCTCGCGCTCCTTCTCACCATGTCGCGCGAGGCGAAGCTCTATATTCTCGACGAGCCCATCGCGGGGGTAGACCCCGCCGCGCGGGACTTCATCCTCGATACCGTCCTCTTGAGCAAGCCGCAAAATTCCACCATATTTCTTTGCACTCATCTCATCGCCGATATCGAGCCCGTGCTCACCCACGCCGTCTTTTTGGACCGCGGGAAGGTGGTCCTCTCGGGCGGGGCGGAGGAGATACGAAAGGAGCGCGGCATGTCGCTCGACGGCGTGTTTCGGGAGGTGTTCCGATGGTAAAGGTCATGAAGCACGAGCTCTATGCCATCTTTCGCGTGCTCATTTTCCTCGCGGCGGCCTCCTTGGTGTTCGCGGCGGCGGGAAGGCTCACCATCGAAGTGAGCCGCAGCGGAGATTCGC
The DNA here is from genome assembly GCA_947630365.1 of uncultured Clostridia bacterium. Taxonomy (GTDB): domain Bacteria; phylum Bacillota; class Clostridia; order Christensenellales; family Borkfalkiaceae; genus Gallimonas. The sequence goes on from CANRHI010000117.1 coordinate 2,234, forward strand.
CCCTTTCCGTGCTCTTCGGCGTCTTTTATATCTGCTTTACCTTCCTTCTCGTGTTCGAGGCGTGGCTTCTCGGCGTGACGCGCTTTTACAAGACGCTGTTCACGGGGGAAGGGTACCTCACGCTCTCTCTGCCCGTGCCGCCCGCGCGGCTCATCTTGGGGAAGCTCCTCTCCTCGGTCATCGCGGTCGTCGCTTCCTCGCTCGTTTGCGCGCTCTCCTTCCTCATTCTCACGGCGGGGGCGCCGCAGCTCTTCCTCTTCGAGGCGTTCGGGGAGATCTTCACATCCATCGGGAACGCCATTGCGGAGGAGCCCGTCGTGCTCTTCGAGCTCATCGTGCTCATCCTCACATGGCTGCCCCTTTGCACGCTCGTGCTCTACGCCGTGCTCGCGCTCGCGCAGCTCTTCTCTTCGCACAGGAAGCTCGTCATCTTCGCGCTCCTCGTGCTCGTGTATGTGGTCGTGCAAATCTTCCTCACCTATTGCATGGTGCCCATCGTCGAGGCGACGGACGCCGTTTCCCCGCACCTCACGGTGTGGCTCGTCATCGCCGTGCTCGCCGCCATCGACGGGGGCAGTTTCTTCTTCGTGCGGTACATCCTCGCCAACAAGATAAATCTTTTGTAAAGCAGTATGAAAATCGTCATTCTCACCCTCTTCCCCGAAATGTTCACGCCGCTCAAGAGCAGCATCGTCGGCAGGGCGGCGGAAGAGGGAAAATTCGAGCTGAAAATAGAAAACCTCCGCGACTACACCGAGGACAAGCACAAAAAGTGCGACGACTATCCCTTCGGCGGCGGCGCGGGAATGGTCATGATGGCGCAGCCCATCGGCAGCGCCGTGGAGGCGCTCGACCCCGCCCACGCCATGCGGCGCATCTACCTTTCCCCCAAGGGAAAGACGCTCACGCAGGAGAAGGTCATCTCCCTTGCGGAGGGGGAGGACTTGCTCCTTCTCTGCGGGCACTATGAGGGCGTGGACCAGCGCGCCGTCGACCTATTCATAGACGAAGAAATTTCCATCGGGGACTATGTTTTAACGGGCGGCGAGATCCCCGCCATGGCGCTTACGGACGCGGTGGTGCGCTACCTCGACGGGGTGATCTCCCCCTCCAGCCTCGTGCAGGAGAGCTTCTCGGAAAACCTCCTCGAATACCCGCACTACACCCGCCCCGTGGAGTACAGGGGGCTCGCGGTGCCCGAAGTGCTCCGCAGCGGCAACCATGCCGAGATCGACAAGTGGCGGCATGAGCAATCGCTCCTTCTCACAAAGAAGCTCCGTCCCGACCTTTTGAAGTAACCCTATGAAGATCATCCAGTGGTACCCCGGGCACATGGCGAAGGCCATGCGCGTGATGCGGGAAAATCTCACGCTATGCGACGCGGTGGTGCTCGTGCTCGACGCGCGCGCCCCCGCGGCGACGTACGACGCCCGCATCGCGGACATGGTAGGGGGAAAACCCGTCCTGTACGTTTTCGCCAAGGGCGACCTTGCGGACAGGAATTCGGACATGCTCCTTGCAAAAATGCAGGAAGGGGGAAAAAGCGCGCTCAAGATCTCCCTGCTCTCCCCCTCCTCGGTGCGCCCCCTGCGGGAGGCGATGGAACAGCTCGCCGCGGCGCGGAGGGAACGCAACCGCGAGCGCGGCGAAACGCGGGCGCTCCGCTTTTTGGTGGCGGGCATCCCCAACACGGGGAAGAGCACGCTCATCAACCTGCTTGCGGGCGGGAAGAAGGCGCAAACGGGCGACAAGGCGGGCGTCACCCGCCAAAAGCAGTGGGTGAAGTGCGGCGGCATCGAGCTGCTCGATACCCCCGGCGTCATGCCCCCTTCG
>CANRHI010000118.1 GCA_947630365.1 uncultured Clostridia bacterium
GGGCACGCCGCCGATGTGGTCCTCGTGGCCGTGCGTCAAAAATACGCCGCGGATCTTGTGCTTGTTCTTGACGAGGTAGCCGATATCGGGGAAAACGAGGTCGATGCCCGGCATCTCCTCCGTGGGGAAGATGGTGCCCGCGTCGATGACGATGATGTCCGACCCGTACTCGATGGCGGTCATGTTCTTGCCGATCTCGCCCACGCCGCCGAAGAAGAGGACTTTTATGGGCTTTTTCGCCTTGCTTTTGCCCTTATTTTCCGCCTGTCCCTTTCCCTCGGGCGTCCGCCCGACGGCATCTTTGGGCGCCTTGGGCGCCTTGGGCGCCTTGGGCTTTTGGGGAAGGGGTTTCTCCTTTTTGCCCGTTCCCGTTTCGGCTGCCACCGAAAGGGCAGTGCCCTTCCCCTTGGCGCGGCTCTTGCGCTTCGCCTTTAAGCCCGCCTCCTCCATCGCCTCCGCCGTGCGCATCTCTCCCGTGGTCTTTTGCGCTTTTTGGGAGCTTTGCGCCTTTTCCTCTGCCTTCGGAGGCGATTTTTTTGCCGCCTGTTCGCGGCTGAATGCCTCGAGCCCGTTCAAGATGGCGAGCTCGATGGCGTCCTGCGATGTTTTCTTTGCTTTCAAATGATACTCCTTTCTGCCCTTTTACATTGTACAAAGCGAGAGAGCCGATCGCTCAGCTCTCTTCCTTTGGTAGCTCTCAGAAATCCAAATCGGACTTATCGACGACCGCCGTCTTGATAAGGCCCTCGGCGAGCAGCTCCTCCTCCGTGCGGAAGAAGTACTGCGCCGCATAGTCGACGCGCTCCCGCGGCTCCTTCACCGCGCCGAGGCGTTCCATTAAGAGCTCGATGAGCCGAATGCCGCGCTTGACGGCGACGCCGCTCTTGATCTTTATCATCATCGGCGTCTTTTCGTACATCTTGGTGTCGCCGGCGAACTTTTGGTGATACACCGTCTCGGGGAATTCCTCGGGGTTGAGGGCGACGTAGAGGCAAAGCGTCTTGCCGCGCACGCCGATCTTCACGATGGATTCGTTGTCGAGGGTGAAGCGGTCGTTCGTCCAGTTGATCTGCGAGCGCACCTTTCCGTACTCCAAAATGGCGTTCTTGAGGGCGCTGTAATATTCCTTGACTTCCTCGTCGCTCTCGATGATCTTCGCGATGAAGCTGCGCTTATAGCGGACCATCTTGCTCTCGTCGTCTACCTCCGTGACGGGCGGGGCGACGGGCTTTTTGGGGGCGACGGGGGGCTCTGCGGGTGCCGCGGGCTCTTCGGGCTCCTCCTTTTCGGGCTCGGGCTGAGGCGCGGCCTCTTCGGCGGGCGCGGGCTCGGGCTGAGGGGCGGGCGCGGGCTCTGCGGGAGCCTCTTCTACGGGCGCGGGAACGGGCGTTGCGGCGCGCACGATGCGCTCCACGTCCCCTTCGTCTGCCTGCAGAAGCTCCGCAATGCGCTGGGCGATGCGCTCGATGGTCTCGTCCGTGAGCGAAACGGGCGCTTCCGCCAAGACGGCGGCGACCTTTTCGGCGATGTAGTCGTAGTCGATGGGAGTCACGGTGTCGGCGACGCGGTCGGCAATGGACTGCTCGTCGATGGGGACCATCGTCTGCACGATGCGCTCGGCGAGGAGCTGCTCGTCCGTCTGCGGCATCGCGGCGAGGACCTTATCCGCAATGAGGTCGTAGTCGACCTCGGGAAGGATGGTCGCGATCTTCTCGGCGAGGATGTCGTAAGCGAATTCCTCCTCGTCGATGGGCTTTGCATAGTGCACGGGAGCGGGTGCGGGCTCTGCCGCGGTTTCCGCGGCGGGCTCCTCTTTGGGCTCTTCCTTCGGCTCCTCCGCGGGAACTTCCTCGGGAACCTCTGCGGGAGCTTCTTCGGGGGCGGGCTCTGCGATCTCCTCCGCCGCCTCTTCTGCGACCGTCTCCTCGGCGGGGACCTCTTCCACAACCTCCGCGGGCTCTGCGGTCTCTTCCGCGGGCTCTGCGGCTTCTTCGGCGGGAGCCTCCTCGGCTTCCGGGGCGATCTCCTCTGCGGGCTCGGACTGCTCTTCGAGCTTCTCGGCGATCATGCCCGCGAGCTGCTCGTAGTCGAAGGTGACGATGGGCTCGGGCTCGGAGATCTGCTCTTCGATGCTCTTCTCCGCTTCGCCGATGCGGCCGTCCACATACTCGGTGACGGCGGCCTGCGTCTCCTGCGAGCTCTTCTCGAGCTTGTCGAGAATGGTGCCCGCAAGCTCGTCTGTGCTCTTTTCGAGCTGTGCGGCGATGGAAGCGGCGAGGCCCTCCGTGCGGCTTTCGAGCTCTTCGGTGATGGAAGCGGCGAGGCCTTCCGTGCGGCTTTCGAGCTGTTCGGAAAGGGAGGTCGCGAGCCCCTCGGTCGTTTTCTCGACCTGCTCTGTGATGGAGGCGGCGAGCCCTTCCGTGCTCTTTTCCACCTGCGCATTGATGGAGCTCGCCAGCTCCGAGGTGCGGCCCTCGAGCTGTTCGCCGATGGAGGCGGCGAGCTCTGCGGTGCGGCTTTCGAGCTGCCCGGAGAGGGAATTCGCAAGCTCGGTCGTGCGGGCCTCGAGCTGTTCGGAGAGGGCGGTGCCCATCTGCTCGGTGCGCTTTTCGAGCTGTTCGCCCAAGCTATCCTTCAGCTCGCCGATGCGGCTGTCGATATGCTCGGTGAGCGCCTTCACGACGCCGTCCGTATGCGTGGCGACCGCTTCGAGAATGGCGCCGCGGATCTCCCCCCTCTCCGCCTGACCGTAGTCGTAGATGGCGCTGTTCTGATGGGAGACGTAGCGGATCTCCGAAAGGATGGCCTCCACGCCGCGCTTGAATTCGCCCATGAGCGCTTCGAAGGCGCTCGCCTGCTGCACGGAGCTGTATTGGAGCTCCTTGCTCACGACGTCGCGCATCTCCTCGAGCTTGCCCTCGACATTCATATACATGCTGTCGAGGAACCGCGATCTGTCGCCATTGCCGTTGTAGTCGTTCATGAAATGCTCCTCTTGCGGACCGAAACTTCGGACCCGACTTCTATTGTACACGAAACGCGCGCAAAAGTAAATACTTTTGCACTTTTTTTTGCCGCCAATTTGCAAGATTTTTTGATTTTGGGGCACCCATGTCCGAAAATGCGACAAAAATCCCCCGAAAAATGCTCACTTTTCTTAACGCGCCTTTTCCTTTGCCGATGCCCCTCCCCTTACAGCTTTTTGTGCCCGAGCGCGGCGCGGGCGAGCTGCCTTCGGTTGAAGATGACCCCCGCGACGAATACGATCATCAGCCAGTACAGCCAAAGGAGGAACACGACGACGAGCGTGAGCGCCCCGTACAGCTGCGCGGCGTTGCCGAATTTCAGGTACACGGCGAAGGCGCAGGAAGCCAAGAGCCACGCGCAGGCGGTGAAAAAACTGCCCGCGGCGGTATCCGACGGGCGGCACCGATACGGGCAGACATAGCTATTCAAGATCCACGCGGCGAAAAAGCCGAGAAGGAGCGCAAGGAGGTACCACGCGGGGTAGGAGACCCACGCGGGGAGCAATTTCGAATACACCCCCGCGACGAAGAGCGCCCCGCCCGCGGCGGCAAAGAAGAAGAGCAAGCCGAAGGTATAGAGAAGCGCGGAGAGCCGCACCTTCCATCCGTGCTTTACGCGCTTGTATTCGTAAATGATCTCCCCGCTGCGGCGGAGATGGTAGAAAAACCCGCTGCTCGACCAGAGCGTCGTTATAAGGAAGAGCGCGCTCGCCCCTGTCACGCCCTCCGCGGCGTTCTCTTTGAGGAAGAGGAGCAGATCCTCCGCCCAGCCGAACAGCCCGACGCCCGCCATCGTCAACGCGTCGAAGGCGCGGCTGCCGAACAGCAGGGTCAGCCAAAAGACAAAGGGCACGAGCGAGAGAATGAGGAAGAACACGAGCGTCCCCGCGACCGTCGTGTAGCGGTGCCGCTGCAACAGGGCGTACCCCCTCTTCCCCCGTTCCCAAACCTTGCGAAGCGCCTTCATA
>CANRHI010000119.1 GCA_947630365.1 uncultured Clostridia bacterium
CTCTGAGCGTAGCGAAGAATCCCGAGGATGAAAATTCGGACTTCGTTCTTCGGGATGTTTCGGTCGCATCGCTCCCTCAACATGACGCGAAGCCCCTCCATCTACCAATTTCTTTGTAGAAATTTCTCAAAGACCCCCGAAAAATGTTGACATTTTTCGGGGGGGGGTATAATAGAGGCAAGAATTCAAAAAGGAGAAAAAGCAATGAAAAGGCATTTTGCAGGGTTTCTTGCGCTCATTTTGGCGGGCGCGGCGTGCTTCTCTATCGTAGCGTGTGGAGAAACGGATACGAATGACGAGACGGATGGGGGCGAAAAGGAGCCCGTCGTCACCGTGACGGAGGCGGAGTGGAAAAGCATTCTTTCCGCTTGCGACAACTTCACCGACCAAACGCCTTACGTCGTCTTGAAAATGGACGGCGCGGACAAGCTCGAGAACGATACCTCGGACGGCGTCTCCATCTTTTCCAAGGAGAACGGCAAGTACTATCTGTACGCGCAAGAGGCGGGCTCGACGGAATGGAACAAAATGAGCATAGACGAGCTGACCGTTCAAAATCAGGTATTGCCCGCGGGCGACGTCGTCGCCATTCTGCAAAACGACTTTGCGAGCTTCACCTTCGCGGAGGGGAAGTACACCTGCGCCTCCTTCACGACCACGTTTGTGGGAAGCACCGTCACCATAAAGGACGCCTCCGTGACGTTTTCGGACGGCGCGCCGACGTCCGTGACCTATACCATGGATTTTGGGGGAGAAGCGGGCTCTACGCTCCACACGATCTCCAATTTCGGCACGACGAAGATCTCGCTCCCCACGCAGTTTAACGATATGACGGATATTACGGCGTAACGATTTTTGTTTTGAAAACCTCCCCCTGGGTCCCCCTCCTTGAATAAGGAAGGGGATTCTTTTGTGCTTGTTTGCCACGCCTTAAAGAGGAATACCGCAGGGGATCCCCCTCCCCGTCCGCGGGGTGGGGGGAGGCAGGGGGAGGGGCACCGCAGCAGAAGCCCTACCCTTCGGGGAAAAGGGAGTGCGTAACTTCACCCCCAATAAAAAACGAAACCCCACATATTGGTCATGCCTTGCGGTTCGACACAATATACAGGGCTTGGTGGTGGGAACGACAGAACTCGAATCTGTGACCTCTTGCATGTCAAGCAAGCGCTCTAACCGACTGAGCTACGCCCCCGAAACACATTCTTCATTTTACCGAAGATTTTTCGCAATGTCAAGCATTCTTGCGCGATTTTTGAATCTTTTTTGGTTTTTTCTGAAATTCGACGAATTTTTCTCTCGCAGCGCGATATCCTTGACGAAAGTGCGTTTTTGTGTTACAATGATTTTCGACCGAATATTTTTGATTTTATCACCGAAAAAGGGAGGGAAGCATGACATATTTTTCCAATGTGAAGAAGAATTTCGGCTTCGGCTGCATGCGGCTGCCCATGAAGGGCAGTTCGGTGGACTTAGAGCAAGTCAAAGAGATGACCGATGCGTTCCTTGCGAGCGGCTTCAATTATTTCGACACGGCGCACGGCTACATAGGGGGCTTGAGCGAGACCGCCATCCGCGAATGCCTCGCAAAGCGCCACCCCCGCGAGAGCTTTGTTTTGACGGACAAGCTCACGGAGAATTTCTTCTCCCGCGAGGAGGATATCCGCCCGTTCTTCGAAAAGCAGTTAAAAGCGTGCGGCGTCGAGTATTTCGACTTCTACCTCATGCACGCGCAGAATGCGGGCAATTTCGAAAAGTACAAGCGTTGCCGCGCGTATGAGACGGCGTTCGCCCTCAAAGAAGAGGGCAAGGTGAAGCATGTGGGCCTTTCTTTCCACGACAAGCCCGAGGTGCTCGAGAACATTCTGACGACCTATCCCGCCGTCGAGGTCGTCCAGCTTCAATTCAACTATCTGGATTTCGAAAACCCCGGCGTGCAGTCCCGCGCCTGCTACGAGGTGTGCAGAAAGCACAACAAGCCCGTCATCGTGATGGAGCCCGTGAAGGGCGGGATGCTTGCCCGCCTTCCCGAGCGCGCCGCCAAATTCCTCGAGGGACCGGGAGGAGGGAGCGCGGCGAGCTATGCCATCCGCTTTGCCGCGGGCTTCGAGGGCGTCTTTATGGTGCTCTCGGGCATGAGCGACCTTGCGCAGATGAACGACAACCTTTCGTTCATGAAGGACTTCCGCCCCCTCGACGAGGAAGAGAAGGAGGCGGTCGGAAAGGTGGTCGCCGAGCTTTTGAAGGAGGAAGCCATCCCTTGCACCGCCTGCCGCTATTGCGTGGACGGCTGCCCGAAGAAGATCTCCATTCCCGATCTTTTCGCCTGCTACAACCAAAAGAAGCGGCACAAAGATTGGAACAGCAGCGTGTATTACTCCAACTTCACCACGGGCGGAAGGGGAAAGGCATCGGCGTGCATCAAGTGCGGGAAGTGCGAAAAGGTCTGCCCGCAGCATCTGGAGATCCGCAAGCTCCTCGCGGGCGTCGCGGAGCAATTCGAATAAGGGGGAACTATGGAACATCTCGAAACTACAAAAAAACGCAGCGGGATCTGCACCACATGGAAGAGCAAGACGCTCTTTTCGGCGCTCGCGCTCATCGGCGCGGTCGCCCTGCCGCAAATTTTTCACCTTCTCGGCATGGTGTCCGAGCTGGGCTCCTCGCTCGGGGAAGCCTTCCTGCCCATGCACATCACCGTGTTCCTCGCGGGGTACTTCGCGGGAAGCCTGTTCGGCGGCGCGGTAGGGCTGTTGGCGCCCGCCGTGAGCTTTCTGCTCACCTCCGCCATGGGGCAGGCGATGCCCGCCCTTCCCATGCTGCCCTATATGACCATTGAGCTCGCCGTCTACGGGCTGGTCACGGGGCTGTTCTCGGGGAGGAAGGTGCCCGTTATTTGCAGCCTTCTCCTCGCACAAGCGGCGGGAAGGGGAGTGCGCGCCGTTGCCATTCTTATAGGAAGCCTTCTCGGCTCTCCCATCGCGCCTGCCGTCATTTGGAGCAGCGTGCTCACGGGACTTCCCGGGCTCGTCCTCCAGTGGGTCCTCGTGCCCCTCATCGTCTTTTATGCGGAAAAGCGCCGTGATTGAGCTCTCCCGCGCCAAGGAGCTCCTGAAAGATGACGTCACTCTCGCCCTCGTGGGGAGGGAGGAGATCGTGCGCCGCGAGAGGGGAATTGCGCCCCTTATCGCGCTCTTGGAGGAGAAGAGGGACGTGCGCGGCTATGCGGCGGCGGATAGGATCGTCGGCAAGGCGGCGGCGTTTCTCTATGTCTTGCTTGGCGTCGGCGCCGTGTACGCCGAGGTGATGAGCGCCCCCGCGGAGGAGGCGCTCTCCCGCTTCCGGATTCCCTTCGAGGCGAAAACGCATACCGAGCGCATCATCAACCGCGCGGGAACGGGGCTGTGCCCCATGGAGTGCGCCGTCGAAGGAATTGGCGAGCCCGCGGACGCCCTTCCCATCCTCCAAAGGAAGCTCGCCGAGCTTCGTCGGGGAGGGGAGAAAAAGCAATGACGGAAATTTGAGAAAAAATTTCCGAAAGGGCACAAAATCGTTTGACAGAATGGGAAAACTTTGATAGAATGAACAAGCATTGACGTGCGGGTGTAGTTCAATGGTAGAATACCAGCCTTCCAAGCTGGCTGCGTGGGTCCGATTCCCATCACCCGCTCCAATTTCGGTCCATTCGGAGATGGGACTTCGGGACGGGTCAAAGTATGCGCCTGTAGCTCAGGTGGATAGAGCAACGGCCTTCTAAGCCGTGTGTCAGGAGTTCGAATCTCTTCAGGCGC
>CANRHI010000120.1 GCA_947630365.1 uncultured Clostridia bacterium
GGGCAGACGGGTGGGGATGGGAGTATGGATGCGCGAATGGCAATCCCCACCACCCGCTCCGCGGGAGCCTCCCCTTTTCAAAAGGGTAGGCCTTTGCCCCCGTGCCAACACGTCATTCTTCCGAACAATTTTCTCAATTTTTTTCAAAAAATCCTTGACAAAGCTCTCGTGGGGGGGGGTACAATAATAGAAAAAGCAGGAGAAGTACCTATGGCAGAAGCAAGTTTTAAGTGCAAAACGTGCGGCACATTGCTCGACGGGCTTGTCGCAAGCGCAACGAACGGGGTCGTGGAGTGCCCCGCATGTTTCAACGTGTGGACGATTCCGAGAAAAGAAATGAGCCCCGCGGCGCTTTCCTTCCTCCGCATGGGCGAGCACGACCTCGACACGGGCAAATTCGACGACGCCCTTTCTGCCTATAAGAAGGCCGCCGAGCTCGACCCCAAGGAGCCCGAAGCATACTTCGGCATGGCGCTTGCCTCCTTCCGGATCCAATATCTCAAAGACCATATCCACAACCGCATGCAGCCCATTTGTCACGGGGCGAAAGGGGAGCCCTTCATCGAGGACAAGAACTACATGCGCGCCCTCCTCAACGCCACCTCCGAGCAGCGCGCGGAGTATGAGAAGAAGGGCAAGGAAATTGATTACATCCTCTCCGAATTTTCCCGTTTGGAAAAGAGCGGCACCGATTACGATTGTTTCCTGTGCGTGAAGGTCTCGGGGGAGAACGGCAAAACAGAGGACAGCAAGGACGCCGACTACATCTACGATCTTCTCAAAAACAAGGGCTACAAACCCTTCTATTCCGAACGCGAGCTGAGAAATGTAACGGGCGCGGACTACGAGGCAAGAATTTTGTATGCCCTTGTCAAGTCCGAGTGCATGCTCGTCATCTGCCGCGACGAGGAATACTTACAAACCCCTTGGGTCAAAAATGAATACACGCGCTTTCTCAAACTTGTCAACGACGAGGAGAAGGAGAGCGACAGCATCACGCTCGTGTTCTACGAGAAGCCCATCGAGCGCCTTCCCGGGAAGAACGGAAAGCTGCAGGGGATAGATTTTTCGCACAGAGATGCGGATGGGAAGATCGCCGACTTCGTGGAGAGCCACACTCCCGCCGCAAAGGCAAAGCGGGAAGCCGCGGAGAGGGACAAGAACGCGCAGGCGGAGGAGATCCGCCGCCAAATCGAGGAGCAAAAGAGGGCGCAGGAGGCGCAGAGAAAGGCGCAGCGGGAATTGGAGGAAAAGCTCCAACGTCTCTCGGAGAGCAGGGCTTCGGGAAGCGCGGGCGGATTCGATACAACGCCTCTGCTCAAGCGGGCGTTCACGTTCCTCGCGGACGGGGATTTCGAAAATGCAGATGCGTATGCGGAGAAAGTGTTGGATCTTGTTCCCGAAAGCGCGGAGGCGTACCTCGTAAAATTCTGCTGTGAATTAGAGGTCACACAGCGCGAAAACCTCGCAACGAGGTCTGAGATCGGCGAATTCGACGGCCCGAATTACAATAAACTAATGCAATATGCGGGCGATGCTTTGAAGGAAGAGATCGACGGGTATTTGCAGTCGGTGAAGGAAAATGAAGAGAAACGGGTTGCGCAAGAGCGGCTCGCGGATTTCGGGCAAACATGCAAACGCATGAAGGAGGTGGACTCCGTTACTTCCCTAAACCAAATCTTGGAGACCTTCGAGAGCCTCAAAGATATCGAGGGGGCGGAGAAGAAGATCGAGGCGTGCAGGCAGGCGCTTTCCTTGGCGCAACAGCGCGATGCATTGAAAGAAGAGCTCTCCCAGGCACAAAAGAGAAAGGGAAGTCTTTCGACGACGCTTACCACCGAAGGGAGGGTATGGAAATCGCGCAGGAGCGTTTGCATGATCGCAATCATCTTCGGTATTATTTTTGTGGCCATCGGCGGTCTCGTTCTCTTCTTTCTTCCGTCTCTCAATTGGCCCATTTCGACGTGTATCTCACACATTGTCGTCGGCGCCTTATTGGCCGGGATCGGTTTTGTTCTCGGGAAAAAGTACAAAAAACGGCAAGAAACGGTACAAAGCTCTTTTGCGTGGGAAGAGACGAGAATCAAATCTTTAGAGCAGCAGTTCGAAGAAGTTGACAAAAAATTCAGGGCCGCCCTCGAATCCTGAGCAGGGGGCTTGTGTTTCCGTATGCCCTCTCTCCTTGCTTCCCCTAATGAGGGGAAGTACCCGCGCAGCGGGGGATAGGGTTGAAAGAACCCCTCAGTCTCGGCTTCGCCTCGCCAGCTCCCCTTAAATAGGGGAGCCAAGGGGCCCTCTCTCCACACTACAATCAAAATCCCCTTCCTTTTTAAGGAGGGGGACACAGGGGGAGGTTTTTCCCCATTCCGCAAAAGCAAATCCGAATTTACGCGATCTTGCTCTTCCAAATCTTTTCTGCGCGTTCTTCGAAGGAAAGAAGGTCCTTCACGAGCGCCGCGATGTCGGGGTCGGCCTCGCCGCTCATCTCGGAGAGCGTGCTCTTGAGCGCCGTAATTCCCATCACCGTGCCCTGCACCATCATCTCGGCGATGTGCGCGCGCGAGTCGTCCTTCATTGTGCTCATCTTGATGCTCGACCACATCATCGCCTTTTTGATGGGCCCCGGGCTCTTGAGCTCGATATTTTTATCGCGGGCGAGCGTTGCCGCCCTCCCCCCGATGCGTTCGTACTCCTCGTGCTGGCGCATGAGCTCTTCGCGGAGCTCGTTGTCGTCGGTCTCGGGGAGGATGTCTGCGATCGATTGCAGCGCGAGCTGGCAGTTGCGGTGGACTTCCGCGAGGATCTCCTCGCTCTTTTTGATCTCCATATACTTTCTCCTTTACGCTTATCTTGAGATTTTTGCGAAAAAGTATGCGCACTCGGGCAAAACCGCTTGACTTTTCGCCCATCTTATGTTAAATTCTTTGTTGAGCCGCTAAGAACGGGCACCCAAAGTATTTTTTCCGAGAGAAAAAATCGCCTAAGATATCTTGCGAGACCGGGAAGAGGAGGTAAAACTATGTACGCGATCATCGAAAACGGCGGAAAACAGTATAAGGTTTCCGAGGGCGACATCGTCAAGGTCGAGAAGATCCGCGCCGAGAAGGGGGAGGAAGTCAGCTTCCGCGCCGTTCTCGTTGCCGACGGGGAGACCGTGAAGATGGGAGAAGAAGTCGCTTCCGTAAAGGTGACAGGCACCGTTCAATCGCAGGACAAGGCGAAAAAAATCGTCGTGTTCAAGTATAAGTCGAAGAAGAACGAGCGCAAAAAGCAAGGTCACCGTCAGCCGTACACTGCAGTCAAGATCGAGAAGATCGTCCTTTGACCGCACGGGGCGGAAACGCCCGAATTTCGAAAAAAGGAGAAATCAAAATGTTTTTCATTCGTTTGTTTGCGCATAAAAAGGGGACCGGCTCCTCCCACAACGGGAGAGACTCGGAGGCCAAGCGCCTCGGCGTGAAGCGGCAGGACGGGCAGCAGGTGCTCGCTGGGAGCATCATCGTCCGCCAGCGCGGCACCAAGATCCACCCCGGCAATAACGTCGGCATCGGCGGGGACGATACCCTCTTCGCCTTGAAAGACGGCGTTGTCAAATTCGAGCGCAAGGGAAGAGACAAGAAGCAAGTCAGCGTTTACTAAAAGCAGTGTAGAAAAACCGTCGACCCCCCGCCGCACCTTTTCGAAGGCGCGGCGGTTTTTTGTATAAAGAAAACCCCCGGATAGTCCGGGGGGTTCAGGTAAGGCTAAGCCGATAAGGATGACAAAGGAACT
>CANRHI010000121.1 GCA_947630365.1 uncultured Clostridia bacterium
ACCCCCACCACCGCCTATGGCGGAGCCGCCCCCTTCAAAGGGGGCAGCTTCATGCCCCCCCTCAGGTCGAACGGGTGAGCAGGACCAGTGCGTAGGCGGTGATGCCGCGGCCTTCGCCGATGTAGCCGAGCTTCTCGTTCGTGCCCGCGGCGACGGCGACGTTATCGCACCGCAAAACGCGGCGCAAATTTTCCCGCATCGCCTCGATATAGGGCGCAAGGCGGGGCTGTTCGCACAGAATGGAGATGCTAACGTTTGCGACGCTCAGCCCTTTTGCCCATACCATGTCCGCGACGCGGGCGAGCATTTTCATGCTTTCGGCATTTTTCAGGGCGGGGTCTGTATCGGGAAAGAAGTGCCCGATGTCCCGCTCGGCGGCGGCGGAAAGCAGCGCGTCCATGAGGGCGTGGACGGGCACGTCCCCGTCGCTATGCGCTTCCAAGGCGCGATTGGAGGGCACGGTCACGCCGCACAGCTTGATGTAATTCAAATTCAGCCGCGCGATGCCCATGTCGATTTCGTGTTGAAAGCAAAAGGCGTGCGTATCCACCCCGAAGCCCACGCGCTCCGTGGGGAGGAAGTCCTTTGCAAAGGTGAGCTTTCTGTTTTCCGCCTCGCCCTGCACCAGATGCGGGGGCTCGATGTAGGCGGCGTAGAGCGAGCTGTCGTCCGTAAAGGAGGAGAGCATGCCGTCCTTTTCCGCGCTCTCGTAGGCGGAAAGAAGGCGCTCTTTTTCAAAGCCCTGCGGGGTCTGTGCCAAAAAAATTTGCTCGCGGGGGAGGGCACGAAAGCCGTTTTGCGTGCAAAGGACGGTATCCGTGGCGGGGAGGGCGCACACGCCGCTGCCGTTTTTCTTCACGCTGCCGAGGCAGCGCTCGATGAGCCCCGGAGAGACGAACGGCCGCGCCGCGTCGTGCACCAACACGATATCCCCCTTTGCCTCGCGGAGGGCAGAGAGGACGCTCTCCGCCCGCGTAGCTCCGCCGCGCACGGTGCGGGCGCCTTCAAAGGGGGAGAGGAGGGGAGAAATGCGCGCTTCGTCCTCCTCCTTGCACGCGACGAGAATTTCCTCCGCATACGGCGCGAACGCCGAGAGGGCATGGCACAGCAAAGGCATGCCGTTGTACTCGCGGAAAATCTTGTTCTCGGAAAAGCCCGCGCGCGTGCCGCTGCCCGCGGCGCAGAGGATGACCGTCGTCATGAGAGCACCTCGTATAAATTTGCCGCCTCGTCCTTTTTCACCGTCTCGCGAATTTCCTTCACGCGGAAGCGGAGCACCCCCGCCGCAAAGGAGATCTCGACGACGTCTCCCACCTTCACGCGGTAGGCGGGTTTGACTTCCTTGCCGTTGACGGAAATTTTTCCCGCGTCCGCCGCCTCCTGCGCCACCGTGCGGCGTTTGAGGATGCGGGAGACCTTCAAAAATTTATCAATGCGCATAAGCACCCCATCGTTTCCCCCTGCCTTTGGGAGCGGCAGAAGGGCTTTTTTTGCGTTTTTTTGTCGTTTGCGCGAAAAATTCCCAAAACCCGCCCAAAACCGATTGACATCTTTTCATCGAAGGGCTATAATAACATACTGTATCACTATGCTATCATGCGTCTTTGCGCCGTTTCGGGAAAAATTTTCGGGCGGAGCACCCCATGGCACAGTGCCCACGCCCCCTATTGTACCACAGTTTTTTGCGGTTGTAAAGGGGAGAAATTCGGACATTTCGATTTTTATCGATGAAAAGATATACTCGGTAGATCGCCAAATGATAACAACAATAAAAGGAGTTATTTGACGGAATGAACTTACCCATCTGTAAGTACGGAAAGACCGAGAGAAGAAGATTCGGCTCCATCGACGAGGTGATCGATATTCCCGATCTGGTCGAGATCCAGAAGGAAAGCTACGACGCCTTCATCGGGGAGGGGATCTCCGAGATCTTCGAGGACTACTCTCCCATTACGGACTTCTCCGATCACTTCGAGCTCTACTTCTTGAGCCACGAATTCGGAAAGGCGCCCAAGTACGACGAGAAGGAATGCCGCAACCGCGACGCGACGTATGCGCTTCCCCTCCGCGTGAAGGTGCGCCTCGTGAACAAGGTGAAGGGGGACATCCTCGACCAAGACGTGTTCATGGGCGATTTCCCGCTCATGACGGAGAACGGCTCGTTCATCATCAACGGTGCGGAGCGCGTCATCGTCTCCCAGCTCGTCCGCTCCCCCGGCGTGAACAACGTCTCCGAGACGGACAAAACGGGCAAGAAAATGTATGAAACGACGGTCATCCCCAACCGCGGGGCATGGCTCGAGTTCAAGCAGGACGCGCAGGGCGTTCTGTGGGTGAGCGTGGACAGGAAGCGCAAGCTCACGGCGACCGTGCTCCTCCGCGCCCTCGGGTACGGCTCCAACCGCGCCCTCGAGGAGCTCTTCGGCGACAACAAGATGATCGCCGCCACCATCGAGAAGGACGAGAAGGACAACCCGCCCATCCGTTCGGAATCGGACGGCCTCATCGCCCTCTACAGAAGGCTGCGCCCCGGCGAGGTGCCCACTGAGGAATCGGTGCGCCAGCACCTCAACAACCTCTTCTTCGACCCGCGCCGTTACGACGTGGTGAAGGTGGGGCGGTATAAATTCAACAAGAAGCTCAACCTCGCCTACCGCCTTCCCGGCTGCCGCGCCGCGGACGACATCGTCGACCCCGAGACGGGCGAAATTCTCGCCGCAAAGGGGAGCGTCGTCTCCGAAGAGCAGGCGCGCGTCATTCAGAACGCGGGCATCAACGAGGTGTATGTGCTCGTCAACGACCCCGAGGACGGGGAGATCCGCCACAAGATCATCGCGAACAATACGGTGGACTTCTATGCCCTCTCGGACAAGGACCCCAAACTTTTGGGGCTGCTCAAGACCGTCTATTACCCCAACTTCGTGTTTTCCAAGAAGATCGCGGAGGCGTGCAAGGAGGCTTCGGACGAGGAGGTCGCAGAGCGCTTCCTCGAGGAGATCAACGCCGTCTACTACACGCATGAGACGGCGCCCGAGGCAGACGAGAAGCAAGAAGAGAAGAAAAACCGCGAAAAGAGACGGCTCAACCGCATCGCGTTCGTCGGCGCGTGCAAGCTCTTCCACGAGATCCTCGCAAGGGATACCGAGGAGAAGCAGACGAATGCGCCCGTCGACCTCGACAAGGAGCAGCGCATCGGCGGGCTTCTGACTCCCTCCGAGAAGAAGCTCATCAAGCCCCTCGTCGAGAAGCTCAACCACAAGTGCATCACGGTAGACGACGTGGTCGCCGCCGTTTCCACCAACCTCGACCTCATCTACGGCATCGGCTCCATCGACGAGATCGACCACCTCGGCAACCGCCGCGTCCGCTCGGTGGGTGAGCTGCTCCAAAACCAGCTGCGCATCGGCATGTCGAGGCTGGAACGCCTCATCAAAGAGCGCATGGCGACCGCCGACCCCATGGAGGTCACGCCCGCTTCGCTCATCAACGTGCGGCCCATTTCCGCGGTCATCCGCGAATTCTTCGGCTCCTCCCAGCTCTCCCAGTTCATGGACCAGACCAACCCCATCGCCGAGCTCACGCACAAGAGAAAGCTCTCCGCGCTCGGCCCCGGCGGCTTGAACAGGGATAGGGCGACCTTCGAAGTCCGCGACGTGCACCACTCCCACTACGGGCGCA
>CANRHI010000122.1 GCA_947630365.1 uncultured Clostridia bacterium
AAGTACGAAGTCCGAATTTTCATCCTCGGGATTCTTCGCGGTGCTACTTCGCGCTACGCGCTCGTGCCGCCCTTGGAATACAATAGAAGCTCGGGCGGGACAGAATGACGCGGAAACCTCCCCCTGTATCCCCCTCCTTCCCAAGGAGGGGGATTTTGTCTATGCTTGTTCGCCCCTCATACCGAGCCCCCTAAGGGGCGAGCGTATCTTCCCCGCACAATACCACCGACAAGAAGATTCACTCACTCCGCCTAATACCTGAGGGGGAGGGGCATCCATCAAAAAAGAAAGAGGGCGAAATTTTGCAAAGGGACTTGCAAAACGGGAAGAAATGTCGTACAATGGGGAAAGAAAGGAAGAGGACATGTTTCACATTGTACTTGTCGAGCCCGAGATCCCGCAAAACACGGGGAATATCGCCCGCACGTGCGCGGCGACGGGGTGCGTGCTGCACCTCGTGCGTCCGCTCGGGTTTGAGATCTCCGACCGCATGCTCAAGCGCGCGGGGCTCGACTATTGGCATCTCGTCGAAGTGCGCGTGCACGACAGCCTCGATGCGCTCTTTTCCGCCTATCCGGGGGCCAATTTCACCTTCTTCACGACTAAGGCGCCCAAATGTTACGCCGAGCGCAGGTATCGGGAAGGGGATTTTCTCGTCTTTGGGAAGGAGACCAAGGGGCTCGACGAAGAGCTTCTCGTCTCCCGCAAGGAGGACTGCGTGCGCATTCCGATGCGGGAGGAGAGCCGTTCGCTCAACCTCTCCAACGCTGTGGCGGTCGCCGTGTTCGAGGGGCTTCGGCAAAACGGCTTTGCGGGGCTCTCCTCGGAGGGCGCGCTGCACAGGCTCTCATGGGATACATAAAGGCGCGGCGCGCCGTCGCGTTCTTCCTCGTCCTCCTCTATGCGGCGCTCTTTTTCGCGCTTCTTCCCTACCCCGCGGCGCGGTATTTTGCGGGGGAAGATCTCTATCTTTGCCGCTGGTCGGATGGAACGGTGACGGAAGAGACCGCCTTTTCCGCCTGCCGCGACTTTGCCTTCTTGACGAAGGAGGAAGCCGTGCTCCTTCGCGACGGGAAGGAGGGGAAAATTGTACTGGAAGAGCCCTTCGCGGAGGCGTACCGCATTCTGAGCGAAGGGGAGCTCGCCGAACTTTTATCTTTTCGCACGCCCGAGGACCCCTTGCAGAGCGCGGCGCTGCGCGAGAGCTTTTCCAAAGTCGTGTGGGCGGACGGCGGGGAATGCTTCCACTATACCGGGGAAGCGGTCGTTCGCGGCGCCTTGGAGGAGGCGGAGCGCTTCGTCCTCCTCGGCGGGAGCGCCACCCCCTCCGCCATCGGGAATGCCACTTCATTGCGGCTGGGCGCGCAGGCGGAATTCACCTTCCGCGCGCTTCTCGGAACGCGGGTGCAGACGGTGGAGACCGTCGAGCCCTACGCCTTTTCGCGGGGCGCGGTGTTTTTGCACACGGCCGGGGGAACGCGGCTCGTGGCGGGGCTGCCGCTCGCCGTGCAAGTCTCGGCGACGGACATGCGCTTTGCGGACGAAGGGGCGCTTCTCCCCTGCACGAAAATAGAGGCTCTCGAGCTCGCCTTTGTGGGGAGTGCGGAAAATAAGGCGGGGAGCCTCTTTCGCGGCGAGCTTGCCTATCTCTTCTCGACGGGGTCCGAATACCGCGTGCCCGAGAGCTTGAGATCTCTGCGCGTGCACGGGGGCGTTCTCGTCTCCCATGCCTTCTATGGGTGCGGCATGCTCGAGGAGATCGACGCCTGCGGGGTCGCCGCCGAAGATATCGAGGACGACGCCTTTTCGGACTGCACGAATTTGCGCTCCCTGCACGTCGCGCGCGGGGATCTGCATTTGCAAGGATTTACCGCCCGCGGGCTCTCCTGCGGGTGCACGCTCTATACCAAAACGGATGGGGGACTATGAGATTTTTCAAACGGCTGTTCAGCAGATTTGCGCTTGTCGCGCTCACCATCATCGCCATCTTCATCGTGGACTTCCTCCTCTTCGTGGGAAGCCTTGCCGCGGTGGATATCGCCCTCATGTACTTCTTCCCGAATGCCTCCGTGTGGGTCGCGCGCGGGCTCACGGCGCTTTCGTGGATCATCGTCGCCGTGTCCGTTCTGCACGCCGCCAACCGCGATATGGTCCCCGAGACCAAGATCCCTTGGATCCTCTGCATCATCGTGCTCAACGTGATGGGGGTCGCCATCTATGTGACGTTTTCCTCCAACCGCCCCACAAAGCAGCAGCGCAAGCTGTATAAGGCGCTCGACGAAACGCTCTCCCCCCACATCCATCGCACGCTCACAAAGGAGCAGACAGAGGAAGCCCTCGGCAAGTGGAGCTCGGTGAGCGAGGCGCTCTACGCCGTCAACCCCGCCGCCATTTTGCACGGGAACACCAAGACCAATTACTACCCCTCGGGGGAGAAATTCTTCGAGGCGCTTTTGAGCGACCTCGAGAAGGCGAAAAAGTTCATCTTCATCGAGACCTTCATCATAAAGAAGGGGAAGATCTGGTCGGCGCTCTTGGATGTGCTTTCGAGAAAGGCGAAGGAGGGCGTGGAAGTCCGCGTGATGTACGACGACGTGGGCAGCATGGGCATGGTCCCCGCCTCCTACCCGAAGGAGCTCGAAGCCCTCGGCATCCGCTGCCGCCGCTTCAACCCGTTCAAGCCCGTCATCACCAACCTCCACAACAACCGCGACCACAGAAAGATCGCCGTCATCGACGGCACGGTCGGCTACACGGGCGGCATCAACCTCGCCGACGAGTACGCCAACCTCGAGCACCCCTTCGGCGAGTGGAAGGACGCGGGCGTGCGGCTCGAAGGCGAGGGCGTGCAGGTATTCACCCTCATGTTCTTGCGCATGTTCGGGTTGCAGGCAAAGCAGATCGAGGACGTCGACTACTACCTCCCCGAGCCCCCCGCGTTCGAGGGCGAGGGCTACGTTCAGCCGTATGGGGACGGCCCCAGCCCGCTGTACGGACGGCACCTCGGCGAGGACGTGTACATCAACATTCTCAACACGGCGAGAAGGTATGTGTGGATCACCACGCCCTACCTCATCATCGACTACCGCATGCGGGAAGCGCTCGTGCTCGCGGCGCAGAGGGGGGTGGACGTCCGCCTTCTCACCCCGCACATTCCCGATAAAAAGGTGCCCTTCGCCCTCACCCGCTCCAACTACATGGCGCTCATCCAAGGGGGCGTGAAGGTGTATGAATACACCCCGGGCTTTGTGCACGCCAAGTGCTTCCTCGCCGACGACGAAGCGGGGGTGGTCGGGACCATCAACCTCGACTACCGTTCGTTTTTGTTCCACTTCGAGGACGCCGTGTTCCTCTCGGGCGGCACGGCGTTGAAGGAGCTCAAGGCCGACTTCGAGGCGACCTTCCCCATTTCGGAATTGCAGACGGAGGAGAGCGCCAAGCGTTCGGTGGTCTGGCGCGGCATCTGCGAGCTCGCCAAGATCTTCGCCCCGCTGTTTTGAGGGGGACTCTCCCCAAAGAGGCAGGGGACCCCTTATAAAGCTGCCCCCGTTGAAGGGGAAAATTTTGCATTCTGCCAAAGGTTGATAATCTTTGGCGCAAAATTTTCTTGGCATTTGCCCATATGTACGGGC
>CANRHI010000123.1 GCA_947630365.1 uncultured Clostridia bacterium
TTTGGTCGAGGAGACGGGATTTGAACCCACGACCTCTTGGTCCCGAACCAAGCGCGCTACCAAACTGCGCTACTCCTCGCTCTCTTTTTTCGGTTGGCGATATTCGGCGCACGGCGCCGCTTCCCGCCCCCAACGCAGTCTATTATAACAAACGCGCGCACAATTTGCAAGCGTTTTGCGCGCAAAATGCGATCGTTTTGTAAAAGTCCCTCCCCTTCCGCTAAAAGAGAGTCCGCAAAAACGCTTTCCCTCCCGTGGAAAATGTGGTATAATCGACGTATCTGCGGGCAGACCCGCGAGGCAGGAAGCGTATGGAAGAATTGAGCGCCGCCCTCCGCGCCGAGGAGAGCATTCGTCAAAAATTTCATAAGCAGCTCTTCACGCCGTTTGCAAAGGGCATCCGCACCTACGAACTTCTCAAGGAGGGCGATAAGGTCGCCGTGTGCATCTCGGGCGGCAAGGATTCCATGCTCATGGCGAAGCTCTTTCAGGAGCTCCACCGCCACGGGAAATTCCCCTTCGAGCTCGTCTTTCTCGTCATGGACCCCGGCTACGCGCCCCAAAACCGCGCCCTCTTGGAGGAAAATGCCCAAAAGCTCGCCGTCCCCCTCACCATCTTCGAGACGGAGATCTTTAACAGCGTCTTTCATGTGGAAAAGTCCCCCTGCTACCTCTGCGCCCGCATGCGGCGAGGACATCTCTATGCGAAGGCGAAGGAGCTCGGCTGCAACAAAATCGCCCTCGGGCACCACTTCGACGACGTCATCGAGACCATCCTCATGGGCATGCTCTACGGCGGACAGATGCAGACCATGATGCCCAAAGTGCGCAGCGCCAACTTCGAGGGGATGGAGCTCATTCGCCCTATGTACCTCGTGAGGGAGAAGGACATCAAGGCGTGGCGGGACGCAAACGACCTGCATTTCTTGCAGTGCGCCTGCCGCTTTACCGAAGGCATCGCGGAGGGCAGCCGCGACTCCAAACGGCAAAAGGTGAAGGAGCTCATCTTTCGCCTCAAGAAGGAGGACCCCGAGATCGAGCGGAATATCTTCAAGAGCGCCGAGAACGTCAACCTCTCCACCGTCATCGCCTATAAGGACAAGGACGGCGTCCGCCACCTCTTCACCGACGAGTATTGAGGAGAAGGCGGAAGGAAGGGCTTCTTCCCAAAAGGAGATACCCCGCCTCACCTCGTATTCTGTGTAGCGCAAGGAGGCTTTTCCCCACCCGAAAACGTCCTTTCGGACGAGTGGAAATAAATTTTTTCAAAACGGGCGGAAATTGCTTGACACTTTTTGAATTTTCCATATAATAGGTTATGCCTTTGTTGCGAGAGCCCGCGCGTCTGCTCCGCAGCCCGCCCCCGCACGAGGCATTTCAAAGCATTGAGGTGTAGCGCAGTTTGGTAGCGCGCTTGGTTAGGGACCAAGAGGTCGCGTGTTCAAGTCACGTCACCTCAACCACGAAGAGCCTAAATTGAACACGAGGGTGTTTGATTTAGGCTCTTTCGTTATATTGAGGCAACGTCGAAAAATTCAAAACGCCGAGAATTTCATTTTGGTTCAAACGGTATTATATTGGGGCTTGAGAAATTCACGCAGGAGTGCTATAATGAAGTCAGACTACAATTGGAGGTGCGTATGGTTTTGCTGACAGATTGATTTCTGAAATAAATGCCATTGCACAAAAATATTATCGCATCGTTGACTTTGCAAAATGATTTTACTTTGAACAGAAAACAAGGCATCGCGTTTTCGGTGCCTTGTTTTCGTCTAATCCCAAATACGAGCGTTTTACATAAGAAGAGCTGACATGAAGTCACCTCTTTTTGTTACTTGCAAGAATTCGAATCATCTTGATAACGCTGTTTTAAGAGAGATTTCAGAAGCTCGGCGGGGTAGAGGAACTGCTTTTCCCCGTCGATCACCTTCGTGACGAGCATTCCCGTATTGAATGATTTGTTGAGCTCTCTCGTATGCAAGATGCCATCCTCGATATAATCGTGCAGAATGTAGCCATCGTCGGCGAAATGCCACAGCGTATGATTCAGATGGTTGATGCAGCGTTTGTCCTGCAATTTCGAAAAGACGAATATGGGGCTCTCGTCAAAGAGTCTCGCGAGAAGGGCTGTCGTATCATGGTCGTCTTTGAAGATATCGAACATGTAACTTGAGATGAGGTATCCGATGTTCGGAAGGTCATCAACCTTGATATCGACCAAAAACAACGTGAATTTGCTTGCGAAGTTTGCGACTTCTAAACATTTTCTGCGGTCAAAGTAGAAGAGCTTTGCACCCCATTCCAAGAGGGAATCCCCCCTTTCCTGTTCAATAATTTCTGTCCCGAGCTCTTTTACGAGGCCTTTTCCATTGCAGTTTACGTCTATCCGATATCTGTCGATGGCCTTTTGCATAAGATAAACGATCATATCCTTTCTCCTCGGCGGGCGTTGCTTTTGCAAAAAAGAGATGACGCGAGGTCATCTCTTTTTTGTCTTTTCGTTATGAGATCCGATCAAAGGATCTTGGAGACGGCGCCGGAGCCGACCGTTCTGCCGCCCTCGCGGATAGCGAAACGGAGGCCTTCCTCGATCGCGACGGGCTTGATGAGCTCGACGGTGATGGTGACGTGGTCGCCGGGCATGACCATTTCAACGCCTGCGGGCAGCTCGATGGAGCCCGTAACGTCCGTCGTCCGGATGAAGAACTGGGGACGATAGTGGTTGAAGAAAGCCGTGTGGCGGCCGCCCTCGTCCTTGGTGAGGACGTAGACCTGCGCCTGGAACTTGGTCGCGGTGGGAACGGTACCGGGCTTGGCGATGACCTGCCCTTTCTCGATCTCGGTGCGGGCGATACCGCGGAGCAGGGCGCCGACGTTGTCGCCTGCCTGAGCGGAGTCGAGCAGCTTGTGGAACATTTCGAGGCCGGTGATGACGGTCGAACGGGGCTTCTCGATGAGGCCGACGATCTCGGCGGGGTCATTCACCTTCGCAACGCCTCTCTCGACACGGCCCGTAGCGACGGTGCCGCGGCCGGAGATGGTGAACACGTCCTCCACGGGAAGGAGGAAAGGCTTCTGATCGTCGCGGGCGGGCGTAGGGATATACGCGTCCACGGCGTCCATGAGCTCGAGGATGCACTGGCACTCGGGAGCCGCGAGGATCTCCGCGTCGGAAGCGCCGCTGGTCGCCTTCTCAAGCGCCTTCAGAGCGGAGCCCTTGATGATCGGGATGTCGTCGCCGGGGAATTCGTAGGAGGAGAGCAGCTCTCTGATCTCCATCTCGACGAGGTCCAAAAGCTCGGGGTCGTCCATCTGGTCGACCTTGTTGAGGAACACGATGATATAAGGCACGCCGACCTGACGGGCGAGCAGGATGTGCTCACGGGTCTGGGGCATGGGACCGTCGGTCGCAGCGACGACGAGGAT
>CANRHI010000124.1 GCA_947630365.1 uncultured Clostridia bacterium
CCATGCTCGCCCACGCGGAGAAGGACCCGCACCGCTTTCTCCTCTATGCGGAGGACAACGAGGAGGAGCTCACGGAGCTTCTCTCCCTCGCCGTCGACGAAATGGAGGGGCGGGACGAAAAATTGCAGCTTCTCGCCGTTCGCGTGGCGGTTCGCGCCCGTGCGGACGAATTCCTGCGCAGCATGCTCTTGAACTACCAATCGGGCCCGTTCATTCCCATTGCCATTTTGCGCGAGCTCACCCTGCGCAACGAGGAGAACACCTTCGGGACGGTATTCCTCAACAACTATAAAGAGCTCAACTTCCACGCGCTCGAGCTCGGTCCGCACAAGAAGAAGGAATTTCTCGAGGCGTTTGCCGACGTGTTCTCCAAATTCGCCCTGCTCGGCGAGGCGGACGGAAACAAGCTCTGCGCGGCGGCGGAGGATATTTACAGCACGCTCGAGGAGTACGACGTGCTCGACTATGCGGACGAGCGCGCCGCTCTCTCCGCGGCCATCTACCGCGAGGCGCGGCTCTCGGGCGGGGAGCGCGGCATCGAAGAGATTGTAAAGCTGTTCGACGCAGGTCGCTCCGTGACCCAGCAGATCCTCGACTATATGATGTGAGGGAAAGACCATGAAAAAGCTCATCGACTTCGACGCCATCTTCGACGAAAAGCTCGCCGAATACATGCAGCGCAACGCGGGGAAGTACACCGAAAAGCAGTGGGAGGATATCATCCCGAAGCTGTACAGGCAATTCGGGGACATCGTTATCCCCGCCGTGGGGGCCTCTCCCAAGGGCTACTACGCCGCCATGAGCGACGAAGAGCTCGCGGAGGCGCTCGTCCGCCACACCCGCGAGGGCGTGCCCGTCCCCGACTTTTTGTGCCGCGAATTGGAGGCGAGAAAGAGCTGCCGCGAGGCGCTCATCCCGCTCCTCTTCGACGAAGATACCGCCCTGCAAACGCTCGCCGTGAACACCATCGGGGACGACGAGCGGGCATTCCCCGCCTACTTCCGCCTGCTCCGCACCGGGAATGCGGATGAGAACGTCGTCGAGGCGGTGGGCGAGCAGCTCAAAATGCGTGCAGACGCGGCGAAGGGGGAGGCGCTTTCCTGCTACAAAGAGGGCGTCCGCCCCGAGCTCATGCTCGAGATCCTCTCCCGCTGCCGCTCGCGCGACGAAGAGGTGTATTCGCTTCTCCTTTCCGCCTTCCGCACCGAGGAGAACATTCCCATGCACGCGAGCTACCTCGCCGCCTATGGCGACGCCCGCGCCCTCGAAACCCTGCTCTCCTACATCGACAGGGAGGATATCACCTTCCTCGAATTCCAAGAGCTCCGCTACGCCATCGAGGCGCTGGGCGGAGAATACACCAAGCCGCGCGATTTTTCAAGCGACCCCTACTTCCAAGAAGTCATGGCGCAATCCGTGCTTCCCGAGGACGGGGGGAAGGGCGAGGTCAACTGACTTCTTTCAACAAAAATCTTTTGTTCATAAACGGGCCGCTTCCGCCATATAGTAACAATGACTATCGGCGGAGGCGGTTTTTGTATGGAAACTTTTCATGTATATGAGGACATTTCGGCGCGCACGGGCGGAGAAATTTTCGTCGGCGTGGTGGGGCCCGTGCGGACGGGCAAGTCTACGTTCATCAAAAAGTTTATGAAAGAGATGGTGCTGCCCGCGGTCTCGGGGGCGAAGAAGAAGCGGTTCACCGACGAGCTCCCGCAGTCCGCGGCGGGCAAGACGGTGATGACCACCGAGCCCAAATTCGTGCCCGAGCAGGCGGCGGAGATCAAGGTGAAAAACGCCGTCGCGAAGGTGCGGCTCATCGACTGCGTGGGCTACCCCGTGGAGGGGGCGGCGGGCTTCGAGGAAGAGGGCGCGCCGCGGCTTGTGAATACCCCGTGGGACGATGCCCCCGTGCCCTTCGAACAGGCGGCGGCGGAGGGGACCCGCCGCGTCATCCGCGACCATTCGACCATCGGCATCCTCGTCACGACGGACGGCTCGATCGCAGACCTTCCCCGCGCCGCCTACGAGCAGGCGGAAGAGTTGGCGGCGGAGGAGCTCGGCGCCCTGCATAAGCCCTATGTCATCCTTCTCAACTGCAAAGTCCCCGAGGAGGCGGAGGGGCTCCGCGCCTCGCTCGAGCAAAAATACGGCGTGCCCGTGCTCGCGGTGAATGCAGAGGAGCTGGACGCAAAGGGCATTTCCGCCATCTTGGAGCGCATCCTCTACGAATTCCCCGTGCTCTCTGTCGACGTAGACGTCCCCGACTGGATCCGCGTCTTGGATCCCTCCGCGCCCATCGTCTCGGAGCTGCTTGCGGGCATCCGCTCGGTGGCGCCTTCCATCAAGAAGATGAGCGATTGCGCCCTTCTCGACACGCTCTTTTCGGAGAGCGCGCGCCTGAAACCGCCCGTTTCCCTCGAGATCGACGCGGCGACGGGGAACGCCCGCTGCCGCGTGGAGCCCACCCCCGCGGCATTCTACGAGACGCTCGGCGAGCAGTGCGGGGAGACCATCGACAGCGACTTCGCCCTCATGGCGTTCTGTGCGCGCCTCAAAAAGGCGAAGAAGGTGTACGAGCGCATCGGGCAGGCGTTCGAGGACGCAAAGGAGTACGGCTACGGCATCGTTCCGCCCTCCGAGGAGGAGATGAGCCTCTCCGAGCCCAAGCTCGTGAAAAAGAGCGGAAGGGTGGGGGTGGACCTCATCGCCGACGCCCCGAGCTACCACATCATCCGCGTCGACGTCCGCGGGCAGGTGCGCCCGGCTCTCGGCAACGAGGAGCAGAGCAAGACGTTCGCGCGCGAGCTTTCCGAAGGCATGGAGAGCGAGCCCGCCCGCGCATGGGAGACCAACATGTTCGGCAAGACGTTAAAGCAGCTCCTCGGCGAGGAATTGCACGAAAAGAACGGCGCGATGGGGGAGAATTTGCAAAAGAAGATGCGAAAGACGGTCACGCGGATCGTCAACGAAGGCAAAGGCGGCGTCATCTGCATTTTGCTGTGAGATTTCGTTGAATTTCTTTGCTCCGTCCGCGCCCTGCGGTCGCGTCCTTCGCAAACAAATTCAACGAGGAAACGAGCGTTTCCGTTCTCTTGAATAGACCTCTCATTCGCTCAACCCGACATTGAGCGCAAGGGGTTGCGCAAATGGGGTGCGCTGCCGCAGGGAAACCCTGCTTCGCGCCGTTATTCGGAAGCAACCTCCCCCTGTATCCCCCTCCTTAAAAAGGAAGGGGATTCTTCCGTGGAAGCCCTACCCTTCCGGGAAGGGGAGGGTGTCTGCCACGGGCAGACGGGTGGGGATGGGAGTATGTGGAACGAATTGCAATCCCCACCACCCGCTACGCGGGAGCCGTCTCACGCGGGTAGAGTCCCGCGTTCGGTCAGCACTTGCCCGTGCATATGG
>CANRHI010000125.1 GCA_947630365.1 uncultured Clostridia bacterium
ATCTTTTCATCCTCTCTGCGGATAGACCACGGGTCTCCCCAAGTTTTCAGCCAATCATCCGCCTCTTCCACCTGCTCCCCATCTACAAATCTCTGTCTGAACAGCCCGTACTTATAGCGGATACCGAAGCCATAGAGCGGATACCCCTCATTTGCGGCGCTATCTAAGTAGCAGGCGGCGAGACGCCCTAACCCCCCGTTGCCGAGGGCGGCGTCCTCTACGTCCTCAAAGGCGTTGAGATCGAAGCCCTTCTTTTGAAAGATCTCTCTTGCCTCGTCCAAAATGCCGAGGGCGAGAAGGTTGTTATAGAACATTCTCCCCATGAGGTATTCCACGGAGAAGTAATAGGCGCAGCGCACGGGGGCTTTCTGCCTCTCCGAAAAGATCTCATTCATACACGCCTTAGAGATCTCTTGATACAGCTCCACGGCGGTCTTGCCCTCAACTTGGATATTCTGTAATGTCTCTAATAGTCTGTCCCGGTTCATACGCTCTCCTTTACGAGCTTCACGCTGTCATATTCCAAGATAACGTCGCCCCTTGTCTCTATCCTTCCGAAGTACGCCTTGATACGCTCCGTCTCATTCTCCCGTACGAGGACCAGCTCCCCGCGCTCTGTCTTGGCATAGAACTCGCCTTCGGGCAGAAGTCTCCTTATCCTTGCAAGGTCCCTTAAAAGCGGCGCATGGCGTGGCTTCTGTGCCCAATCATAAGTTCTACGGCAGTCGGGGTCGCCGTCCCCCGTGAGGGGAAGCTCCGTACCGTACAAGACGCAGGGCATTCCCACGGAGAAGTACAGGGCGACGAGGGCGGAACGGAGCTTTTCTTCCCTCTCCCCGCACTGCCGCAAGAAACGCGGCGTGTCGTGATTGTCGAGAAAGTTCAGCATCATGGCATTCGTCTGCCGTCTGTGGCTCATGACGACGCGGTTGATCCTCTCCGCCGCTTCCTGTGCCGTGAGAATACCGTTTGCGAAGTAATCCGCAAAGATCTTTTGGAGCTTATAGTTCATCACCCCATCGAACTCGTCCCCGCCTAAATACATGTTGCTCTCGTGCCACACTTCGCCGATGAGAATAGCTTGGGGGGATCTCTCATTGACAGCTTTTTTCAGCTCCCGCCAGAGGGTGTGGGAGACCTCGTCCGCGACGTCCAATCTCAAGCCGTCCACGCCCCATGAAAGATAGGTGAGGGCGATGTTCAAGAGATACTGCCGCACCTTGGGATTTGAAGTGTTCCACTTGGGCATATACGGACAGTCTGCGAAGATCTCATAGTTACAGAGATCGTGGGAGCGAGAGAGATCCTTCGACTGCGCTCCGCTCCGCTCAGGATGACGCGCGGGGGCGGGGGAACCGACGGAAGGCATATGAGGCGGGTGCAATTCAAAAGCCTTGCCCACCCCTTGAGGGGTGGGTGTCCCCGCAAGGGGACGGAAGGGGTGTTGCTCTTCGGATGACACCCCCTCACCCGCTGCGCGGGAGCTCCCCCTCAAGGGGGAGCCAAGGGAGCCGAGGGAGTCGGGGACATACTTTTCGGGGAAGTCACCATGCACGATGAACCAATCGTAGAACTCAGAGTCCTTCCCCTTCTCTTTCACATCCGCAAAGAGCGGATTGCTCTCGTCACAGTGGTTGAATACCGTATCCAAGATGACGTGCATCCCCCTTTCATGCGCGGCTTCCAAAAGCGCATAGAGATCGCTGTTCTTGCCGAACATGGGGTCCACTTTCGTGTAGTCCGCGATGTTGTACTTATGATTGCTCGGGGACTTGAAGATGGGCGTTAGATACAATGCGTTGAAGCCCATATCTTTGATCGTATCGAGCTTTTCTATAATGCCCTTTAAGTCCCCGCCCGCGAAGTCCTTCGCCTTGGGGACTCTCTCCCAAGCTTGCGTGATATATGTATCGTCCTTCTCCCTGTCCCCTCTCTTGAAGCGGTCTATGAAAATTTGGTAGACGACCGCGTCCTTTGCCCACGGATTCGTCTTGATGACGTCCGTCTCGTTGATGAAGGGATATTGGAAGAAGGTATAATAGCCGTGTTTAAAGTCATACTCGCTCGTGACGCCTTCCTCGGAGAAATAGTACTCGTCATCATTTGGAAGGGTCATGAGAAAGATGTATGCAAAGCGTACGTCCTTTGACGTTATGTCACAGACGTAGTAGTCATGCAGTGCGTCATGGCACAGAAGCCGCATGCGCGAAAAGTTGCGCCGCTCGGTAAAGTCGTACTTATTATTCCACAGGACGGAGACCTCTTTGAAGTTCTCCCGCCGTGCGACTTTGAGCACGAGCCGCAGGGTATTCCCGTTCAAGGGATAGGCGTATTCGCTGTCCGGTGTGTGTTGTATGGCGTATTTGTTCATAAGATTTTTTGTGTTGATGATGTGATATTCTTGGCGCCCCTTTCAGGGGAGCTGTTGAGCGTTAGCGAGACTGAAGGGTTTAAAAACCCCTTCGGCACTTCGTGCCACTTCCCCTAAAAGGGGCAGCAAGCATACAATTTATCCGCGGGTACTTCCCCTATGAGGGGAAGCAAGGTGACCCTCCCCATGGAACCTATAAGGCTTTGAGTGTTTGAGGGGATCCTTCGACTTCGCTACTTCGTCGCTTACGCTCCTCGTGCCGCGCTTAGAGCAATAAGAATGCGCGCGGGGCAGGATGACGCGGGGGGTCTTGCCTGCCCCCTTTCCAAGGGGGCGGGGTAGGGGTGGGGGTTCATTCTTTCCAAATCACGGCGCGTGGCAGGGTCGCCCTGCCTAAGCGCTTTGGGCGGCAGGTACCGCCGCAAAGCACGTACTTCGCGCTACGCGCTCGTGCCGCCCTTCGATAACAATAGAACGCGGGCGTTCTGCGCTTTCCATCGCTCCTGTCGCGGCACGCTCACAGTCCACTGGACTGTTGAGCAGAAGTGTGCCGCTCCACTCAATTTGTCGAACCCTTTCGACTTACTGTCAATGAAGAGTGCCTTACGAAACAAGCACGTTGATGCACAGGGCACTTTCGCTCGAACATTTCTTTTCGAAGCCGCGCGGGGTTATCCCCGCCCCCCTACCCCCCTTTGGGCGGCAGGGACCGCCGCAAAGCCCGTCGCGTTTGCCG
>CANRHI010000126.1 GCA_947630365.1 uncultured Clostridia bacterium
ATCGCGGCGCGCTCACAGCCCACAGGGCTGTTGAGCATAGTGCGCCGCTCTACCCCTCAAGTATAAGGGGGAGGGCTTCCTCGGCTCCCCTATTTGAGGGAAAATTTTGCATTCTGCCAAAGATTGATAATCTTTGGCGCGAAATTTTCTTGGCATTTGCCCATATGCTCGGGCAAATGCTGACCGAACGCGGGATTCTACCCGCGTGAGACAGCCGGCGCGCTGCCTTTGCGCGACTGAGGGGTTCTTAACCCTATCCCCCGCTACGCGGGTACTTCCCCTCTCAGGGGAAGCAAGTGGCCAGTAAAACCGCAGGCACTTCCCCTCTCAGGGGCAGCAAGTGAGGCACAGGGGCCCGCCGCGTCATGTTGAGGGAGCAAAGCGACCGAAACATCCCGAAGTACGAAGTCCGAATTTTCATCCTCGGGATTCTTCGCCCCACAAGGGGGCTCAGAATGACGCGTCGACGCAGGGCGGAATGACACGGTAACCTCCCCCTGTGTCCCCCTCCTTAAAAAGGAAGGGGATTTTGTTTTTGCCTCTCTCTAAAGAGGATGGTTTGCCCCGCCATGGTGGGAGTGCAAACCCCTTCCCCAAAAGAAAACGGAGACAATGTCTCCGCGTTCTTCACTCCTCAAGGAGCTTTTTGAGATATGCCGCATACTCCTCATCGGAGAGCCGCGGCGGCTTTTTCTTTTTTCCCATGGTACACCTCGCAAGATCGTATAGGCGCAGTATGCCCCATGGGGAAAAATTTTATTCGGTACGAAGGGCGATGACGGGATCCTTCTTCGCCGCCGCCGAAGCGGGGATGAGCCCCGAGATGAGCGTAAGCACCACGCTGACGCCGACCATGACGAGCGCCTGCCACCACGGGAGCGCGGCGATGGTATAGATGCCCGAGAGCGCCCCGATGATGAGATTGAGGATGAGCGACAGCAGGTATGTAACGAGAATGCCGAAGACGCCCGCCGCGAGCCCGATGATGAAGGTCTCGGCGTTGAACAGCCGCTTTATGTCCTTCTTCCTCGCGCCGACCGCGCGCAAAATGCCGATCTCTTTGATGCGTTCGACGACCGAAACGTAGGTGATGATGCCCACCATGACCGTGGAGACGATGAGCGAGAGCGCGGTGAACACGATGAGGGCGATGGTGATCATGTTGATCATGGTGTTCACCATGGTGATGATGAGCCCCACCGTGTCGGTGTACTGCACCCTATCCGCCTCGCCGAGAGAGACCTCCTGCGGCGTGCCGTTCACATCCGTGAAATAGAGCGTTCCGCCGCCCTCCGTCTCCGCCGCGTCGTTCCACCGGTCGAGATACTGCGTGACGAGGTCCTTCGAGTCGAAGCTGATGGGGTAGATATAGAACGCGATGGGAAGTTTCCCTCCCGCGACGGGCCCCGCGCCCACACGGAGGAGAGAGAGGACATCCGGGCTACCGCCACCGAGGAACATGCTCATCATGTTCCCGCTCGAAGAAGAATCGGTAATAAAGCTCGTCGCCGTGCCGGATTTCTTCTCCCCCTGCTCGAAGTAAGTGTAGTCGTAGTTGAAGGGCAAAAAGCTGAGCTCGTGGGTGGGAAGATTCTCGATATACTTCACGATATTTTCCGTGAGCTCGCTGTTCATCGCGGTCTCGCGGGTGTAGTTTTTGAGCGCCTGCGTATAGTAGAGCCCCGAAGAGAGGCACCCGTAGGAGAGGTCTTGCTTCTTCTGCAGGATGACGCGCATCTTGAGGTCGATGCCCTTCTCTTTCTCGAAGTTCTCCGAAGTGGGGTTGTATTTATAGGGCACCCTGGGGTTGCCTCCGGAAACCGGACCAATCGGTAAGGAGAATGATTCCCCTTGCTGCGTGAGCGTATAGATGCAATCGTTGGGGTACCACTTGAAGGAGTGGGCGTTTTCGCCGAGGAAGAAATCGTACCCCTTCCCGCTCTCGAGAAGGTCTTTCACGATGCTCTCGTCGTAGGAAGGATCCTCCGCCGCCTTGTAGGCAAGGTTCAAAAATTCCTCCTCGGTGAGGTAGCCGTATTGCCCGAAGTTGAGGTCGGAGAGCTTGTCGTCGTTCACGACCATGACGAGGCTCTCCTTGCTCTCGAAGATGTCCTTGAGCTCCTCCTCGGTGAGGTCGGTCTTTTTCCCGCCGTCGAGGTCGGTCGCCAGAATATCGTACTGCGAGAGGATGTAGCTGTAGTTGTTGGGAAGCTCGGCAAAGCTGCGCACGGTGCCGATGACCGAGGCGAAATCCTTGTAGTCGGGCACCTGCTGCAACACGGAGGAATACTTGGCGCGGATGCCCGTGATGGAGACGTTCTCCGTCCCCTCCCCCGTGTCGTCGATGGCGAAATCGGTGTAGATATAATTCGCCATGTCGAAGCCGTAGCTGTATTTTATGGCGTTGTAGTACTCGCGCGGCATCGCCTCGACGTAATTTTTGTAGTCCTCGGTGATGGTGTTCACCGTCATGGAGCCCGCGAGGTCCATAAAGGTATCGAGGAGGGAATCGACGTAGACCTTATCCTTGAGCTTGGTGATGTCCGCCTTCTTGCCCGAGCCCTCCGCAAATTCGGTGAGCGACTCGAAGTCGATCGCCGTCTCGGTGATGGAGAGCGGGTAGCCCGAAAGGAGGTCGTCCTGCATGCCTTCGATGTACGACTGCACGCCCGCGGAGATGGCGAGCACCATGGAAACGCCGATGATGCCGATGCTCCCCGCGACCGCGATCATCGTCGTGCGCCTGCGCTTGGAGAGCAGGTTTTTGAGGGACAGCATGAACGCCATCCCGAGCGACATGGAGGAGCGCTTCTTCTTCCCCTTGCTCTTTCCCGCGGGCGCGCCCTCGGGCTGTTGGGAGGGCTCTTCCGAAGAAGCCGTCCCCTCTTCGCCCTCCGTCTGAGGTTTCTCCTCTTCGGGCTGCGCCGCTTTGGAAGGCTCGTCGGAAGGCTGCGCCGCTTGGGATCCCTCTTCGGGCGGCTCGCTTGCCGAGGCCTCCGCGAGGGCGGGAGCTTGGAGCTTTAAGGCGGCTTCGCGCGCGGCGTCCTCCTCGGTGAAGGGCATGGAGT
>CANRHI010000127.1 GCA_947630365.1 uncultured Clostridia bacterium
CGCGTCATGTTGAGGGAGAGAAGCGACCGAAACATCCCGAAGAACGAAGTCCGAATTTTCATCCTCGGGATTCTTCGTCCCACAAGGGGGCTCAGAATGACGCGTGGGGTGCGAGCGGGGGCACCCCCTACCCCTCAAGTATAAGGGGACATAAAGGACTGCCGACTCTCAATCCGCGTCGCGGACGTTCTTCGCCTTGTCCGTGTACAAAATGCCGTCGAGATGGTCGAGCTCGTGGCAGACGGCGCGGGCAAAAAAGCCGCGCGCGACGAGGGCATACCGATCCCCCTTTCTGTCTTGAAAGACGATCCGCACCTTCTCGGGGCGGGTCACCGTACCCGCCTTGCCGCGGACGGAGAGGCACCCTTCCGCCCCCGTCTGCTCGCCCTTTTGCCACACGAACACGGGGTTGATAAATTCGAAGTACCCCTCGTCGACGTCTACCACGACGGCGCGGATGGGAATCCCCACCTGCGGGGCGGCGAGTCCTGCGCCCTCCGCCGCCTTGAGCGTCTCCTTCATGTCGTCGAGAAGCGCGGCAAGCTCCCCGTCGAAGCGCGTCACTTTTTCACACTTTTTCCGCAGGACGGGGTCGCCGACCTGCACGATCTCACGGATCATCTTTCACCTCATTCAACTTAAATTTGCGGGATCTTCCTCGACATAGACGAGGACGTTTTTCTGTTTGACCGCCGCCGCGGCGTCGTACACCTCCGAAAGGGGGCCGCGCTCGGTCATGCGCATGAGCACTTGGTAGCGGTATTTGTTTTGGATCCGTTTGATGGGCGCGTGCATGCGGTGGAAGAAGAGAAATTCCCCCTCGAAGCGGGCGTAAATTTCCTGCAATCTCCCATAGACGTCGCGGAGCGCCTCCAAGGTCTCCTTCTCGCTCTCCCCCGTCGCCATCACGCGGACGATCTTCACGAACGGCGGGAACATCATCGCGGCGCGCATGGCGATCTCGTGCTCGTAGAAGCCCTCGTAGTCGTAATTCGCCGCAAAGCGGAGAATATAATTTTCGGGGTCGTAGGTCTGCAAAATGACCTCGCCCTTCTCCTCCGCCCTGCCGCTTCTGCCCGCCACCTGCGTGATGAGCTGGAACGTCCGCTCCCCGCTGCGGTAGTCGGGGAAATGCAGCCCCATATCCGCGTCGAGAATGCCCACCAAGGTGACGGCGGGGAAATCGTGGCCCTTCGCCACCATCTGCGTGCCGACGAGGATATCCGCCTTGCGCTCGGCGAATTGCTTCAAAATGGCATAATGGCCCTCCTTGCCGCTCGTCGTATCCACGTCCATGCGGAGGATGCGGGCGGCGGGGAAGAGCTTTGCAAGCTCGCGGACCACCCTCTGCGTGCCCGTGCCCATGTAGTGGATATGCGTCCCGCCGCAGGCGGGGCAGGCGGAGAGCGTTTTATACCTCGCGCCGCAGTAGTGGCACTTGAGGCAATCCTCCTCGCTGTGGTAGGTGAGGGCGACGTCGCAATTTTTGCACTTGACGACGTTCCCGCAGTCGCGGCACATGACCGTCTGCGAATACCCCCTTCGGTTGAGGAAGAGAATGGCTTGGTTTCCCTCCGAAAGGCAGGCGTTGAGCTTTTCGCGAAGGGCGGCGGAAAAGGGCGTCGCGTTGCCCCTTCTTACTTCGCGGCGCATGTCCACGAGGCGCACCTCGGGCATCGGACGGGCGTTGATGCGGTCCTTCAAGGTGATGAGGGCAAATTCGCCCTGTTTGGCGCGGCGGTACGTCTCCACCGAGGGCGTTGCGCTGCCCAAGACCACCTTGCAACCGTTGTACTTTGCGCGGGCGAGCGCCACTTCGAAGGTGCTGTACCGCGGGGCGCTCTCGGAAAAGTAGCTGCCGTCGTGTTCCTCGTCGATGACGATGAGCCCGATCTCCTTGAGCGGGGCGAACACGGCGGAGCGCGCTCCCACGGCGATGCGGGCGTCCCCCTCGCGGAGGCGCTGCCACTCGTCGAAGCGCTCCCCCGCGGAGAGCCTGCTGTGCAGAATGGCGACCTTCCCCCCAAAGCGGGCGCGGAGCTGGACGACCATCTGCGGCGTCAGGGAAATTTCGGGCACGAGGAAGATGGCGGAGCGGCCTTTTTCGAGCTGCCGCGCGATGAGGGTGAGGTAAATTTCCGTCTTTCCGCTGCCCGTCACGCCATGGATGAGCGTGACCGTCTTTTCCGTCCCCTCGATGGAAGAGACCGCCTCCTCCTGCGCCCTCGTGAGGGTGTGGGAAGGGCGCTCCTCTACCGCCTCGACGTAGGGCGTGCGGAGTACGCGCACAGGCTTTGTGCCCACCGTGCCGCGGGCGATGAGCGCGTTCACGGCGGCGGCGCCGAATCTTTCGCGCAAAAAGGCGAGGTCGGCTTCCGCATTGTCCTTCAGAAATTCAACGACTTCCGCCTGCCGCTTGGCGCGGGGGGAGATCTCTTCTTCCCCTTGGAGGAACGCCGCCGTGCGCATGCGCTTTGAGACCTTCCCCGTGCGCATTTCGGCGGGGAGAAAGAGGCGGAGCGAGAGCGCGAGCGGAACGCGGTACCTTTGCGCGATGGAGCGGGCAAGGGCGAGGCATTCCTCCCCGAGGGCGGGCTCGAAGCGCAAAACGGGCTTCACGCGCGCGGAGTCGAGCGCCGTGCTCTCCTTCACGCGCATGACGAAGCCCGTCTCCGTCTTGTTGCCGAAGGGGACCTCGACGCGCATTCCCGCCTCCACGCCTTCGCCGCAGGCGTAATCGAAAATTTTATCGACGTCGCTGTGAGCGATATCGACGATGACCTCTGCGTACATGCTTGCCCGCCTCGTTCGTACTCGAAAAACAGCCCCGCGGACGGGGCTTTTTTCAGTCTTTGGAAATTTGGACCTTTCCGTTGAGCACCTCTTGGCAGGCGAGGACGATCTCCTTCTGCTTGCCGGGGAGCTCGGTCGCGCCCGAGCTCCCCGGCAAGCAGAAGGA
>CANRHI010000128.1 GCA_947630365.1 uncultured Clostridia bacterium
CATTCGCGCATCCATACTCCCATCCCCACCCGTCTGCCCGAGGGCAGCCACCCTCCCCTTCCCCGAAGGGTAGGGCTTCCCACACCCCCTCCCCGAAAACGGGGAAGGGGATAAACCATAGAAAAATCCCCTTCCTTTGTAAGGAGGGGGAGGCAGGGGGAGGTTATCTGTGCGCCACGGGCGCCCCTCACGGCGTTTGGGAGGCGATGAAGCGGTATGTGCCGTCGGGGAAAATAGTCAAAAGAATATCGCCCATGGTGTCCGTGCGGTAGACGGCGCTGCCGACGGCTTCGAGGCGGAGGAGAGTATCGAGGGCGGGGTGGCGGTAGGGGTTGCCCTTTCCACAGGAGATGACGGTCTCCTTGGGGCCGAGAAGGGAGAGCCACTCGGCGCAGGAGGAGCCGCCCGAGCCGTGGTGCGCCGCTTTGAGGACGTCCGTCTCCTCGAGGCGCACGGTATGGCCGTCGGCGTCGAAAATGCCCTCCATGAGGCCGTATTCTAAGACGAGCTTTTTCTCCCGTTCGGCGGAAATATCCGAGGAGAGCACCGTCTGCACGCCCATGTAGTCGAAGTAGAGCACGGTGGAGGCGTCGTTCTCCTCCGTCTCGCCCGCGGAATAGGGCGAAAGGCACATGCAAAACGCGTCCCCGCCCGAGATGGACTTGTAGCGGGAGAGCGTCTCCGTTTCGCACCCCTCCTCCTCCAAATCGGAGAGAAACTCGGTGTACTCCATCGCCTCGGAGGGGAGGATGGGAAGGTACGCCTTTTCCACCTCGAAGGTCTCCAAAAGATAAGAAAAACCGCCGAAATGGTCGAGATCGGCGTGCGTTGCGACGATGGTGAGCCGAGGCGAGCCCAGCCCAAAGAGATAGGAAGCGACCTTATCTTCGCTCTCGCGGGAGGAGCTGCCCCCGTCGACGACGAGCGTTTTTCCGTCGGGAAATTCCACGATGGTGCAATCCGCCTGCCCCACGTCGAGAAAGTGAAAGCGCATCTCCCCCTCCCCGCGCGGCGGGACCTCAGCCGCGGGAAGGAACAGGGTGCGGAAGGGCAGAAAGTAATTCAAGAGCCCCACAGTGAGAACGATGGCGGCGACGAGCGCGGAAACCACCGCGATGAGCACCCGCCTTTTTGTGTTTTTCCTCTGTTTTTCGTCGGTCTCCATGGCACTCTTCGCCCCGAAAATCTCCTCTTTGCAGCTGCATAGCATTTTCTATGCAATTGCATCGTGTTTCACCGTTTAATAGAGTATCTGCGCGTTGTCGGGAAGGGTGAGGATGCGGGCGTTGTCGCCGCGGACGGTGAATTTTTCCTCGTGCCAATCCTCGTGGGGAACGAGGTACACCCGCTTGTTTTTCCAGCGGCCGCGCACATCGGCGGAAAACATCTTGTCCCGCAAAATGGTGCGCATGATCTCGCGGTTGCAATCGACGATGGCGGCGCCGTAATCCTTCAAAAAACACTCCACGATCTCGCTGCGCAGACACATGGCTATGTAGCGGTCGGAGAGCACATACCCCTTTCGCGCGGCGCAGTGCGGACAATTTTTGAGGAGGAAGGTCTGCAATTCGTTGTTGGTGCGCTTCCTCGTAAACAGGGTGACGCACAGCTCGCTCATGGGATAGGGACGGCACTTCTGCTTGTCCTCCGAGAGCGCCTCCGCGAGCTCTTTGTCCACCGCGGCGCGGTGCTCTTCCTCCGCCATGTCGATGAAGTCCACGGCGATGATGCCGCCGATGTTGCGAAGGCGCACCTGCCGTGCGATCTCGCGGGCGGCTTCGAGGTTGGTCTTGAGCACCGTGCTCTCGAGGTCGCTGTCCCCCACATACTTGCCCGTGTTCACGTCTACCACCGTCATGGCCTCCGTCGCGTCGATGACGATGGAGCCACCGCTCGGCAGCGGGACTTCGGGCGCGGCGAGCGCCAAAATTTGGTCGGAGAGATCGTAAAACTGGCGGAACATCACCCTCTCGCCCTCGTAGAGGACGATCTTCTTCTCGCCGAGATCCTGCCGCATGCGGGCGAGCCGCAAGACGCGCTCGTACAATTCTCTGTCCCCCACATAGATGCGGCTCACCCCGCCGCCGAGGGAATCGCGCATGACCTTTACGGGAAGGTCCCACTCGCGGTACACCCTCGTGCCCACGGGCGCGCCCTCCGCCGCCTCCAAGATGGAGCGGTACATGCGCTTGAGGTATTCGGATTCCGTCTTTAAGTGCCGCTTGGTGGCGGTCGCCGCCGCCGTCCGCACGATGAAGCCCTGCCCCGCCGTGCGGAGCTTGTCCGCCTCCTTCAGGAGGGAAGCGCGCTCCCCTTCGTCGGTGATTTTGCGGGAAATGCCGAGGAATTCGGTCTCGGGCAGGAAGATGAGATTTTTCCCGACGAGCGAGAGGATGCGGGAGACCTTCGCCCCCTTGTTGCCGCGCGGGAGCTTGACGACCTGCACCAAAATTTCGTCGCCCTCTTTGAGCGCCCTTCCGCGGGAGGTATCCTCGCCGTCGTAGGAAGAAAAGCGCGCCGCCCCGCCCTCGTCGAGCGGGAGGTAGCAGTTGCGCTCGAGCCCGCAGTGGATAAACGCCGCCTGCATGCCGGGCACGATGTTCGCCACCCTTCCCTTATAGATATTGCCGAGCAGATCGCCGCCGCCCTCGCGCTCCACGCCGAGCTCGGCGAGCCGCCCGTCCTCCGCATATGCGACGATCTGCGTGCCGCAGAAGCGGTCGAAAAACCATTCCTTCTTCATTCCGTCCTCGTTTCGCCCGCGGGAGCGTTTCTTGCCGTCTCCGCGCGGGGACGATTGTATTGTAGCACACGGGAGCGAACTTTTCAAGGGGTTTTTTCATATTGCACGGCAAGGCTTTGTAGGATTACAATAGATGTGAGACAAAGGAATAGAAAAAGATAGCGAACAAGGCGCTCCATGTGATATAGTTTA
>CANRHI010000129.1 GCA_947630365.1 uncultured Clostridia bacterium
GTTGCGTGTTAAGAATGACACCCCCTCAGTCGCGCAAGGTCAGCGCGCCAGCTCCCCCTCAAGGGGGCGCCAAGGGGTATCACGGCAATAGACAAAATCCCCTTCCTTTGTAAAGAGGGGGATAACGAGGCGGGCTTGCCGAAGGGAAGAGGCATAGTAAAAAGGGCGCGAAAAAGCGGCAAGCGAAATCGCTTGCCGCTTTTCGGATTTCGAAAACTT
Organism: uncultured Clostridia bacterium; assembly: GCA_947630365.1. Classification (GTDB taxonomy): domain Bacteria; phylum Bacillota; class Clostridia; order Christensenellales; family Borkfalkiaceae; genus Gallimonas. The sequence continues at coordinate 220 of CANRHI010000129.1, forward strand.
ACTTGAGCTCTGCGGTGGCGCCGGCTTCCTTGAGCTTGGCAAGGGCAGCCTCTGCGTCGGCCTTGGGCATAGCTTCCTTGATGACGCCGAGACCCTCGACCGCCTTCTTCGCCTCTGCGAGGCCGAGACCGGTGAATTCGCGGACCGCCTTGATGACGGCGATCTTGTTCGCGCCGAAGTCCTTGAGGACGACGTCGAATTCGGTCTTTTCTTCCTCCTGAGGAGCCGCTTCTGCGGGAGCCGCACCGCCGCCGACCGCAACTGCCGCCGCCGCGGAAACGCCGAACTCCTCTTCGAGCGCCTTCACAAATTCGTTAAGCTCGACGACCGTCATGCTCTTCACTTCTTCAATAAACTTCTGGACATCCATTTTCATTACCTCCGATGATTTTTAAGATTTTTGGTCTGCGATCGCCTTCAAAATAAAGGCCAAATTCGCGATGGGCGCCTGCAAGCACCCGAGCATCTTTGCGATAAGGACTTCTCTCGACGGGATGGCGGCGAGCTTTTTGACCCCCTCCGCGTCGACATACACGCCGTTCACATACGCGCTCTTGGGAACGATCTTGGGCTCGAGGGCGGGCGTTTCCTTGATTGCCTTGGCGATGATCGAGCAGCCGCTCGTCTCGTCGGGGCAGAACACGAACGACGTCGCGCCGTTGAGGTCCTGATCGAAGCCCTCGATGCCGAGCTCCGCAAACGCCTTGCGGACAAGGGTGTTTTTATAGACCTTGTACTCGCATTGTGCCTGCTGGAACTTCCTGCGGAGCGCAGTGACTTCGGCAACCGTCAGTCTGTCGTAGGTGGAGAGCACGATGGATTTGCTTGCCTGAATTTTGGCTTTAATCTCTTCCACGACGACTTTCTTTGCTTCAAAATTTTCCGACATATTTTCCTCCATAAAGAGCTTTCGCTCCCGAGTCGCTCAAGATTTGAAAAATCTCCGTACCCGCAGAGAGGCACGGAGAACTTCTTCCAAAGAAATTTTCTCTGCCTCGACGGGAAATTGAGCCGTTTGGCACCCGTTGTCTGCGGCGTTCGCTATTTGATGATATCACGTTTTTCCGCTCTTGTCAAGCGTTTTTAGCCCTTTGTGTAGCTGACCTTCACGCCGGGGCCCATCGTCGAGGTGAGCGTCACGCTCTTGATGTACTGGCCCTTGGCAGCGGCGGGCTTGGCCTTTACGATGGCGTCCATGAGGGCGTTGAAGTTTTCGAGCAGTTTCTCGCTGCCGAAGCTCTTCTTGCCGATGGGGCAGTGGATGATGGCCGTCTTATCGAGACGGTACTCGACTTTACCAGCCTTGACTTCGGCGACCGCCTTCGCGACGTCCATCGTCACCGTGCCGGACTTGGGGTTGGGCATGAGGCCCTTGGGGCCGAGCAGCCTACCGATGCGCCCGACCACGCCCATCATATCGGGGGTGGTGATCATGACGTCGAACCCGAACCAATTCTCGGTCTGGATCTTTTGGATCATTTCCTCCGCGCCGACGAAATCCGCGCCTGCCGCCTGCGCCGCGTCTGCCCGCTCGCCCTTGGCGACGACGAGCACCTTCTTCGTCTTGCCCGTTCCGTTGGGGAGGACGAGAACGCCGCGGACCTGCTGGTCTGCCTGTCTCGGGTCGATGCCGAGGCGAATATGGAGCTCCACCGTCTCATCGAATTTCGCCTTGGCGTTGGCGACGACGAGGTTCATCGCCTCGTTCGCGTCGTATGCCTTGGTGCGGTCGTAGGATTTGAGGCTCTCTGCATATTTCTTTCCGACTTTCATCTCGCTTCCCTCCTTACTCCTCGACCGTGATGCCCATGCTGCGGGCGGTGCCCTTGATCATGCTCATCGCGCTCTCGAGCGACGTGCAGTTGAGGTCGGGCAGCTTGGTCTTGGCGATCTCTTCGACCTGCGCCTTGGTGAGCTTGCCCACCTTGGTCTTGTTGGGGGTCGCGGACGCCGTCTCGAGCCCGAGCGCCTTCTTGATGAGGACGGGTGCGGGCGGGGTCTTGAGGACGAACGTGAAGGAACGGTCGGCATAGATCGTCATCACAACGGGGATAATGAGGCCCTCTTGCGACGCCGTCTTTGCGTTGAATTCCTTCGTGAAGCCGGGGATGTTCACGCCGTGGGGGCCGAGCGTCGAACCGACGGGCGGACCGGGCGTAGCTTTCCCGGCGGGAAGCTGCAGCTTGACGACTGCGGTTACCTTCTTTGCCATAAAGCATTCTCCTATTCGTGGTATTCGTGACGGCAGAAAGATTTACCGTCTCCCACCTTCACGCCGACATGCGGCGGTGAATTCGTTTTTGTTTGCCCCGTGTGGGGGGGCATTGTACTCGGCTCCCCACCGCGTCATGTTGAGGGAGCAAAGCGACCGAAACATCCCGAAGTACGAAGTCCGTACTTTCATCCTCGGGATTCTTCGCTTCGCTACTTCGCCCTACGGGCTCGTGCCGCCCTTGGAATACAATAGAAGCTCGGGCGGGGCAGAATGACGCGTTAGGACGGGGCGGAATGAGGGTCCTTATTGTGACCTGCCCCTATTTATGGGGGCGGGTGGCGAGCGCAACGAGACAGGTGGGGGCAAAATTCCCACCGCTCACTCGGGGCAACCCCCACCACCCGCTTACGCGGG
>CANRHI010000130.1 GCA_947630365.1 uncultured Clostridia bacterium
ATGGCGGGGTGGAAGTGGAGAACGGTGCGCATGTCGCCGCCCTCGAGGGTCTGCTCCTCATACGCCTCGGAGAGCACCGCGAGCATCAACCTGTCCGCGCCGATGGAATATTCGATGACGTAGGGAATGTACCTCTCGCCGTTTATGGGGTCGACGTAGAGGAGGGACTTGCCCGAATATTCCTGATGGCGGGTAAGGTCGTAGTCGGTGCGGTTGTGGATGCCGTTCAGCTCCTGCCAGCCCATGGGGTAGAGGTACTGAATGTCGCACGCCGCCCGCGCGTAGTGGGCGAGCTTGTCGTGATCCTTAAACCGCAGATGCTCCTTTTGGAACCCGAGGTCGAGGAGAAATTGCATCGCCTTCGCCTTGAATTGTTCGTAATACTCCCCGTCCGTGCCCTCTTTGCAGAACCACTGGTGCTCCATCTGTTCGAATTCGATGGTGCGGAAGATGAAATTCCCCGGGGTGATCTCGTTGCGGAACGCCTTCCCGATCTGCGCAATGCCGAAGGGCACCTTGGCGCGGGTGGTGCGCTGCACGTTTCCGAAGTTGACGAATTCGCCCTGCGCCGTCTCGGGGCGGAGATAAATTTTATTTTGGCTCTCGTCCGTCACCCCGCGGGAGGTCTCGAACATGAGGTTGAAGGTGCGGATGGGCGTCCAGTCGAAGCCGCCGCAGTTGGGGCAGTGGACTTCGTGCTCCTGAATGTATTTCTGCATCTCCTCCTCGGACATGGTATCGGGATTTACCTTCCCCTTGCTGTGCGCTTCGATGAGATTGTCCGCACGGTGGCGGGTCTTGCACTTCTTGCAATCCATCTTGGGATCGGAGAAGGACGTGGTGTGCCCGCTCGCTTCCCACACGCGGGAATTCATCAAAATGGCGGCGTCGATGCCGAAGGAATTGTCGCTCTCCTGCACGAACCGCTTCCACCATGCCCGCTTGATGTTGTTCTTGATCTCCACGCCGACGGGGCCATAGTCCCACGTGTTGCCCATGCCCCCGTAAATTTCCGAACCGGGGAAGATGATGCCCCGCGCCTTCGAGAGCGCGACGAGCTTATCCATCGTAACTTCTGCCATAGCTTACCTCTCCTTTTTTCGAAAATATTATACCGTTTGCTCGGGTCCCCGTCAAGCGTTTGAGGGGACAAAAATTCCACCTGAATGCGCGCCGTCCCTCGAAATTACTTGACAAAAAATGGGGGGGGTTATAATTAAAGGAAAAAAAGGAGGAATGGGAAGTGGAGAAAAACAATGAGGGGATCGTCGCCGATTTGTATGCCATCCGCGCGGGAATGTCGGTCATCTCCAAGGAGGGCGACTTGTTTCGTGAAACGGTCAAAGAAATCGGTGGGAAAATGCAACAGGAGTATGATGCGCATCGTGCGGCGAAACGAGACTTGGCGGAACGCCGAACACGGCTTCAAAACATGGAAAAAGAAATCAAAGACAAGGAATCGGAAGCACAGAAAATTCGATTGCGCTATTATCGAATGGACATAGTGCGTTGTTTTCTGCTCTTCCTTCTCATGTTTGTCTTGTTCCTTGGTGCGGTTGCGCTTGTCGCATGGCTCACGATCGGCGGATTTGGATTGTTTGAAAGTCCCGCCCAAGGCGGAAGCGCCTTTGAAGAAAAGGTCTTTGGAATGTGGACGGAAAAAGCGGCGCACGATTATGCGATATTTGTTCTCCTCGGGCTCATTGTCGGCGGGGCCCTCGGGGTCGTCTTTCTCGTGTTTTCCGTTATCTTTTTAATGAAATTTTTCAAGGAGAAAAAAGCTCTTGAAGAAGCAAAACAGCGTATCGCCGATTTGCGCACCGGTGCCGAAGCCGGAAAAGCGGAATGGGAGCGGGAGAAGCGGAGCGTCGAGGCGGCGTCGGCCATGCTTTCCGCGGAGGTCGAGACCCCCGATTATCAGATGATCATGCAGGAAGAAGCAAAAAGGAGCGTGCATGTTTTCGCGGGAAACGTGCTCTACTCTGCGCTGGAGCAGCAGTTTGCAAGGGTGCTCGACCCGCGCGACTGGCAAAATATCGACTATATCATCTATGCCATGGAGACAGGACGTGCGCGCGATTTGCGGGAGGCATTGCAATTGTGCGACCGCGAACTTCAAGTTGAGAGGCTCGAAGAGGCGATCGCATCTGCGGCGGAGAAAATTTCCGTTACCATTCGACGGGGCTTGGGCGACTTACAGGCGCAAATGGAGCATTGTTTTTATAACCTTTCGCAACAACTCGAATCGAGCACTTCCCGCATCACAACCGCCTTGCACGAGACCAATGCCCGCATCGCCGAGGCAACGCAAGCGACGTGGGAGACAAACGCCCGCATCGCCGGAATGAACGGCTATCTTTCGAAGATGACCGCAACGGCGGAGATGAACAATGCGCTCCTTGAAAAGGCGAACGAGAGCAGCGGCTCCCTCGCCACAGACGTGCACCGGTTGCGCCAGTTGATGTTTACAGGCGTGTGAGTGGGCGAAAGAAAAACGGACGGGAGGCTCCCGTCCGTTTTTGTATGTTGTATTCTTTGCGAGGGGGGCCGAGGCCCGTGGCATTATTCCCCTCCCCCTGCGTCCCCCTCCCCAAAAGGGAGGGGGATTCCTCCCTTGGCGCCCCTATATGAGGGGAGCCAAGGGAGCGGGCACAGAGAGAGACACAAACAAAATCTCCTTCCTTTTTTAGGAGCAAGACCTTCAAACAAAATCCCCTTCCTTTTTAAGGAGGGGGACACAGGGGGAGGTTCCCGCGTCATTCTGCCCCGCCCGAGCTTCTATTGTATTCCAAGGGCGGCACGAGCGCGTAGCGCGAAGTAGCGTAG
>CANRHI010000131.1 GCA_947630365.1 uncultured Clostridia bacterium
TATCGGGCGAGAACACGCCGCTCGCCTTCTCCTCGAACGCGAGCGGCGTGTTCTCGCCCGATACATTATAAATATAGTACTCCCCCGCCATGGGCTGCGCCTCGGGAAGGGTGACTTCGGAGGGGGTGAACACGAGGTCGAAGGGCTCCTTCGGGTCCTCGCAGTGCAGCTTCAAATTTCCGCTTTCGAGGGAGGCGCGGATGGAGCGGCGGGAGTATGTGAGCGCCCACAGGTCCATCACGATCTCGTCCCCCTCCGTCACGAGGTAGCCCGACATGCAGTAGCGGTAGCTGCCGTCCCCACTCTCGTTGTCGAGAATGCAAACGGCGTCGCAGCCATCGAGCCCGCTCCAAGCAACGGTGAGCAAGTAGCGCTCGCCGCCTTCGTTCATCTCCCAAACGCCCTCCAACGGGAAGCTCTCGTACACCGCGGTGAGGGTGAGGTTTTCGTTCAAAACGATGTGCGCGCCCGCGGGCAGGGTCTCCTCCCCCTTCTGCCAGCCCGCAAACGGCCGCTCGCCGCCCTTTCCTGCCGGGAGCTCGAACTCGGTCCCCTTGCGGTACTTGTATTCCTCCCGCTCCTCGCCGTCCGCAAGGGTGAGGGTGACGGGCGCGTCCGTCTCGAGGAGGAGGTTGCTCTCGAAGTCGAAACAGGTGTAGCCGAGGGTTTCGTCCCGTATTATGACCATGCCGAGGACGGAATCTTTGCAGAGCGCGATGTAGCTCCCGAGGTAGAGCATGCCGTACTCTTCATCCCCGCCGTCTATGCGCACCTGAACGCTTTCCTGCGAGGAAGAGACGGACATGGTACCCCCAAAAACGCCCGAGCCGATATCGAAAGCGTTCCAAGCGCCCGAAGCCATCTTCTCCGACGCGGGGACTTCGCCGTGGCAGAGGAATGCCATCGCGTCGCTCTCCCCGTTCGCATAGCCGCCGAAGGGCGTGAGGAGGAGCCTGCCCTCTTCGTCGAGCGAAACCGTGAGCTTTTCGCAGTCGAACGCCGAGAGAAGCAGGCTCTCGGGGTCGGCACAAACTTCGCCCTTTTCCGCGAAAATGCTCGCCGCCACCGCGAGGCGGCTTTGTATATCTTTCCTATCCGAATCGTACAGCGTGTCGTAGATGAGGTAGCCGAGAACGCCCTCTTCCTTCGCCTCGACGACGGTCACAATGGTGTCGTCGTCCTCGCCCGAGGGGCGCGCCTCCCACCATGTCCCGCCGAGGGCGAATTCCCACTCCGCCGTCACGGTCGCGTCCGCCGCGAAGGAGAGCTCTTCTTCGGGCTCGTGGAGCGCTTCCCCCACCCGCCAGCCGAGGAAGCGGTACCCCGTCTCCGCCGCGGGCGCCGCGGGAAGGGCGGTGAGGAAGCCGTCTGTCTCGCTCACGGTCACATCGAACGCTTCGGCGTCCTCCGCCGCGTGGTCGCCGGGCTCGAAGTGCACGGTGTGCGTCACGGGAGGAGGCGGCGTGGTATCCCGGAAGGTGACCGAGATCGTCGTCTCGGAATTGATTTCGATGGAATAGCTCCCGTCTTGGGCTGCGGTGAGCGCTTCCCCGTTCGCCGTCACCCTTTCGACGGCGAAAGAAACGCCCTCATCGACGGTAACGGAGAGGGCGAGAACGCTGCCTTTCTCTACCATGCCGTCGGACGGGAGGGCGGGAGAGAGCGAAACATGCACACCGGCATGTTGCAAATATTCAAGAGTGACATGGTACTTTTGCACGGCGGGCGGGGCGATCTCCTGCCACATTGCGGTGAGAAGGACGTTTGCCGCGGGCATCTGAAAGGTCTCGGCGGGCGAAAAGAGCCTTGTTCCGTCGCTCCAGCCCTCGAACGTGTGCCCCGCGTATTCGATCCCCTCGAGCACGGTGACCGTATCCCCTTCCCGGTACTCCGCGCCGTCCGTCGGAACGAGAATGACGGCTTCCTCCGTGCCGTCCGCATAGGTCACGCGGTAAGTCGGCGCAGGGGGCTCGAAAACGCCTTCGTCCGCGGGCTCCTCCGCCGCGGGCTCGTCGTCGCAAGCAGCGAACGCGCAGAGCGTCAGGCACGCCGCAAGCCCCGCAAAAAGGCGCAGAAAATGCTTTTTCATACCACTTTCTTCCTCTTTTTTCATGATTTCGTCATTTACGCACAGAAATGTACACAAAATGACATATTTGGGAATAGTATAGTCACCTCCCCCGACGATGTCAAGAAATTTGTGCACAATATTTTATATTTTTTCGGAAAAATTTTTTGAAGGTCGTCTTTTTTCAATTCGCTTGAATGTTTTTGATATATTTTTTCTGAAGAAGGAGAATCGCATGCCGTCCAGCGCTACCTTCCCCTCCCCCTGCGTCCCCCTCCCCGCCGAAGCGGGGAGGGGGATCCCACTACGCCCCTTGGCGCCCCCTTGAGGGGGAGCTGACGCGCTGACCTTGCGCGGCTGAAGGGGTGTCCTTCCGGGTACGCAACACCCCTTCCGCCCCTTACGGGGCACCCACCCCTCCAAGGGGTGGGCAAGCAGCATCGCAATTTTATCCCCCTCCCCTTTGGGGTGGGGGACACAGGGGGAGGGGCACTACGGCAAAAGGCCGCAGGAGAAGGGGCACCGCATTCCTCCCATCAAACCGCCCTCTTTTCTTCCGCGAGAAAAATCCCATTCTGTAGGATTACAATAGATGTGAGACAAAGGAATAGAAAAAGATAGCGAACAAGGCGCTCCATGTGATATAGTTTATG
>CANRHI010000132.1 GCA_947630365.1 uncultured Clostridia bacterium
GGGTAAGCGAGACGCTGAACGCGCCCGTATGCCTCGCGCCACACGTCGGGATGCAGGACAGACAGCTCGTCGAGGAGGATGCCTCCGAGGTCAAGGGAAAGAATGTTGGTGTAACTCGATTTGTTGTCTGCCCCTGCGATGTAGACGATTTTCTTCCCCGTCTTTCCCTTGATACAAAAGTGTGACCCCGCCGCGTCCTTGTCCCCGTCGGAGAACTCCGTGCAGAGCCCCCTGTGGATATTGTGAAGGCTGTCTGCCTTATCCACGAAGTTCCTCTTGACGAGCACCGAGGAGACGCCGATGATAGCGAACTGGTTGACGTTGGCGGGCGCGTTCATGATACGGTCGAAGAAGAGGAGCCCCGCCACCAGCGTCTTGGACGTTCCCATGCTCCCGCACAAGTGGATGACGGGAGCAGTGTCCGAAAAAATCGCCCGCATCTTCGGCGTCCAAATCACTTGGTCGAATGTCATAGGTCAGCCCTCACTTCTTCTTGCCGCTTCCTCTGATTGCCGCCGCCGCCCGCTCGTATGCTTCACGGGTCTTGTCGTCTGCGGCATATACCTCCACCTTCTGTGTGGGCGCCTCGCCCGTGATTTCGAGCCATAACCGAATAGCCCGCACGTCTCCCGTGATTGCCTTCTTGTGCAAGGCGAGGAGCCGCACGGTTTGCTGTGTCTTGTCGTCATCGGGTATTCCGAGCTGGTCGAGCAGCTCTTTGTTCTTCCCCGTGACCGCGAGGGAATCGAGCATTTCAGCGATTTGCCGCGCCGTTTTCTTCGCCCGCCGCGCCTCGCCGCTTGCCCTCCCGCCTTTCGACGCTTCCTCCACGGTTATCACGTGGGCTTGCGGCACCAAATTCTCGTCGTTCACTTTGTACCTCCTATCCTCTTGACCCACGTCTTGTTCCCTCCTATGTGGCATTTGAGCCAGCTCCTCTCCGCGAGCTTCTTGTCCGTTGAGATAGGAAACAGGTTGATGAGCCGTGTGATTTGATTATTCCGCAGGATGACGAAGGGCTGCCCCGCCTCCATGCCCTTGCAGGCGAAGCCGAGCTTCCCATACACCGCGCCAGAATTTATCGTGGCGTTGGAGTAGCTGTATATCTCGTCAATTCCCATTTGCCGCAGGGTCGCCTCGCACGCCGCCTGCAATTTGCTCGCGCCGCCTTGTATCTTCGTCCCCTTCGCGATTGAGAGGCGGAGAAGCTCGTAGTTCGTCTTGCCGCCGCGCACCGCCCCATTGGTAATATCGTAGAGCATCACAGCGACGAGCTCCCGCTTGTAGGAGAGCCCATAGCACACCGCAGTCCGCCGCACAGGCGGAAGGCTCTGCCTATGGTTGCGGATGAAGAAGTCGAGCGCCAGCTCGCTGGGGACGGGAACGCACTCGCACTTCGAGGCGCGGAGCGTCCGCCATATTTCGACGTTCGCCTTGTAGGAGCATTGCGCCGCAGTCTCCACGATAGCGTCGCAGGGAGAGATGAGGAAGGTGCGGTCGTCCTTCTTGTTTGCTGCTATCCACCGCCCGAGGTCTTGATACTCGTAGCTGCGGATGAGCTGGTATTTGTTCTTCTCCAAGAAATCGGCGGGGTTGATTTTGATGAAGCACTCCCGGGGAACACCCGAGAGCTCCGCTATTTTTGCGATGCGCTCGTCGAGAAGGCGGTCGAAGTATGCCCGCGCATCCCGCACGCGCTCCGTGACGTCATACTGCATCGTCTATCGCTCCTTTGATGAGCTCCGCAACCTTTTCGGCGCCGTTGATTTGGATATATTCGAGGAGGCGCTCCGCCTTGTCGGGTTCGAGCTGGACCTCCACGAAGCATTCAGACTTCGTGCCGAACGCCGAGACAGAGAATCCGATGACGCGGCTGTCTGGAAGTGTGTCGACGGCGAGCTGTTCGTCTGCGGCGTCCGCCTTCTCCTCGGCGTCGATTTCATCTTGGTCTATGCCCCAGTCAAGATTGAACTCAGCGAGGTCTAAATCTTCGAGCTCGCCGATGAGGAGCTCCATATCCCACTCGGAGAGCTCTGCGGTCTTGTTGTCGACGAGACGGAAGGCTCGTACCTGTTCGGGCGTGAGGTCGTCCGCCACGATGCACGGCACATCTTCGAGCCCGAGCTTCACAGCCGCTTTGAGGCGCGTGTGCCCCGCGACGATTTCACCGTCCTTGTCGATGATTATGGGAACCTTGAAGCCGAACTCCTTGATGCTCTTTGCCACCGCGTCGACCGCGTTGTCGTTCTTGCGGGGGTTGTGCTTATAAGGTTTTAAGTCAGTGACCTTGACGTAAACGATCTGCATACTTCCTCCGTATGAAAAAACGCCACGCCTCTCGGCTTGACGTTCTGTATCGGTTCCCCTCCCCGCGAACCTCCCCCGCCGAAGCGGGGAAAGTCCGTTGGAAAGACAATCGTGTGTGAGCGTTATTTTTTGATGATACCATTATAGCACGGGGAAACAGGCAATTTACACGCGAGTTCTGCGAGTTTTATATCAATTT